>CAYORO010000249.1:0-5664 GCA_964406355.1 uncultured Limibaculum sp.
GGGGGGGGGGGGGGGGGGGGGGGGGGGGGGGGGGGGGGGGGGGGCGGGGGCGGGGCCGGCCCGCCCCTTGCCGCGGCACGGGCCGGCTGCGAAAATGCCCCACGCGCCACGACCGGAGCCCCGCGCATGATCCGCATCGACAGCTATGTGCTGCGCCTCCTGGCCGGGCCGTTTCTCTTCTTCGTGCTGGTCTTCACCGGGGTGATCTGGCTGACCCAGTCGCTCCGGGTGATCGACACGGTGGTCAACAACGGCCAGTCGGCGCGGGTCTTTCTCGAGCTGACGCTGCTCCTGCTGCCGACGGTGCTCTCGATCGTGCTGCCGGTCTCGGCCTTCGCGGCGACGCTCTACATCATCAACCGGCTCCAGGTGGACAGCGAGCTCGTCGTGCTGATGGGGGCGGGGCTCTCTGGCGGGCGGCTGTTGCGCCCCGTCGCGATCTTCGGCGGCTGCGTGGTGGCCGTGCTGCTCGTCATCACCCTCTATCTGATGCCGACCACCAAGCGCATGATGCATGAGCGCGTGACCGAGGTGCGCGGCGATGTAGCGGCGGCGTTCCTGCGCGAGGGGGCATTCCTCGCGCCGACGCGGCGGGTGACGGTCTATCTCCGTCGCATGGGGCGCCCGGGCGAGATGCTCGGCGTCTTCGTCCATGACGAGCGCGACGAGGACCAGATCACCACCTACACCGCCGAGCGGGCGATCCTGGTGCCGGGCGGCGAGAGCCCGCGGATCGTGATGTTCGACGGCATCGCGCAGTCGCGCCCCGCCGCGGGGGGCAATCTCTCGCTCCTGCGCTTCGAGCGGTTCACCTACGATCTCGGCCAGCTCGAGGACACCAGCGCCGCGCGGCAGAAGAAGCCGAGCGAGTTTTTCCTGCCGACCCTGCTGACCGCTGAGGGCGAGGAACTCGGGCCCTATGAGGTGGGCGAGTTCCGGGCCGAGGGCCATGAGCAGCTGGCCTCGCCCTTCTATGCAGTCGCCCTGCCGCTCCTGGCGACCGCGATGATCGTAAGCTTTGGCTTCAACCGGCGCGGCTTCGCGCACCGGATCCTGATCGCTGTGATCGCAGGTCTGGTGCTGCGGGTGCTGGGCCTCGCCGCAAAGAACCTGACCGCGAGCGAGGCGGCGCTCTGGCCGCTGATGTATCTGCCGCCCGCGCTCGGGGCGCTCGCGGCGCTCTGGCTGATGTCGAGCATCGGGATGGCCGCGCGGCGTCCCGGCCCGCCGCCGCCCTTGACGCCCGAACCCATATCGCCCCAACCCCTGGCGCCTCATCCGCTGTCGCCCGACACGCCGCCTGTCGGCCCGAGGGGCGCCGCATGACGCCCACGCTCGCGCTCTATGTCGCGCGACGGTTCTTCGGGATCGCGATGGCCGCCTTCCTCGCGGTGCTGGCGCTCGTGGTGATCGCGGGGCTCGTCGAGCTTCTCTCGGCCAACAGCGGGGGCGGGGCGGATTTCGTCGAGCTCCTCTGGATGGCCGTGCTCAGGGCGCCGGCGATCACGATCGCCGCGGGGCCCTTTACGGTGCTGCTGGCCGCGATGGTCTGCTTCGCCTGGCTCGCGCGCACCTCGGAGCTCGTGGTGACGCGGGCGGCCGGGGTCTCGGTCTGGCGGCTGATCTCGCCGGCGCTCCTGGTGGCGCTCGTCCTCGGCGTCTTGTCGTTTGCCGTCTACAACCCGGTCGCGGCGGCCTTTGCCGAACGGTTCGACCTTCTCGAGGAGCGCGTCTTCGGCAAGCCGGGCGGCGGGCTCGCGGTGACGGGCGGCGGGATCTGGCTCCGTCAGGGCGACCAGAGCGGGCAGACGGTGATCCGCGCGCGCCGCGCCTCGGAACGCGCCGACCGGCTCTGGAGCGTCACGATCTTCCGCTTCGGGCCCGACGACCGCCTCGAGCGGCGGATCGACGCGCGCCGCGCGCTCCTCGAGCCCGGCGCCTGGCGGCTCTCCGATGCCGAGGTCTGGAACATCCTCGCCGAGGCGCCGGAGACCAGCGACGAGGCCCGCCGCGAGACCGCGCCCAGGCGCCACCAAGAACTCACCCTGCCGACCAACCTGACCGAAGAACAGATCCTCGAGAGCTTTGCCGCGCCACAGACGATCTCGTTCTGGAAGCTTCCGGGCTTCATAGCGGGCCTCGAGGACTCGGGTTTCTCCTCGAACCGCCATGTCCTCCATCTGCACAGCCTCTTGGCCGCGCCGGCTGTGTTCTTCGCGATGGTGCTGATCGGGGCGGCGTTCTCGATGCGCCATGCCCGCTTCGGCGGCCTCGGCTATATGGCGCTCGGCTGCGTGCTGACGGGCTTTGGCTATTTCTTCCTCTCCGATGTCACCAGTGCGCTCGGCGCCTCGGGGGCCGTGCCGGTGCTGCTGGCGGCCTGGGGACCGCCTGCCGCTGCGGTGCTCTTCGCGCTGGGCTTGCTGCTTCATCTCGAAGACGGCTAAAACGAAGCGCGCGGTGTGCGCGAGCGACGGGGGAGGGAAGGCCATGCGCCGGAGCGTCAGCGCCCTGCTGATCGGGCTTGGCCTCGTGCTGGTCGCCGCGCTCGCAACCCAGCTGTCGCCCACCCACCATGCAGGCGCTGCCGCGCAGGAGATCGCGCCGGAGATCGACGCCGAGTTCGACCCCGACCTGCCGGTCGCCCTGGTGGCCGACACCATCGGCTATGACAGCGAGACGCGCCGGATCACCGCCGAGGGCAATGTCGAGGTCTTCTATGGCGACCGCACGCTGACCGCGGACCGGATCACCTATGACGACACCACCGGCCGGATCGAGGCCGAGGGCGATCTGGTGCTGCGCGACCCGACCGGCTTCACCGTGTTCGCCGATTTCGCCGATCTCGACGCGCAGCTGCGGGACGGCGTGGTGCGCGGCGCGCAGTCGATGCTCGACCAGCAGACGCGGCTCTCGGCCGTCGAGGCGCGCCGGGTCGATGATCGCTACAACATCCTCAACCGGGCGGTCTACAGCCCCTGCGAGGTTTGCGAGGACGACCCGACGCCGCTCTGGCGGATCCGCGCCCGCCGGGTGATCCACGATCAGGAGGAGCGGGTCATCCACTACGAGAACGCCCGGCTCGAGGTCTTCGGGGTGCCGGTGTTCTGGACGCCCTATTTCAGCCACCCCGATCCGACGGTCGACCGGGTGTCGGGCTTCCTCGCGCCCGAGGCCGGTGCTGACACCGAGAACTACGGCTACGGCGTCAAGATCCCGTTCTACTGGGTGATCGACGAGCATACCGACGTGACGCTGACCCCCTTCGTCACCACGAATGACGGGGTGGTGGGCTTGCTGGAGGCCCGCCGCGCCTTCTCGAATGGCGACATCTTCTTCTCCGGCTCGATCGCGCGCTCGGACTTCACGGGCGACCGCGAGCAGCACGGCCATGTCGACACCTTCGCGCGCTTCACCTCGGGGCCCGGTATCGTCTGGGGCTGGGACGTCGCCTTCGCCAGCGACGACGGCTATCTGCGCTACTTCGATCTGTCGACCGAGGACCGCCTGACCCAGGAGGTCTTCGCCAATCGCTACCGCCGGGCGGGGTTCTTCGACGTCTCGGGCGTGCGCTTCCAGTCTCTGCGCAACAACGAGCCGGCCGGGCAGATCCCGCTGGTGATCCCGGATTTCGCCGCGCGCCAGGAGTTTGCCGCGCCCTATGCCGGGGGGACGCTCGGGCTCTTCGCCGACAGCCAGGGGCTTTATCGCAACAATGGCGAGGACACGGGCCGAATCTCGGTCGGGATCGACTGGGAGCGTGAGTTCGTGCTGCCGGTCGGGCTCGCGCTCACCGCCTTTGCCGAGGCGCGGGGCGATCTCTTCCTCATCGGCGACCGCGACGACCCCGATCTCGACGACACGGTGCTGCGCTTCGCGCCGCTGGCGGGCCTCGAGGCGCGCTATCCACTCGTCTCGACCGGCAATGGCAGCATAACCCAGGTGATCGAGCCGATCGCACAGGCGATCGTCGCGCCCTTCGGCGGCAATGGCGACGACATCCCCAACGAGGACAGCCTGATCACCGAGTTCGACGAGCTCTCGATCTTCGAGCGCAACCATTTCTCCGGCCTCGACGGGTACGAGGAGGGGCCGCGGCTGAATGTCGGGCTGCGCTATGCGGTGCTGAGCGACACCGGCCTCAATCTCGACACCACGGTGGGCCGCGTGCTGCGCTTCGACGACGCGGACGAGTTCACCTCGGGCTCGGGTTTGCAGAACGCGGTGTCTGACTGGGTGGCCGGCTTCCGCGCCTCCTACGATCCGTATGTCACGCTCCAGCAGCGCGTGCGGCTCGATGGCGACGAGTTCTCGGTCACCCGGAGCGAGACCCGCCTCGGCCTCCAGATCGGGCCGGCCGGGCTCGATCTGCAGTACGTGTTCTTCGAGGAGGAGCCGGAGGCCGGCGCCGCTGAGGATCGCGAGGAGCTTTTTGCCCGCGCCCGGCTCGCGCTGACCGACGAGTGGGGGGTGAGCGGCTTTGTGCGGCGCGATCTCGAGGAGCGCGAGTTCGTCACGCTCGGCGGGGCCGTGCGCTTCGCCAACGAGTGCTGCGCCGTGAGCTTTTTCGGCCGGCGCAACTTCACCTCGCAGGACAACGTGTCCGACGGGACGAGCTTCGGCCTCAGGGTCGAGCTCTTCACCCTCGGCGGTGTGGGCTTCGAGGGCTGAGCGCTGAGCGCCGAGGCGGGATGCAGGGAGAAGCGGCGATGGTCCGACCCGGATTGATCGGGGTGCCGAGAGTGATCGTGGCGGTGCTGGCGATGTGCGCCGGGCTGCTGGCGGCGATGCCGGAGGCGGCGGCGCAGGGCACCCCGTTCCGCCCCGTCGCGACGGTCAACAAATCGGTGATCACGGCCTTCGATGTGGAGCAGCGGGCGCGGCTGATGGCGCTGCTCGGGGCCGATGCGCGCGATCCCCAGCAGCTCGGCAATGTCGCGCTCGAGCGGCTGATCGAGGACCGCCTGAAGGTCGAGGCCGCCCGCGAGGCCGGGATCTCGGCGACCGACGAGACCGTCGAGGTGGGCGTCGCAGATCTCGCGGGCCAGGTCGGCGTGTCGGTCGAGGATTTCCGCACGCGGGTTCTCGGCTCCGGCGTCACCGAACAGGCGCTCGGCGACATGATCTCGGCGCAGATGGTCTGGCGCGAGGTGGTGCAGCAGCGCTTTCTCGGCCGGATCGAGCTCGGCGAGGCCGAGATCGATGCCGAGATCGCCTATGCCGCGACCGGGCGGGATCTCAGCTTCCGCCTGCAGGAGATCGGCCTCCCGGCCTCGGGCGACGGGCGCACCCGCGAGGAGACCCGCGCGCTCGCCGACCGGCTCTTCCGCGAGCTCTCGGCGGGGGGCGATTTCGCCGCGGCGGTCGCCCAGTATTCGCGGGCCCCGAGTGCCGCGCGTGGCGGCGAGATCGGCTGGGTCCGCGCCGCCGATCTGCCGCCTGGCCTCGCGCGCATCCTGACCTCGGTGCCCGACGGTGGGCTTGCGCCGCCCCAGCCCGTGGGGGCCGGGATCAGCCTGATCCGCGTCGCCGAGCGGCGCACCGAGGGCGGACAGACGCTCGACCCGGAGGACCCGGTCCTGCGCGAGCGGGTCCGACAGGACCTCACCACGCGCCGGGTCGACATGCTCGCCCAGGGCCTGATACAGGAGCTGCCCCGCGACC
>CAYORO010000250.1:0-5612 GCA_964406355.1 uncultured Limibaculum sp.
TGGGCGTGGTGTTCCAGTCCTTCCACCTGATCCCGACGATGACCGCGCTCGAGAATGTCGCCGCGCCGCTGGAACTCGCAGGCCGGGGCGATGCCTTCGAGCGCGCCGCGGAGGAGCTGGCGGCCGTCGGCCTCGGGCATCGGCACGATCACTACCCGGCGCAGCTCTCTGGCGGTGAGCAGCAGCGCGTGGCGCTCGCCCGCGCGGTGGCGCCGCGGCCCGAGATCTTGCTCGCAGACGAGCCGACGGGCAATCTCGATGCGGCCACCGGCGAGACGATCACGCGGCTGCTCTTCGAGCTCCAGAGCCGCGACGGCGCGACGCTCGTCGTCGTCACCCATTCGACCGAACTCGCAGAGCGCTGCGACCGGGTCGTGGCGATGCGCGACGGCCGGCTCGACGAGGCCGCGATGGCCCCGCGCGAGGCCGCCGAATGAGCGGCGCCCCCGTCTGGCTGCGCCTCGCGCTCCGGGAGCTGCGCGGCGGGATCGGCGGGTTTCGCGTCTTCCTCGCCTGCCTCGCGCTCGGGGTGATGGCGGTCGCGGCGGTCGGCTCGGTGCGGATGGCGATCTCCGAGGGGCTTCGGGCCGAGGGCCGCGCGATCCTCGGCGGCGATGCGCAGGTCACCACCACCTATCGCGACGCGACCGAGGCCGAGCGCGCCTGGATGGAGGCGCGGGCCGAGCGGGTCTCCGCGGTCGTCGATTTCCGCTCGATGGCGGTCGTGGGCGAGGCGGCGGCGGCGCGCCGCTCGCTCACCCAGGTGAAGGCGGTCGACGATGCCTATCCGCTGGCGGGCGAGGTTGTGCTCGCGCCGGCCATCCCGCTCGAGGAGGCCCTGGCGGGCGACGATCTCCCCGGCGCCGTGGTCGAGCAGGCGCTGGCCGACCGGCTCGGGATCGCTCCGGGCGACCGGCTGGCGATCGGCGGCGTGGCGTTCCGGCTGGCGGCGGTGCTGGTGACGGAGCCCGACCGCGCCTCCGGCGGCTTCGGCTTCGGGCCGCGCGCGCTCGTCGCCCGGGCGGCGCTCGAGGGCACTGGGCTCGTCGCGCCCGGCACGCTCTACGAGATCCACTACCGTCTCGACCTGCCCGAGGACGCCGATCTTGACGGGCTCTCCGCGGCGCTCGCGGCCGACTTCCCCGAGGCCGGGCTTCGCTGGCGCGATGCGCGCAACGCCGCGCCGGGGATCGACCGGTTCGTCGCTCGGATCGGCGCGTTCCTGGTGCTGGTGGGGCTCGCCTCGCTCGCGGTCGGCGGCGTCGGTGTCGCAGCGGCGGTGAAGAGCCATCTCGACGAGAAGACCGAGACGATCGCCGTGCTAAAGACCCTCGGCGCGACGGGCGGCACGATCGGCGCCGTCTACCTCACCGAGATCGCGATCCTCGCGGGCGTCGGTGTCGTGATCGGGCTCGCGCTCGGTGCCGGGCTGCCGGTGCTTCTGGGGCCGCTGTTGGCGGCCGATCTGCCGGTGCCTGCGCTCTTCGACGTCTATGCGGCGCCACTGGCCGAAGCGGCGCTTTATGGCTTCCTCACCGCGCTTGTCTTCGCGCTCTGGCCGCTGGCGCGCGCGCGGGAGGTGCGCCCGGCCGCGCTCTTCCGCGACATCGTCGAGGAGGGCCGGCGCTGGCCCGCGCTCGGCTATCTCGCGGCGACGGGGCTGGCGGCGGCCGCACTCGCCGGCTCGGCGATCCTCTTCTCCGGCGCCCCGCTGCTCGCGACCTGGGTGGTGGCCGGCGTCGCGCTGGCGCTCGCGGTGCTCCGCGTGGTCGCCGAGGGCGTGCGCCGCCTCGCCGCAAGGCTCGCGACGATGAACGCCGTGCGCGGCCGCCCGGTTCTGCGCCTCGCGCTCAGCGGCCTCGGCGGCCCGGGAGGCGAGGTGCGGAGCGCCGTCCTCGCGCTCGGCCTCGGCCTCACCACCCTCGCTGCCATCGGCCAGATCGACCACAATCTGCGCGCCGCCATTGGCCAGGAGCTGCCCGAGCGCGCACCGGCCTTCTTCCTGATCGACATCCAGAGCCACCAGCTCGAGGGCGTGCTCGCGGCCCTCGAGGGGGTCGAGGGCATCGGTGAGGTCTCGACCGCGCCGATGCTCCGCGGGATCGTCACGCAGCTCGCCGGGGTGCCCGCGGGCGAGGCCGAGATCGACCCCGAGGCCGCCTGGATCCTGCGCGGCGACCGGGGTGTCTCCTATGCCGCGGCGCCCCCCCAGGGCACCGAGCTCTTGGCCGGCGACTGGTGGGACGCGAGCTATGCCGGGCCGCCGCTCGTCTCCTTCTCCGAGGAGCATGCCCGCGAGCTTCGGATCGGCATCGGCGACACGATCTCGGTCTCGATCCTCGGGCGCGAGATCACGGCCGAGATCGCCTCGCTCCGGCGGGTCGATTTCTCCGATCTCGGGATCAACTTCCTGATGATCTTCGACCCCGGCGCCTTTGCCGGCGCGCCGCACACCCATATCGCGACAGTCTACGCCCCGCCCTCGGCCGAGGGGGCGATCCTCTCGGCAATCGGGCGGGCCTACCCCAACGTCACGGCAGTGGGCGTGCGCGAGGCGATCGGGCGGGTCTCCGAGGGGCTCGGCCAGATCGCCGCGGCCGCACGCTGGGCGAGCCTCGTGACCATCGCCGTCGGCCTCGTGGTGCTGCTGGGCGCTGCGGCGGCAGGGGCGCGGGCGCGGACCTACGAGGCCTCGGTGCTCAAGGTGATCGGCGCGACCCGGCCGCGCATCCTCGAGGCGCTGGCGCTGCGCTCGGCGCTCACCGGGGCGGCGGCGGGGTTCGTTGCGATCCTCTTCGGGGCTGCCGCGGCCTGGGGGGTGATCACCTTCGTGCTGGATGCCGACTTCGCCTTCGAGCCGGTCTCGGCGGTCGCCGTGGTGGTGGGCGGTGCCATGGCGAGCCTCCTCGCCGGCCTCGTCTTCGCCTGGCCCGCGCTCGCCGCGCGCCCGGCCCGGATCCTGCGCGCCGCCTGATCCGCTCAGTGCCGGTCGCGCAGGCTGCGACGCAGCAGCTTGCCGGTCGCCGTCGTCGGCATCCGGTCGAGGAAACAGACCAGCCGCGGCGCCAGATGGGGGCTGAGCCGCAGCCGTACATGCGCGATCAGCGCCGCCGCGAGCGCGTCGCTCGCCTCGTGGCCGGGCGCGAGCGTCACATAGGCCTTCACGATTTCGGTGCGCACCGGGTCAGCCACCCCGACGACCGCCGCCATCTCGACCGCCGGATGGCCCGTCAGGCAGTGCTCGATCTCCACCGGCCCGATCCGGTAGCCCGAGGAGGTGATCACATCGTCGGTCCGGCTTGCGAAGCGGAGATAGCCCTCGACGTCCATCACCCCCTCGTCGCCCGTCGGCATCCAGGCGCCCGAGAGCTTCTCGGCGGTGCGCTCGGGCTGGCCCCAATAGCGCAGGAACATCGCCGCATGGCCTCGCCCGATCGCGATCTCGCCGAGCGCGCCGGGGGGCAGGGGCGCGCCGTCCGGCCCGAGGATCGCGATCTCGCTGCCCGGATAGGGCTTGCCCATCGCGCCGGGCTTCACCGCCAGGATCGAGGCGCAGTTGCCGATCACGAGGTTGCACTCGGTCTGGCCGTAGAACTCGTTGATCGTGAGCCCGAACGCCCCGCGCCCCCAGTCGAGCAGTTCGCCGCCGAGGCTCTCGCCGCCCGAGCCGACCGAGCGGAGCGCGGGCCGGCCACGCGCCGCCTCCGGCACGGTGCGCATCAGCTTGAGCGCGGTCGGGGGCAGGAAGGCGTTGCGGATGCCCTCCTCGGCCAACAGGCGGAACGCGCGCTCGGGATCGAAGCGCTCCATCCGGTGGCTGAGCACCGGGACGCCGAAACGCAAGCACGGCATCGCGATGTTGCAGAGCCCGCCCATCCAGGCCCAGTCGGCAGGCGTCCAGGCGAAGTCGCCGGGCTGGGGGAGCATCTCGTGGGTCAGCTGCACTCCCGGCAGGTGGCCGAGCAGCACCCGGTGGGCGTGGAGCGCGCCCTTTGGCTGGCCCGTGGTGCCGGAGGTGTAGGAGATGAAGGCGGGGTCTTCGGCGTGCAAGGTCACGGGCTCGCACCGATCGGCGGCCCGCTCGAGGAGCGGCCAGAGAGCCTCCGCGCCCTCCTCCGCCCCGTCGACCGAGAGGACCGTGCCGAGCTCCGGCAGCCCCGCGCGCAGGCCCGCGATCTTCGGCGCATTGGCCCGGTCGGTGACCAGCACCCGCACGCCCGCATCGCGGAGGCGATAGTCGAGCCCGTCGGGTCCGAAGAGGGTGAAGAGCGGCACCACCACCGCGCCGAGCCGGTAGGCCGCGACATGGGTCAGGATCACCTCGGGCGATTGCGGCAGCAGCACCGCCACCCGGTCGCTGCGCGCGATCCCGCGGGCGGCGAGCAGATTGGCCAGCCGGTTGGCGGCCCGGTCGAGCGAGCCGTAGGTCCAGTTCTCGGCCGGGCCGTCGGCGGGCAGATGCCGGATCGCGAGCCGGTCGGGCTCGGCGCGCGCCCAGCCCCCCACCATGTCCTCGGCGATCGAGTAGTGCTCGGGCACGCGCCACCGAAAGGCCGACCGGACGGCCTCCCAGTCCGCGGCTCGCGTGATCTCACTCATCCCCGGGCCCTCCCAAGCCCTGTTTTCGGCAAGCCTAGCCGCGCGGACCGGGGCCTGCCACCGCCACCGGAGGACGCACGGACCGACGGCGGGTTTGTGGATTTGACAAGCGCGCCGCGGTCTGATGACACTGGTGGCACCAAGGGGCGCCCCGTGGCAGGGGGCTGAGATCGCGCGTGTGGCCCGCGCGAGCACCCTTCGAACCTGATCCGGGTCATGCCGGCGAAGGGATGGGACAGGGCGCCGGGCGCCCGCGCCTCCACCTCCACGCCCCCATGCCCTCCGGATCGCGTGAGCGAGAGGAGGAAACGATGAAAGACGACACGCTGAGCGCCGCGCGCATCACAACGGGGCCGCTCCCGGCCTCGAGCAAGTTGCACACGAGCCCCGAGGGCTTCCCGTCGCTGCGGGTGCCGCACCGGGCGATCGCCACGCGCGATCTCGAGCAGCCGACCGTGCGGGTCTACGACACCTCGGGCCCCTACACCGACGACGCCGTGGCGATCGACGCCGCTGCCGGCCTGCCGCGCCACCGGCTCGACTGGTACGGCACCCGCGCCACGGAGAGCTATGAGGGCCGCGCCGTCCGCCCCGAAGACAACGGCAACGTCTCGGCCGAGCGCGCCGCCCCGGTCTACCCGTCGGTCCACCGGCCGCTCCGCGCCACGGGCGCGCGCCCGCGCACGCAGCTCGAGGCGGCCCGCGCCGGCATCGTCACCGAGGAGATGGCCTATGTCGCCGAGCGCGAGAGCCTCGGTCTCGGGCGGCTCGCCGATGCCGCCGCGACGCTCGCCGATGGCGAGAGCTTCGGCGCTGCGATCCCCGAGCACGTCACTCCGGAATTCGTCCGCGACGAGGTTGCCCTCGGGCGTGCGATCATCCCGTCGAACATCAACCACCCCGAGCTCGAGCCGATGGCGATCGGGCGCAATTTCCTCGTGAAGATCAACGCCAATATCGGCAACTCGGCGGTCACCTCCTCGGTCGAGGAGGAGGTCGAGAAGATGGTCTGG
>CAYORO010000251.1:0-5586 GCA_964406355.1 uncultured Limibaculum sp.
GAGAGCTTTCGCGGCTATGCGGCGGGCGGGGTCAACCGGCTCTCGATGGGGGTGCAGGCGCTCGACGACGCGGCGCTCAAGGCGCTCGGGCGCACCCACACGGCCGAGGAAGCGATGCGCGCCTTTGCAGTGGCGCGCGAGGCCTTTGGCCGGGTGAGCTTCGACCTGATCTATGCGCTCCGGGACGAATCCGCCGCCGCGTGGGAGGCCGAGCTCGGCCGGGCGCTCGGCCTCGCGGTCGATCACCTCTCGCTCTACCAGCTCACCATCGAACCCGGCACCCGCTTCGCCGAGCTCCACGCCCGGGCGCGGCTCCGGGTTCCCGAGGACGAGCCGGCGGCCGAGCTCTACGCCCTCACCCAGGAGATCACCGGCGCGGCGGGCATGCCGGCCTACGAGGTCTCCAACCATGCGCGCCCCGGCGTCGAGAGCCGGCACAACCTCGTCTATTGGCGCTATGGCGACTATGCGGGCATCGGCCCCGGCGCCCATGGCCGGATCACCGCGGACGGGGGCCGGATCGCCACCGAGACCCTTCGCGATCCCGCTGGATGGCTCGCGGGGGTCGGGCGCCAAGGACACGGTCTCACGGGCAGCGAGACGCTCTCGGGAGAGGATCAGGCGACCGAGTACCTCCTGATGGCGATGCGGCTCTCCGAGGGCGCTGACGCGGTGCGCCTCGCCCGCCTCCGCGGCTGGCCGATCCCCGAGACACGCATCGCGGCGCTGGTGGCCGAGGGCCTGATCGCGCGGCGCGGCGCCCGGATCGCGGCAACGGCGCGGGGCCGGCTCCTGCTCAATCGCGTGATCGGCGAACTCCTCGCCTGAGGCCGTGGCCGGGCTACACTCCGCCCCAGCGGAGAGGAGCACGCATGCGATATCTCTGGATGGCGGCCGGCTGGGCAAGCTTCGGCGCGGGCGTCGTTGGCGCAGCTCTCCCGCTGGTGCCCACGGTGCCCTTCATGCTGCTGGCCGCGTTCTGCTTCGCGCGGGGCTCGCCGCGGCTGCATGACTGGCTGCTCGCGCATCGCCGCTTCGGCCCGGCGATCCGCGACTGGCAGGAGCACGGGGCGATCAGCCGCGACGCCAAGCGTTATGCCCTCGTGGCGATCATGGCGAGCTTCACGCTGTCCTTCATCTTCGGGGCCAGCGGACGGGTGGTGCTGATCCAGGCGGTGGTGCTCGGCGCGGTGACGGTCTTCATCCTCACGCGGCCGGACCGTCCGGCGGCCTGAGCAGCCCGCGCAGCTCGTAGAGGAGGTCGAGCGCCTCGCGCGGGCTCAGCTCGTCGGGGTTGGTGGCGGCGATGCGCTCGACGAGGGCGGCCTGCGCGGGATCTGGTTCGGCGTCGGGCGCCGGGGGCGCCTCGCGGATGGTGGCAAAGAGCGGCAGCCCCTCGAGCAGGTCCGGCGCCTGCCCCTCGCGTTCGGCCCGCTCGAGCCGCTCGAGCACCGCGCGGGCGCGCGCGATCACGCGTTTCGGCAGCCCTGCGAGCCGCGCAACCTGCACGCCGTAGGAGCGGTCGGCCGCACCCGGGCGCACTTCGTGGAGGAAGATCACCTCGCCCTCCCAGTCGCGCACCGCGACAGTCGCGAGCCTGAGCGCCGAGAGCCGGTCCGCGAGGCCCGCAAGCTCGTGGTAATGCGTGGCGAAGAGCCCGCGGCAGCGGTTGACCTCATGCAGATGCTCGAGCACCGCCCAGGCGATCGAGAGCCCGTCATAGGTCGCGGTGCCGCGGCCGATCTCGTCGACGATCACCAGCGAGCGCGGCGTCGCCTGATTGAGGATCGCGGCGGTCTCGACCATCTCGACCATGAAGGTCGAGCGCCCGGCGGCGAGGTCGTCGGCCGCGCCGACGCGGGAGAACAGCCGGTCGACCACGCCGATCCGCGCGGCCTGCGCGGGCACCGGGTGGCCTGCCTGGGCAAGCACGGCGATCAGGGCGGCCTGGCGGAGGAAGGTGGATTTGCCGGCCATGTTGGGCCCGGTCACCAGCCAGATCGGCGCGGGGCCGGCCTCGTCCGCCGAGAGCTCGACACCGTTGGGCACGAACGGGCCCTCGCCGCGGGCCCGGAGCGCCTGGTCGACCACCGGGTGTCGGCCGGCCTCGACGGCGAAGGCACGGCTCGCCTCGACGATGGGGCGCACCCAGCCCTCCTCGGCGAGGAAGCGCGCGGCCGAGGCGGCGACGTCGATCTCGGCGATCGCGGTTGCGGCGCCGGCGATGGCGGCGCGCTCGGCGAGGACGGCGTCGGTCAGCGCGGCGACGATGCGGCGCTCGATCTCCAGCGCCCGGCCGCCGGCCGACAGGATCCGCGCCTCGAGATCGGTGAGCTCCGCCGTGCCGAAGCGCATCGCCGAGGCCATCGTCTGGCGGTGGCGGAGGCGCTCGCCGAGAGGCCCCGATTGGAGTTTCGGCGCCTGCGCGGCGGTGACCTCGATGAAATAGCCGAGCTGGTTGTTGTGCTTTATCTTCAGCGAGGCGATCCCGCTTTCCTCTGCGAGCTCGGCCTGCAGGCGCCCGATCACGCCGCGGCCCTCGGTGCCCAGCCGGCGCGCCTCGTCGAGTTCGGGCTCGACGCCGTCGGCCAAGGCGCCGCCCTTCGAGAGATCGGCCGGGGGCTCGGCGACGAGCGTGGTGCCGAGCCGCTCGGCCAGCGCCTCGTGGCCCGAGAGCGCCCGGCGTGAGGGGTCGAGCGGCCCGTCCGGGTCCACGGGCAGCAGGGCGGCGATGGTGCCGGCACCCTCGAGCGCCCGGCCGATGGCGGCGAGGTCGCGCGGGGTGCCCCGGCCGAGCGCGAGGCGGGAGAGCGCGCGCTCGAGATCGGGGATCCGGCCGAGCGCTTCGGCGATGCCTGCGCGGAGCACCCCGCCGGCCGCCAGCGTCTCGGCCGCGGCGAGGCGGGCGGCGATGGCGGCGGGGTCGGTCAGTGGCCCCGCGATCCGGGCCTCGAGGAGACGGGCGCCGGGGCCGGTGCGCGTACCGTCGATGGCGGCGAGCAGCGAGCCGGCCCGCGCGCCGCCTGGCCCGCGGGTGAGCTCGAGGCTTCGCCGGGTGGCGCCGTCGATCGCCATGGCGCCCTCCTCGGCCTCGCGCCTCGGTGGGCGGAGGAGCGGCACGCGCCCCTTCTGCGTCAGCTCCAGATAGTCGGCGACGGCTCCGAGGGCGGCGATCTCGGCCCGCGCGAAGCTGCCGAACCCGTCGAGCGTCGCGACCCCGAAGGCGCGCCCGAGCCGTGCTGCGCCGCCCGCGCTGTCGAAGCTCGACGCGCCGAGGGGCGTGGCGACCTCGCCCGCCTCGGCGATCGCCTGGGCGGCGGGGCCCTCGGTCAGGTCCTGGCGGATCAGCACCTCGCGCGGGGCGACGCGCGCCAGCAGCGCCGGCAGCGCCTCGGGCGCGGCCCCGGCCACGGCCAGCTCGCCCGTGGAGAGATCGGCCCAGGCGAGTGCCGCCTCGCCGCGGATCTCGGCCCAGGCCGCAAGATGGTTGGCGAGTCGCGCCTCGAGGAGCCCGTCCTCGGTCAGCGTGCCGGGCGTGACCAGCCGCACCACCTCGCGCGCGACCACCGATTTAGCGCCGCGCTTCTTGGCCTCGGCCGGGTCCTCGGTCTGCTCGGCGACGGCGACGCGAAACCCCTTTCGGATCAGCGTGAGGAGGTAGCTCTCGGCCGCGTGCACCGGCACGCCGCACATCGGGATGTCCTCGCCGCCGTGCTGGCCGCGTTTGGTGAGCGCGATGTCGAGCGCCTCGGCCGCGGCGACGGCGTCCTCGAAGAACATCTCGTAGAAGTCGCCCATCCGGTAGAACAGCAGCGCGTCCGGATGCTCGGCCTTGATCGAGAGATACTGCGCCATCATCGGCGTGGCGCGGGCGGTGGTCTCGCGGTCGGACGGTGCCGGCATGTCTCCCCTCGCTCGGGCCGAAGGCCGGCGTCAGGGGCTAGCACGCCCGGGGCGGGGCGAAAAGGCACCGGGCCGCGCGATCTGCGCGGCCCGGCAGGTGGGTCAGGTCGGCGTCACTGCTGGGTGGTCGCGGCGGCGCCACCGCGGCCCGCGCGGCGGGCGGCGTCATCCTCGCCGGTGACGACGGTCATGGCGCCCGTCATCGCGTCGGTCACCGCATCGGCGACCGCGGTCGGCACGGCGACGAAGGGGTTGCCATAGCCGCCGGCGTCGCGCGCCTTGGCGCGCTCCTTGTTGAAGGCGCGGAGCGAGGAGCCGCCGTCCTCGGCGAAGGCCGGAGCGGCGAGGCCAAGGGCGAGGGCGGCGAGCAGGGCGGTGGTTGCGGTTTTCATCGGTCTCTCCATCTGTTCGGGTTTGTCGGGTCGGGGTGTTGGCTCTGGTCGTTGGCTCGGGGCGTTGCCGCCGGGACGCCTCACAGATGGTCATCGAAAACGTGATCATTACCCCACATCAGGTGAACACAGTGTCCCCCAAACGCACCAAGATCGGGGGTTGAAGGGCTCCGCCGGCCGCCCCAGGCGCCGCCGACAGCGATGCTGGTCCCCCGATCACGCCGCCGCGCGCAGAATCGCCTTGCGTGGCGGTCCGTCTGGCGTATGGTATACCAGAGGCCATGGCGCCGACGGCGCGGTCGCTCAACCACGGACCGCCATGACACGCGAACTCAGGCTCGATCCCATCGGCGCATCCTTCAGTCTGAAGGAGCACATCTATGCCGTGCTCAAATCCTCGCTGATGGAGCTCGATATCTACCACCCCGAGACCAATCTGCGGCTCGACGAGCGCAGCCTCGCCGAGCAGCTCGGGATCTCGCGCACACCGATCCGCGAGGCGATCATGCGGCTCGAGCAGGAGGGCTTCGTCGAGATCCAGGCCCGCCGCGGCGTCTTCATCAAGCGCAAGAGCCTCGAGGAGATCCTCGAGATGATCACCGTCTGGGCGGCGCTCGAGAGCATGGCGGCGCGGCTCGCCTGCGAGGAGGCGACCGACAGCGCGATCGCCGAGCTGCGGCTGATCGGCGGGCGCTACACGGCCGAGATGGCGCGCGAGCGGATCGGCGAGTACTCCGAGGCCAACATCGCCTTCCACCTCGCGGTGCTGCGGCTCGGCGGCTGCCAGCTGCTGGGCGAGATGGCGGAGGGGCTGTTCACCCACCTGAAGGCCGTGCGCCGCCGCGCGCTCGCCGATGCCGACCGGGCCGAGGAATCGGTCGCCGACCACCTGGCGATCATCGAGGCGATCGAGGCGCGCGATGCCGATCGCGCAAGCCGCCTCGTGCGCGAGCACACCCTGCGGCTCCGCGACTACCTGAAACGCAGCTGGAAGCCCGTCGCGGGCTCGCCGGCCCAGCCGACCGCCGCGCCCGTTTCGCGGCCCAAAGAACGCAAATCGGGAGGAAGACATGGCAGCCATCTCTGAGACCGCGCATGACACGCTCGCCAAGAAGAGCGCCGACGAGAGCATCGTCTCGGGCGGCCGCCTGGTCGCCAAGGCGCTGAAGGCCGAGGGGGTCGACACGATCTTCACGCTCTGCGGCGGGCATATCATCGACATCTATGACGGCTGCATCGACGAGGGGATCCGCATCGTCGATGTCCGCCACGAGCAGGTGGCCGCCCATGC
>CAYORO010000252.1:0-5563 GCA_964406355.1 uncultured Limibaculum sp.
GCTGCCGCGCGCGGTCTTCGCCGGCGTGCTCGGCATGATCAACGGCCTGCGCGGGGGATTAGGCATGATCGGAGGCCACTCAATCACCGGCGACGGCGTCTGCGGCGACGGGAAAGGTGTGTCCGGCATCCGGGCATTTCACCGCCTATGCTGCATTGCGGAGCCAGTCGGTCAGCGGTTCAAAGCGATGCACGGTTCCGGCGACGGCGGCCAAGCCACTTCCTGCTTGATCGGACTTGTCGGCGCTGACAAGCTGGTCGGCGGGAGATCAAATGGAGAATGCGGCTTCAATAGAGGATAAAAGTTATGAGCCTAATTCTCGTGAACTCAATGTCCGATGGCATCGCCGATGACGGTGTCACGACGCTGCGAGAGGCGATCCAACTCGCCGCGACGACCCCGGAAGCTGATACCATTCGGTTCGCTACAGGGATCGTCCAGGTGGAGCTCGACCCGGCGCTGGGCGGTCTCGTCGTCGCGGAGGGGCAGGACCTCACCATTCTCGGCGACCGCGACGGGGACGGTGCGCCGGATGTCGTGATCGATGCCGGTTTCGACCGACTTGCCGCCGTCGGCAACCTGGCGCAGGTGTCGCATTTCGAGGTCGTGTCGGGCGCACAGCTCGCGCTCGTCGGCCTGCGTCTGACCGGCGCCGGCCATGATGTCGACGATCTGAGCGACCCGCGGGGCGACGCCACGGCCTCGATCTCGAATGCCGGTGTGTTGCGGCTGACACGAACCGTCTTTGACGGCAACGAAGCGTATGGCGGCTTTGGAACGGTCGGCGAGCCCGGGTTCAACGGTCGCGACGGAGAGGACGGCTTCCTCGGCGTCGCGGCCATCGATGGCGGACCGGGCGAGCCCGGAACCATCGGCGGGCGCGGAGATGACGCACGCGGCGGCGGCAGCGCGGCCCTGATCCTAAACCTCGGCGAGGTGATCGTCACCGATGTCGCCTTCGGGCCTCAGAACATCATCCAGCCTGGACCAGGCGGAGACGGCGGGCGCGGCGGCAATGGTGGACGTGGCGGCGATGGTGGCGACGGAGCTCCCGGCTTTTTTGTCGGCTTCAATGGCGGGCCGGGCGGAGCCGGCGGCCGCGGCGGCGATGGGGGCAATGGTGGCGACGAGGGGGATGGCGCGGCGATCCTGAACCTCGGCACCGTCACGGGGGACACCCCGATCGCGGATTCGAGTGCCGTCGTGAGTTTCGGCGCGGGACAAGGCGGCATCGAGGGCCAGGGCGGTGCCGGCGGATCGGGCGGCAGCCCGCGCGGCTTCCCGCTCGGCTCGCCGGGGCGCAACGGATTCAACGGTGCCGACGGCGTTCGCGGCCGCGACGGCGACCCCGGCCTCTTCGGAGCGGTCGTGAACCCGGAATTCATCGGGGGCACGAGCTCCGTCGGGGAGGTCGATACGCTGGTGTTCCTGCACCCCACCGAGGCGCAGCGCACAGAAGCCGACACCCTCGTCTTCAACCTCAATCGGCTGGGGTCCTCGGAAAGCACATTCGGCGCGACCTACCGCGTTGTTGATGCGAACGGGGGCCTTATCGCCACGGAAACCGTGCGCTTCGAGAGCGGCGGAGACGGTTTCCTGCAGCAATCGATCGATCTCGGGAACGAGAGCAGCCCCGCCTATTTCGTGTCGATCACCTCGCTTGCACCTGCGGCCGACAGCATTGGAACCATCGGCTTGGGGACCGCATCGATCGAGATCTCGGGCTTGCGGATCGGCGAGGGTCTGACGCCCGAGGAGGCCCGCATGGTCGCGCTGCTCTACGAGGCGGGGCTCGACCGAGACGGCATGGTCGACCTCGCCGGCCTGAACTTCTGGATCGACCAGCGCGAGGCTGGGCTCTCGGTGCTCGGGCTTTCTGCGGCGTTTCTCGACTCCGACGAATTCCAAGAGTCGGCAGAGGCGTTTCTCGCCAATGGTACTGACCTGACGGATGCGAACGTGCGCAACGGGGACGTGTTCTCCAACGAGGACTATGTCGTGTTGCTCTACGAGAACGTTCTCGACCGGATGTTCGACGTGCCGGGCCGGGATTTCTGGCTCGGCGTCCTCGAGACATTCGAGACCGACCCGAACCAGTCGATGACGGCCCGTGAACGCTTGCTGCTCGCCTTCGCCGAGTCCGACGAGAACCGCGATGGCTCGCCCGTCGTTGACACCCTGACCGAGATCTCGCCCGGAGAATGGGACTTCGTATGAAGTTCTCCTTTCGCTTGGCGGCTGCTGCGATCTCAAAATGGGCGCTAAGGCGCGTTCGCTACTCCGGGGCTCATCGTAAAACACTACGAATCCGATTTTGAGGGAGCCGAGGGTCCGCTCAGAGCGATGAGACCAACGTCTCGATTTCACCCGAACCTGGATGAAATCGAGAACAGCTGCCGGCCCCTAATTGCTGACTGCTCGAGCGGCTAACGGCTCTGTGTCCTCTGAACCCGCATTCTCCATTTGATCTCCCGCCGACCAGCTTGTCAGCGCCGACAAGTCCGATCAAGCAGGAAGTGGCTTGGCCGCCGTCGCCGGAACCGAGGTCTGGTTCGAACCCGTGCTTACGCTCCGCGGCGGCGTTGAGCTTTCCGACGCCTGGACGCTTGGCGCGCGCGCAGAGGTTGGCGGGTTCGGTGCCGGTGGATCGGATATCCACTGGAACGTCCTCATGGGCGCCGACTATGGGCCTTGGGAGAACGTCTCTCTCAAGATCGGTTGGCAATTCTATGGACTAGACTTCGAAACGGAGCGGGCAGACGGGAGCTTCGCCTACGATGTGTTTCAGACCGGTCCTTATCTTGGCGGCACCATTCGGTTTTGAGATCAAGAACACAGGGAAGGTTCGACAATCATGGATACGGTCAGACCTACGCTGAGGTCAAATCCGGCTCTACGATATCCATTCGCAGTTCCCCGAAATACAAATTGCGCAACAGGTCGCCATCCGGTCGCCACGTTCCAAGACAGATGCGTAATCCTGTTGATCACGAGTGCCCAGTAACCCAAACGAAACGAACATCTCAATGTTCAGACGCAGTGTCCTGACCCTCGTTGCAGGCGCAATAATGAGTGCGATGCCGCTGACCGGCACCGAGCTGGCGGAGGCTGAGACCGCAGCCGAGATCGAAGCAGGTGTCGATGCCGCGCTTGCCCAGCTGTATGCAGACTCACCTGACGCGCGAGCTCTCGCTGATCAAGCCGTTGCCGTGCTCGTCTTCCCGAAGATCGTGAAGGGTGGTGTTATCGTCGGCGGCCAGTATGGCGAGGGCGCCATGCGCCAAGGCGGTGCAACCTCCGGCTATTACAGCATCGCCGCCGCATCCTTCGGCCTTCAGTTCGGCGCACAGAGCTTCAGCTATGCTATGTTCTTCCTGAACGAAGCCGCACTTGATTTCGTGCGGAGCAATCGCGGCTGGGAAGCGGGGGTCGGCCCCACCCTTGTAGGTGGCGACAAGGGCTGGTCATCGTCGATGGGTACGAACGATTTGCAGGGCGATATCGTGCCGGTGTTCTTTGGTCAGGAAGGATTGATGGCAGGGGGCGGCTTGCAGGGCTCAAAGATCACGAAGGTCGATCGGTGAAGAGCATGGTAACCATCGCCGGCCGCCTGGAGTGATCGCGGGCCCGCGGCGCCGATTTCGTGCTTGCGGCCGGAGCTGCCGACCTATCCGCTGTTCCCGAAATCGCGCGTCGCCGCCTGTGGGGGTGACGGGGTCCGGGCCGACGGGGTCCACCGCGCGCCATGGTCGAGGCAGAGCTTGAGCCGGGTGAGCGCCTTGCGCGCGGTCTCGGGCTTTGCGTGCCAGACCGGGCCGAGCGCATCGCGGACGTCGCGCTGGGTGAGCTTCTGGACGGGGATGCGGGCGAGCTTCGGCAGCACGTGGAGCGCGAGCTGCGAGAACCAGCGGCCTGCCTTGCCATCGGCCTTGAGCTCGGCCTTCCGCGCCTCGAAGGTGTCCTCGGCAATGCGAGCGAGGGTTGTCTCGGGCCGGGCGGCCTCGCGCGCCTGGCGCCCACGCTCCTTGATCGGGTCGACGCCGCCGGCCGCCGCCGGACACCAAAACGGCTCACAACCAATACGATAGCACCTCACCCGGTTTGCCCCGGCCCCAGATGAACCAATGGTAGATGCCCTCCCCCGGCACCACCCAAGTCTTCTAGATCCTCTTTTTTCCGCACACTGGTTGTCTGTGACCACGACCGTCTTGCGCAACACAAGGACTGACATATCGATGGGTCAAGGCGGCCATGTGAGGTTCGACAACCCGGTTCGCTGCGTCGGATCCCGAGGCTTTCCCCTTGCCGCCATGCGTTTCTTCGCTAAGCGTGACCCTTAGCATCAGGGGAGTCCGCCAATGAAACGCACCCGCCTCGGCGACACCGATATAGAGGTGAGCGCCTTTTGCCTTGGCACCATGACCTTCGGCACAAATACCCCCGAAGAAGAAGGGTTTCGGCAGCTCGATGCCAGCCTCGACTATGGCATCGACTTCCTGGATACGGCAGAGATGTATCCAGTGAACCCTGTCCGCAAAGAAACCGTAGGCCTGACCGAAGAAATCCTGGGGCGATGGATCGCCGCAACCGGCCGGCGCAAAGACTACGTGATCGCGACGAAATGCGCGGGCGAGAACCGATCCTTCGTGCGCGAGGGAGAATTGGTCGATGGGAGTGTCATTCGGCGCGCCTGTGAGGGCTCGCTCCAGCGACTTCAAACGGATTACATCGACCTGTACCAACTCCACTGGCCAAATCGGGGTTCGTACCATTTTCGGCAGATCTGGAACTACGATCCGTCCAGTCAAAACCGCGAGACGACGCGTCAACACATGGACGATGTCATGGGCGCTCTCAAGGCGCTTGTCGACGAGGGCAAGATCCGCGCTTTCGGGCTCTCTAACGAAAGCGCCTGGGGGACGGCACAATGGCTTGCAGCCGGGGAGAGAACCGGGGGACCCCGTATCGCTTCAATCCAAAACGAGTACTCTTACTTGTGTCGCATGCCCTATGACGGTGACATGGCCGAACTCGGTCATAATGAGAAGGTCACGCTTCTGGCCTTTTCGCCGCTGGCGACCGGGTTCGTCACCGGCAAGTATCTGGACGGGGCGCTCCCCGACGGCTCCCGGCATAAGATTGCGGGTGGATCGCCGCGCTCGTCGCCGCGAGTGGACGCAGCCGTTCGGGCCTATCTCGACGTGGCCCAGAAGCACGGGATTGACCCGGTGCATATGGCGCTCGCCTTTTGTGTCCAACGCCCATTTCCCTGCATCCCGATCTTCGGAGCGACGACGATGGCCCAGCTGGAGCACATTGCGACGGGGCGCGAGTTGGTCTTGAGCGCCGAGGCGATGGCCGATCTTGCTGCCGTGCATCGCGCCCATCCGATGCCGTTCTAGAAAGCTTTCCGACCAGACTGGAGCGCTGGGGCGCACGGGAAGCGGTCGGTTGGACCGCAGTGGGTGCCGTCACCACTGATCCGCTCTTCCGGCACTCTGCGGCGGATCAGCTCAATCCGTGAGGGCGATCTGGAGGGACGAGCCTTGTGCGCCAATCTGAC
>CAYORO010000253.1:0-5528 GCA_964406355.1 uncultured Limibaculum sp.
ATCCCCTGAGCGCGCGCGCCGCCGGTCCCGGCACGCTCAGGGGCGGCTAAGGAGGCCCCCGAGGAGGGCGCGGGCGCTCGCGGCGCGCATCGACCGGTCAGCAGTCATGCCATCCCTATACCCCATGCGGACGCCGAGGCAAACGGCCCTTGAGCGCGCCGCCCGCCTCGGGAATGCTCGACGCTCCGGATGGGAGGGCGCGATGGAGACGGTGAGACAGAGCCTCGCGGAGCTGACCGACCTCGCCGAGCGGGTGCTGACGGCCAATGGTTGCGATGCGGCGAATGCACGGGCCGTGGCTGCGACGATGATCGCGACCGAGCGCGATGTCGGCCGGAGCCACGGGATCCTGCGCCTGCCCGGCCATGTGGCGATGCTGCGTGGCGGGCAGGTCAACGGGCGGGCCAAGCCGAGCCTTGCGCGGCCGGCGCCGGGGATCGTGGTCGTCGAGGGCGATGGCGGGTATGCGCCGATCGCCCATGCCATCGGGCTGCCGGCGCTTGCCGAGGTTGCGGCCGAGCAGGGCGTGGCGGTGCTGGGCATCCGTCGGACGGTGCATTTCGGCGGGCTCTCGCCCGAGGTCGACTGGCTCGGTGCGCGGGGGGTGGCGGCGATCGCCTGCACCTCGACGCCGCCTTACATGACGGCGCCTGGCGGACGCCGGCCGGTCTTCGGGACCAACCCGGTCGCCTTTGCCTGGCCTCGCATGGCGGACGGGGCGGAGGGATGGGCCGAGCCGCTGGTCTGGGACATGGCGACGGCAGCGACGGCACGCGGCGAGATCCTGCTGGCGCTCCGCGAGGGGCGATCCGTGCCCGAGGGGGCCGGCGTCGATGCGGCGGGGCGGCCGACGACCGATCCGGCCGCGATCCTCGACGGGGGCGCGCAGTTGCCTGTCGGAGGCGTCAAGGGCGGGTTGCTCGCACTGATGGTGGATCTGCTCGCGGGGCCGCTGCTCGACGAGGTGACGAGCCTCGAGGCCGGGGGCTCGGCGGCGCCGGCCGGTCCGGCGCCGGGCGGGCAGCTGGTGGTCGCGATCGATCCGCGGCGGTTCGGCGAGCTTGGCCCGCGGCTCGCTCGTGCCGAGTGGCTCTTCGAGACGCTGGCGGCAGAGGAGGGGGTGCGCCTGCCGGGGGCCGGGCGCGCGGGGCGGCGGGCCGCGGTGGAGGCTGACGGCGTGGCCGTGCCGGTGGCGCTGATGGCGGAGATCGAGGCGCTGCTCTGAGCGCGCGCGGCCCTGCGCCCCACCCACCCGGGCGAGCGCTGGTTGTGGCGTCGCGGGCTGTGCCCCCCATCGGCGCCGGGCGGCGGCGCCCCGCCCCCCCCCCCCCCCGGGCGGGGGGGGGGGGGGGCGCGGGGGGGGGCCCCCCCCCGCGCCCCGGGCCCGCCGCCACCGGCCGCGGGCCGAGCGCGCTCAGCGGATGCGGTCGCCGTTGATGCTCAGCTTGTCGCCGTCGATCGCGATCTCGGCGACGAGCTTGTCAGGGCCGTCGCCGGCGCGGGTGTAGAACGCCGCGAGCGTCGCCAGTGTCTGCACCGTCTCCTGCGCGATCAGCCCAGCCTCGTGGAGCCGCCGGATGAGGCCGAGGACGCCCGCGAACTCGAGCACCACGGCGCCGCTCGGGCGCTGGCTGGCCAGCTCGTAGTCGAGCGCGCCGCTGCCGGTGACGGTGGCCTCGAGGCCCGCCAGCATCAGCCGCTCGAGCACCACGCGTTCGAAAGCGATCGGCGGCTCGCCGGCCGGGCCCTGCTCGGAGGGCGGGCGGAGCCAGCGCGCGCGGCCGTCGATGGCGATCTCGGCCCGGCCGGGTGCGCGTGACAGGACCTCGTCCGGGTCGAGACGGCTCCAGAGCGCGTCCGCCGGTGCAACCCCCTCGGCGGTGGCGGCAAGGCGGATGGGTCCCATCTCGGGCGCGGGCGCGAGGGGAAGGATTGTGTCGGCCTCGATCCGGGTCGCGATGATCTCGCCCGAGACCGGGGTGGCCTCGGGGGGCTCTGCCGTCTCGGGCGCGGGCTCGGAGATGGAGCGGCCGAGCAACGAGACCACGGGGCGCCCGAGCGTCGCGGAGGCGACCAGTTGGCCCTCGGCGATCTCCGCGCGGCTGTCGAGCGCGTCGGCCTCGATCGACAGGCGCCCGCTCTCCGACGCCGTCGTGCCGTCGAGATCGAGGCTCGTCTCGATCTGCCGGGCGGTGAGCGCGACCCGCCCCTCGGCCCCGGGTTGTCCGTCGAGGATGCGGGCGAGGCCGGCGAGATCGGCCAGCCCGCCGCCTCCGGTGAGCTCGAGCGCAGCGAGCCGCGCATCGATGCGGCGGGGCGGGCCGGAGACCCGATCCGTGCTGGCGAAGGTGAGCCCGATGGCCGAGAGACGACCGTCGGCGCCTGCGAGCCCGGACCCGGGCTTGCTCATCTCGACACGCGCACCGACACCCTCGAGGCCGAGCGTGAAATCGAGCGTCTCGGTTGGGGTCTCGGGGGTCACCCGCAGCCGGCGCGCGATGAGGCCGAGGGCGAGGCTGCCGTCGAGCGCGGGCTCCGTCAGCATCTCGAGCCCCTCGGCCTCGATGATCACGGTCAGCTCGTCGGGCAGGTCGGGCGCGGCGAGACGCAGCTCGTCGCCGATCGGAAGCGTTATGGTGAACCGGCTCGGCAGCCGCGTGGTCAGCCGCCCGAGGGTGGCGAGCGTCACCTCGGTGTGGAGCTCGGGCAGTGCCGTGCGCGCGCCGCTCCGGGGATCGACCAGCGTGACGTCCCGCAGCTCGGCCGCATAGGCGAAGGGGAAGCCGGCGATCGAGGACGCGCCGATATCGATCCCGAGCCCGCCGCTCCGCAGCTCCGCGATCCCGGTGTCGAGCCGCGCGGCGATCGCGTCGCGTCCGACCACCCAGAGCCCGGACCAGGCGAGCGCGACCACGGGGGCGGCGATACAGAGTGTGCGCGTCAGGCGGCGCATCGGGCTCTCCTTGGCGGCTCGCATCCCCACGCAGCCGGGGTGCCGGCGGACTGTGCCCGCGGCGCCGCTGTGCCGCAAGCGGGTGGTTCTAGCGCCGCCAGAGCATACGCAGGCGCAGGAACAGGCGGTAGAGCGCCTCGCCGACGGCCCGGAAGGGCTGGCGGTCGGTCAGTCGGCCGAGAAGGCGCGTCGGCCCGAGAGCCCGCCAGAGGGCGCTGAAGCCCTCGGCCCCGGTTGCGAGTGCCCCGCCCCGGCGCGCCACGGTGAAGCGGCCGAGCAGCTCCGCGCGGCTCTTGCCTTCCGGCAGCGGCGCGTCGGCGTCGCTCACGTCGATCCAGCGGACCTCTGACGCGCCGGACATCCGGCCATACCACGCGATCTCGCGCGAACAGATCGGACAGGCACCATCATACCACACTGTGGAGGCGGCCTTCGGGTCGGCGGTTGTCGTTTCGCCGGCGTGGGATACAACGGATTTCATGCCCGCTCAGATAGTCGGGAGCGGACGGCGTCAAGCGTTGGAGCGGTTGAATGGGCTCAAGGTCGGGCGGGCAGGATGCGGGCGACCCCGCCATGGGCGAGCGCCGCGTCCCTGTCGCGGCCGCCTGGCTCGGCGCGGCGGGGCTCATTCCGTTTGCCGGCCTGCCGCTTGCGCTGTTCCTCGCCGACCCCGACCGCAATGTGCTGCTGGCGGCCGCCCTCGGCGACTATGGCGCGCTGATCCTCTCCTTTATGGGGGGGTGTCGCTGGGGGTTCGCGGCGGCGGGCCTCGGCGAGGGACCGCGCCTCGAGAGCCTTGCGCTCGCGGTGGTGTGGTCGATCTATGCCTGGATCACGCTGCTGGTGGGGCTCGGGCTCGACGGCAGCCCGATCCGCGGCCTCAGGGTCGAGCTGACGCTGCTCGCGCTCGGCTTCGTCGCGCTGCTGGCGGCGGATGTTGCGCTGGCCCGGCGGGGCGGGGCGCCGGCGTGGTGGCCGCGGCTGCGCTGGCCGCTGACCATCGGTGCGGTGGCGGGGCTCCTCGCCGGCGCGGTCGGGGCCGGCTGATCCGCCCGGGGCCCTAAGGCAGACAGGATCAGAGCAGCAGGCGGCGGATCGAGAACCCGGCGAGGCGGAGCTGGGTGACGATCCCTTCCTCGCCCGGCAGGTGCAACGCCCCGAAGGCCGCGAAGACGCCACCTTGCGCGATCTCGCCGATCAGCCGGTCGAGCCAGATCCGGTTGCGCCCCGCGATCAGCGCGCGCTCCAGCGCAGCAGCACCGCCGCGGGCATCCACGACATTGCCCGATTGCTCGGAGAACCAGACATTGAACTCGGTGATCGCCGCGATCTCGCCCGCGCCGTAGAGCACCTCGAGGGTGCGCCGCAGATCCTCCTCGAGGGCCGCGGAGGCGAAGCCGTCGATCAAGAGGCTCGTCATCTCGGGCTCGGAGAGCTCGTCGAAGGCCGCGAAGGTCTCCTCGAAGCTCTCGAGCCCGCGCACCGGGATCCCGAGCTCACGCGCGCGCGAGGCGATCCAGTCGTCGAGCACCGGATGGCCGGCGGCAATCTCGACCTGCTCGCAGCGCGGCACGGCGATCATCGAGACCAGCAGCCAGGGCTTCAGGCGCTCGGCGGCGGCGATCGGGATGCCGCGGGCGGCAAGCACGCTCTTGGCGCTCGCATGCTGGGCCGGCGTCAGCCGCTCGGAGAGGGTCGGGCCCGTGCGCGCGGTCGCAAAGCTCGGATCCTCGGCGAGGCGGCGCTGGAGGCGCGCCTGCTCGGTGGGGGTGAGCTCGACCATCACCAGACGCGCCTGCTCGAGCGCGCGCTTGGCTTCCGTCGGCAGGCCGCGCGCCGCCGCCTCGGTGCTGTGCAGCGTGCCGTAGAGATAGGATGGCGCCACGCCCGGCGCGCGGATCTCCCAGAACCGTCCGCGGCCATTGGCGATCGCTTTGCCACGTCGGAGGATCTCGGCATGGGTCGCGGGGTCGATGCGGGCGAGCTCCTGCATCAGGTTGCGGCCGAGACAGGCGGCGCTCGCCGGAGTGGCCACGGCGGTGACGAGCGCGAGGATGCACAGGATCCGGGCGACAATACGCATGGGGCGGCCTCTCGAAATGGCGGGCGGGCAGCGTCCGCGATCATGCCCCGTCAAGCGGCGATTGTCACATCCCATTCCGTGCGGTCCGGCGCGCGGCCTGGAAGGCCATGCGCGGAGCGTTGCGGAAAGAGCGTTGACACCCATCGCGGTCGGCGGTATCGGGGCTCCGCGCTGTTAGCACTCGATGTATCTGAGTGCTAGCGGGCGGGGCCTCGGCCCGGCAACCAATCTCGGTCAACCCTGAAATCAGGAGCGAACCCATGAATTTCACTCCGCTGCACGATCGCGTTCTCGTCGAGCGCATCGAGTCCGATGAGAAGACCGCCGGCGGTCTGATCATTCCCGACACCGCCAAGGAAAAGCCCCAGGAGGGCAAGGTGGTCGCGGTCGGCGACGGCGCCCGCAAGGACTCGGGCGAGCTGATCCCGATGGCCGTCAAGGCCGGCGACCGGATCCTCTTCGGCAAGTGGTCGGGCACCGAGGTCAAGATCG
>CAYORO010000254.1:0-5473 GCA_964406355.1 uncultured Limibaculum sp.
CCCGCCTGAGGGGTACTGGGAGGCGATCCAGCCAATCCTGCAGCGCCATGACATGCTGCTGATCGCCGACGAGGTGGTGACGGGGTTCGGCCGGCTCGGCTCCATGTTCGGCTCCGAGCACTACGGGCTCGCGCCTGACATCATCACCATCGCAAAGGGTCTGACCTCTGCCTATGCGCCCCTTTCGGGGTCGATCGTCTCGGAGCGGGTCTGGGCCGCGCTCGAGCAGGGAACCGACGATCTCGGCCCCTTCGGCCATGGCTGGACCTATTCGGCGCACCCGATCGGCGCGGCAGCGGGTGTGGCGAACCTGACGCTGATCGACGAGATGGACCTCGTCGCCAATGCTGGCGCGACCGGCGCTTACTTGCGGGGCAAGCTGACCGACGCCTTCAGACATCATCCCAAGGTCGCCGAAGTGCGAGGCGAGGGCATGCTCGCCGCCATCGAGTTCGCCGAAGACCCGGCTGCGCGCCGCTTCTATGAGCCGGCAGGCAAGGTCGCCGGCGCCATCGCTGCCGATGCCCGCCGCAACGGCCTGGTCGTGCGCGCCATGCCTCAGGGCGACATCATCGGCCTCGCCCCGCCGCTCTGCCTGACCGAGGCCGAAGCCGATACAATCGTCACGTCGCTCGCACGCGCTGTCGCCACCGTCTTCAGCTGACCGACAGAGGTCCCGCGCCCGGGCCATGCATGTCGTTGAGACAGGTTGCGCGGCAACTGCCTGAACCTTACGTCGCGACACGCATCGTGTTCAGCACGTTGACGGCTAAAACGGCGCTGATCCCCACCGATTGCTAAGGAACCGGCTGTTTCGCGTTGTCATCCCTTGGCGGAAATGGCTGATCGCCGACCGTGGCTACGATGCCGATTGGTTCCGCGAAGCCCTGCCGGACAAAGGGATACTGCCCTGCATCCCCGGCAGGACGTTCCGAGGCTGGACCCTAGGTCCGCAGAGTGCCGTTCAGCGCAGTAGGGCATCGTCGAACGGGAAATTGGACAGCAGCTCGATCCCGGCGTCGGTGATCAAGACCTGCTGCTCGAGTTTCACTCCCTCGCGCCCTCCCGCGGTGCCGATATAGCTTTCGACGCAGATCGTCATGCCCGGCTCGATGACCCCATCGTAGCCGGCATCCGGGAAGTCGGCGCGGTGGTATAGGTAAGGGTATTCGCCCGTCATCCCGCACCCATGCGCCGAGAGATAGTAACGGTTCTCGAAGAACTGCTCCGGGATGTCCCAGGCGCGCTCGGCATAGTCGCGAAAGGTCATGCCGGGCTCCAGGATGTCCAGATTGTGGTGCACCTGTTCATGGGCGAATTTGTAGAGTTCGCGCTGCTCTGCGCTCGGCGCGTCTGGCCCGGAATGGAAGGTCCGCGAAAAGTCGGAGTAGTAGCCGTGGCAGCCCACCACATCGGTGTCGAGCGCGATCAGCTCATTCTCGCCGATCACGCGGCTGCCGGTCTCCTGGAACCATGGATTGGTCCTTGGGCCGGAGTTGAGGAGGCGGGTTTCGCAGTAGTCGGCGTTTTGCGCGATCACCGCCTGATGGAGCACGGACCACAGCTCCGCCTCGGTCTGCCCCGGCCGGATCGCGTTGCGCAGCCGGGCGACGCCGAGTTCCGTCGCGCGGAGCGAGGCACGGACGCACTTCATTTCCTCGGCAGATTTGATCGCGCGCGCCATCTCCACAGGCTCCTGCGCGTCGACGACCTCTAGCCCCTCGGCGGCGAGCGCGACGGCCGTGCCGGCGTTCACCCGCTCGAAGCCAACGCGGGCGTCGGGCCCGACAAGCTCCGCGATTTCGCCGGCCATGGCTTTCGCCCAGGCACGCTCGCGCTCGGCGATGGCGGGCCCGGCCGCAACGAAGCTGGCCGTCAGCGCGGGACGCACCTCGTCGACCGTCTCGTATCCCGTGGCGAGGTGCGCGCACCCGGTGAACTCGAACAGGATCGAGCGGTGCCCGGTGAGCAATAGGTAGCGCGCAGGCCCGTTGCGCTGCGAGAACACCTGCATGTTGCGGGTTCCGGTCGCGTAGCGGATGTTCACCGGGTCCATGAGCACGACGGCAGCGATGCCGCGCTTTGCCATCTCGGCGCGCACCCGGGCCTGCCGGTATCGTCGCACCGCGACGAGGTCGATTCCCTCGCTCTCCGGCGCCCTGTCGAGCAGCGCGAGATCAGTGAGATCGCCGCGCTCGGCATGCCAATCCAGAATGGTCATCGCTTGCTCCACCTCCGGTCCTGCCAGCATGATCGGACCGTTCCGCATCCGTGCCCGTGCACAGCTCGGGCAGCTTGGCCGAACGCGGCGCCGGCGCGTCCGCCTGCGACATTCGATCCGGCCGGATGCTGGATCCATCGCGCAACGCTGCGGTTGGACCGGACGGCAGTTCCGGGATCGCGCGCGCGGCCCGGCAGGCCGAGAGACTCAAGGAGAGCTGAATGACCGCTCAGCCACGCGCGTTGCCGCATCGCGAGCATCAATGAAGGTCTGCAACGGGCCGTTGCCAGCCAAACCGAGAAGAGACTCACACATCGTCCCGCCATTTCGCGGCAGTTGCTTGGAGCCAGTTTGGCAAGAGCGGTTTCAAGGTCGATGTTAGATCATCGCTGGTGGCGCTTCGGATCATTTGGAGGATCTTTTTGTCATCGCGGCTGAGTGATCGTTTTGGCCAGGCGCCCTTGATGCCATCTACAGCCTGCACGAAGCCCTCGGTCCAAGCCTGAAAGCGTTTTGGAGGGAGATCTCGGAGCCCCTCTCCGACCTCGCCTAGCGTTACAGCGTCGTGCAACGCGCCGTAGCGCAACATAAGGATGTCGAGGATTCGTTGAATGGAGCCGTGGCCCTTCACCTGGACTCCGTCCATCAATGGCATCAGCCACTCGTTGGGCGATGTGAATTCGGGCGCGATCAGAACAGCCGTCAGGTAGCCATCAACCTGATCGGGTTTGAGCGCGCTGCCCTTAAGCAACCTGGCCAACTCGCCCTGGCGCTCAGCCTCGATTTCAGGCGGCTCAAGATCCTCTTCGTCCCACGCAACATCCGCGTCGCCATCTTCCAGTGCGCGCGCCGCTGCCACGTCCAGCGTCTGCCCGAGAATGTCGTCAAAGATGGGGATTTTCTTGATCTCTCGTCCGGTAGTGAGCGCCTGGGCGGCGACGGCAAAGCTCATCCATGCGTCAGGCGGCGCGCCTTTATCGTGGCGGAGGATCAGCGCCGATCGGGCAAAGAGTTTCGCCCAGCGATCGCGCCTTTCGTCGAGATGCCTCAGAACGATCTTCTTTGCGCTGGCGGCGGTTGACGCCTGTTCAAGCGCTGCCGTCAACGTGGCGTCGGAGACGAACCAGCTGCTGGAGATGTCATGCTCTGAGACCCAGTCCCGGCTCTTGCCGATCAACCGGCCGCGGCGGTTGTCTGATAGAGCCGCCAGCTCTCCGTCCGGATCAACCGTTTCGAGAAGTGCCGCAAGTCCGCCAGTTTGTGGCGTCACGTCGCCAATGCCAAGCATCGGCGCGACATCCAGGAAGCCGGGTGTCGTCCCCACACCACGCGTCGACCCGTCGCCCAAGGCACAGCCAATTGCGGAGGCGAGGTAAGAAGCCGACACGTCATGCATCGTCATCGCCTGTTCAATTTGCTCAACGATGGCTTTCTGCTCGCCTCTGCTGGAACAAGGGATGACATATGCGTCCTTTATCCCGTGCCCTTCCTTGATCATTGCGGCAGCCACCGCGCGTGTGCCTCCACGGCTACAGACGCCTATGATGCTTTGAGAGCCGGTGCCGTCAGGAAGCGACGTCATTACACGATGAAGCTGCCAGGGCTGCGGAACTGTCCCGCCACACGGCTCCCGCCGCAGCGCAGTCTTGATCGTCGTATCGAGCACTTTTCCGTTTGGCATCCAGTTTCGGATGAGGATGAGGTCAGAAAGCAAGCCTGCATCCACATTTGCGCGTTCGCCAAGCAGCCCGAACCCGGCGACTGCCGCATCGCGCATCTCCGCAACCGGATCGAGCAGAAAGTACCGCCCCACGGCAATGATGCGTGGATCGCCTTGGCTGATCATCTGCGTCAGAAATGTCGTTGTCATTTGAACCGGCATCGCGCCAACGATTTCTCGAAGCCCAGTATAGGTCTCGAAAGGCGTGGAGCCGTTCGGGACAAGCCCGTGCGCGAGATCTGCGATGTCTGGAAGCTCAGGCGTCTCTTTTGACACAAGAGCCTCAAAGGCGTCGGGTGCTGTGCGCAGTTGCTCGGGTGGTGTGAGACCAGCACGCAGGTAAGCCTGGCAAAGTCCAAAACAGGTCGCGTCGTCAAGCTCACCTGCGTCAGCCTGTTCTGCCAATCCCGCGGCTAGGACCTGGAAAAAGTGGCTGGCCCCAGGTTCCTCGTTTTCCTTATTCATGCGCGCCTCGTCCAGGATGCGCGACATGAGAGAAAGACAATCGCCGATGCGCTCCGGCTCGGCCCCGGACAGCGTTTCGACGAATTCCAAAACTGCTTTGGGATTGTGGGAAAGGGGTATCGCCCATCGATCCGCCCACAAGAGCGTTCCTCTCGGGTCACCAGTGGTTGGCCGATCCAATAGACAAGCATCAATGATTTCAGCCACCTACACCCCCGTAACAGTTCGCGGTTGCTCACCGCGTCAAAGGCCATATCGCGGCACTATTCTAGACAATGTCTAGCAAAGGCATGTGGTATACGAAAGCCAACCTCACCCGCGGACCTCGTGAAGTTTACTTGGATTAGGTTTTGCACGCGCGGCGAATGTCTCCTTCGACAAACCGCACCGCGGCGCCGAAGATCGGACTCGAATGTCTGCAGCGGGCCGCGACTGCCTAGCGCCTGGCACGTGTCCGAGCAGGTTTGCTGCACTGCCGCACGACCGCGACGGCCCAGAGCGACCCTTCTCGGTCCCGCATTTTTGTGCACCTCCGATCACAGTTCTTCTTGCGCACGACCGTCCAGCCAGGCGGTTGACGAAGCTTGGCCGAGCACTGGAGCCAACGGCAATCGAGGTTCAGCGGGTTCGGGCGCGGTCGATCACGAGGACAACGAACAGTGATGGCTGTCGGTTCGAGCCGCCGGGCCACGCATCTGAACGAAGCACGATACTGTCTGGACAGTCCCCGACCGACGCCGTGCGAGCAGACTGACGGTGCGCGGCAAGGACTTGTCCGAAGCCGGCGGGGAGCCTGCGCTTACTGCTTCCTTGCGCCCGCCTCGGAGGCGACGCGCGGCACCAGAGCCTTGACCAGGTTGGTCATCTCCAGCGTGCCGACGGGCGCCCCATCGCGGACAACGACATAGGCGTGGGAGGTGTCGCCGCCCGACCGAGCGATCATGCTCTCGAGCGTGTCGTTGTACCCGACCTCGCCATGGGCATCGCCTGGCAGCTCATTGCCGTTCAGCGGGGTCATGATCGAGCGGACGCGAAGTACACGGGCGCGGTTGATGTCGCTGACGAAG
>CAYORO010000255.1:0-5448 GCA_964406355.1 uncultured Limibaculum sp.
CCCGGCAAAAGCCCCCCGCACACCGCCGCGGGGGCCGCCGAGGCTCGCGCGACGCCGAGGCGCTCGGCAAGTGGCAGCCCATATCGGCACAGCCTGGTGATGCGGGCAGGAGGGCCCAAGGCGCGGTTGATCCCAGTCAGGATGAACTTGTGCCGATCGGCGCCTCCGGGGTCGGCATCTCGTTCGCAGTCGGCGCTGCGCTTGCCGGTTGCTGCGCGACGATGCGGAAGGCGCGGCTGTTCGGCAGGTCGCGCCAGAAGGCGAGGTTGGCGTATTTCTGAAAGAGGTCGGGTGGCAGGATGGTCTGGCGCTGCATCGGGCGAACCTGGCGATGCACCCGGTGCAACCCGTCCAGCCCGAGCTGGGCATCGAACTCCGGCGCGTCGTACTCCACCGCATCGAAGTCGTGCTCGAAGGTGGGCTCGCCGATGAACTCGTAGATCAGCTTAAACACCTCCGCCGGCCGCCGCGTGAGAAGATCATAGTCGACGATCACCAGCCGCTCGGCATGCTCGCCGTAGCAGGCCTCCTTGAGCGCGTGCCAGCCATAACCGACGAGCCGGTTGGCACCGGCGAGCGCCTCGAGCCGGGTGTAGACGGTCGAGCGCTCGGCCGGCGAGTTGAACAGGCGCGTGTGCTCGAAGGCGTTGTTGCGGTACTGGCGCTCGAGGCTGTCCATCACCCAGGCGACGTCGCGGACGCAGCAGATCACGCGCGCCTCCGGGAAGAGCCGCATCAGCGAGGGCAGCTGTGCGGTCCAGGACCGGTTGGTGTCGAAGAGGACGTCCTCGGAGCGGTCCGCATAGTAGGCTTCGAAAAGCCCGCGCAGGAGCCGCGCCCGGGTGTCGCGGTCGACCATGCTCGACATCTCGGTGCCGGCCGAGACCTGCGCGATGATGCCCTCGAAGAGCCCAGCCATCGGGCTCGACATGCCTGCATGGAAGGCCGGGTTCTGGCGCAGGATCGCCGCCGTCAGCGTTGAGCCCGCGCGCGGCAGGCCCGAGATGAAATGCACCCGGCGGGTCGTCGCTGCCGAGCAATCCTCCGAATTCGTCACGATCGCGCTCTCCGATGATGGCAATCCTTTAGAAGGGCGTGCGTCGGCCTGCGGGCGGCACACTCCTCCTGAAGTCACCCCTAAGGTAGGTGATGTCCGCTTGTCGAGCGGCAGGCGACGCCCTCTGCAGCGCCACGAAATGCCGACAGTCTGCCCCATCTGCGAAAACCATTGCTGTGCGGCAAGATGCAGGCGACCGGTATCGGGGGCACGGCGCCGCGCGGCTCACCTCCACGCGCCACGCACATATCGTCGTCGACGCATGCTCGGCCGGGACAGCCTCGTCCGCCCGCGCCACGAGATGGGGGGCTATCGGCAGGCCGTGCCGCCGGGCGCGCCAAAGACGGCGACAGGCGGGCCGAGGCTGTCGAAGTCCGGTTGGACCCCGAGCCCCGGCTCGTCGGAGGCGTAGAGCATTCCGGCCTTGGTGTGCGGGACGGGACGGCCCGTGTGGCGCGTGTTGTAGTTGTGCAGATCCGTCGAGCTCACGAGGAATTCCGGCGGGGTGGAGGCGGCGAAATGCGCGAGCGTCGCGGTGCAGATCTCCCCGCCCCAGGTGTCCTCGGCGACCACCGGCATGCGGTGCTCCACGAGATAATCTCGCATGCGCCGTGCCTTCGACAGGCCGCCCTGTTTCGAGAGCTTGAGGCACACCGCCTCGGCGCCCCGATCCTGGACGACGCGCTGGATCATGGCGATATCGGTGATGCACTCGTCGAGCTTCATCGGGTGGTCGATGCGCCGGCGCACCTGCTGGCATTCCTCATAGGTCTTGCAGGGCTGCTCGAGGAAATAGTCGAGATCGCGGGTGGCGCGCGCCACCCGGAGCGCCTCGTCGACGGTCCAGCCCTGGTTCGCGTCGGCAAAGGCCTTCTCGCCTGCGCGCAGCAGCGGGACGATCGTGCGGATCCGCTCGATATCACCGGCCCAGTCGGCCCCGACCTTGATCTGGAACTGGGCGTAGCCCCAGCCCCGGATCGTCTCCATTTCGGCGGCCGTCGGCGCGATGTCCTTCTGCGGCGCGACCCGGTACATCGGCGCGCCGTCGGTCAGCTTGCCGCCGAGGAGCATCCAGACGGGGTGTCCCGTCGCTTGGCCCAGAATGTCCCAGCAGGCGGCGTCGATGGGCGCCTTGGCATAGCCATGGCCCTGGATCGTGGCGTCCATGATCCGCTCGATCCGCGCGACCTGTCGGGGATCCTCTCCGATCAGTTTCGGGGCGAGCAGGCGGGCGGCCGCCTCCGTTCCCTCGCTATGGGCGACCATGTAGGCGTCGCCGCAGGGGCAGAACTCGCCGGCGCCGGAGAGGCCGGCATCGGTGTCGATCACGATCACCGTGGTCCGTGCGGTCTCGATGGCGTTGCCGCGGCCCCACCGATAGGCGCCGCCCACATAGGGAAGGTCGGTTCGGTAGACCGAAATGCGCGTGATCTTCACCGCAGCTTTCTCCTTTGGGCCGGGCGGCAAAGCCTAGGCCATCGTGACGACGATGTTTCCGGTGTGGGTCTTGGCCATAAAGGTCTCCTGCGCCTTTGCGAGATCGCGGAGGGGGAAGGTGGCCGCCAGGATCGGCTTGAGCGCCCCGGTCTCGATGAGGCGGACGGCGCGGGCGAACATGCCTGGGGGCGTGATCGTCGCGCCGGTCAGTTGCAGATCCTTGTAGATCAGCTGGCGAAGATCGAACTCGATCATCGGGCTGGCAATCGCTCCGGAGCTCGAATACCGCCCCCGTTGGCGGAGCGCCCCGATCATCGGCATCGCCATGCGCCCGCCGACGACGTCGAGCGCGACATCGACCGGTCCGCCGGCCGCGTGCCGGATCTCCGCGTCGAGTGCCGGGGCATCGCGGTCGATCACGGCCTCGCAGCCGAGCCTCGAGAGTGCCTCGGCCTTGGCTGGCGACGCGATGCCGATCACACGGGCGCCACGGGCGCGGCAGAGCTGGATCGCCATGGTGCCGACGCCGCCCGACGCGCCGGCCACGACGACCCACTCCCCGGGCTGGAGATCGGTGCGCCAGACGAGGTGCTCGGCGGTCGTCAGCACGGTCGGGAAGGTGGCGAGCTCGGCATCCGAGAGCGCGGACGAGACCGCGATCGCGTTTGCCGCGCGAACCACCGTGTAGTCGGCATAGCCCCCGTCACATTCCGAGCCGAAATACCCGGTGGCTGCCGGATCGCGCCAGTCGCCAGCCCCGTGCAGCCAGGGATCGATGACGACGCGCTCGCCGATGCGCCGGGGGTCGACGCCCGCGCCCACGGCCACGATCTGCCCGGCGACATCCGCGCCCTGGATGCGGGGGAAGCTCAGCGGCGTGTTCGACCAGCTGCCGGTCGCCGCATCGGCGCCCGCAAAGCCCTCGCGCCCACCGGCGTCGGTGATCCCGCCCGTCACGGTCTTCGAGTACCAGGCGGTCCGCGTGTTGATGTCGGTGTTGTTGAGCCCGCACGCCGCAACCCTGATCAGCACCTCCTCGGCACCGGGGACGGGGAGGGGCCAGTCCTCGCGATATTCGAGCCGGTTGAGCCCGCCATGCCCCGTCAGGATCACCGCGCGCATGGTCGTGGGCAGCTTGGTCATCGCGCGCTCCGCCAGACGATCATGCGTCGACCGGTGCCGGTGCGACATCGCGCAGGCGCAGGTTTTGCGGGTCAAGCGCCGGCTCCGGCTTCACGAAGGCGAAGGCGAGGCTCTTGCCGGTCACCGGGCGATAGCCCCCGGAGGACACCGCGCCCACCAGCCCACCGTAGAGAAACACGCCCTCGCCGCCGAGCGCATCGCAATCGCCGGGCGCAATCTCCAGATTGGCGATCGCCGAGCGCTCCCCCCTCTCGGCCCGCCGGATGACCGCGTCGCGGCCGATGAACGCCATTTCGAGTTTGACGCAGCGCATCTGGTCCGTGTGGACCGGGGAGGTGTCGTTCGCAAGCTCATTGCCACCGCGATAGGCCTTCTCGAGGCGCGTCATCTCGAGCGCCTTCGAGCCGGCGGGGACGATCCCGTGCGGCCGTCCGGCCTCCCGGATCGCGTCCCAGAGCGCGCCGAGCCAATCGTTGGGCACGTGCAGCTCCCAGGCCAACTCGCCCGAGAAGGAGAGCCGGATGGCGATGACCGCGATCCCGGCAACCTTGATCTTAAGCGCCGCTCACCGGGCCTGTCGTTGCGCGAACCAGGAGGCTGGTGGGGAAGATCTGGTTCTTCGGCTCGCCTCCGGAGCCGGCTGAGATCGCCTCGGAGATCAGCTTGGCCGCCGTGGCGCCGATCTCGCCGATCGGCTGGCGCACGGTCGTGAGCGAGACCATGCTCCAGCTCGCCATCGGGACATCGTCGACGCCGATGATCGACAGCTCTCCCGGCACGTCCCGCCCCATCTTGCGCGCCGCATCAAGCGCGCCGATCGCAATCACGTCATTCGCGCAGAAGAGCGCCGAGGGCGGGTCCGCCGACCGCAGCAGCTGCACGCAGCTGGAATAACCGCCCTCATGGGTGAACTCGGTGTGGAAGAGCATCTCGTCCTTCATCGACACGCCCACCGTCTCGAGCACCGAGCGGGCGCCGGCGAGGCGGCCGACCGTGGTGGATGTCGTGGCGGGCCCCATCAGCAACCCGATGCGGCGATGCCCGAGTGAGACCAGATGCTGCAGCGCTTCGGCGCCGGCGGCGAAGTTGTCGCTCTCCGCCACATGAGCGTTGTTCCTCATATTGGACCGGATCGCGAGAACGGTCGGCACGCCGCGATCCACCAGGAAGTCGACCATCGGCGATCCGATCATGGCGGTCGTGATGATGACGCCGTCGAGCGTGTCGATCAGCGTGCGCAACTTGCGCCGGGCGCGGTCGCGCGTGATCTCGTCGATGACCAGCACCATGTCGAAGCCGAGATCGTCGAGTTCGTCATGCAGCCGATCGACCAGATAGGGGTAGAACGAGGTGTTGAGCGCAGCCACCACCACGCCGATCCCCCCCGGCGGCGTTGCGCCTCAACCGGCTGAGCCTGCGCGCGCCCGACCGCTTCGTAGCCGAGCCGCTTGGCGGCCTCGATGATGCGGCGACGCGTGACCTCCGCGGGCTGACCGCTGCCGGCGAGCGCGCGGGAGGCGGTCGACTCGGCCACGCCGGCGGCGGCGGCAACATCACGGAGGGTCACTTTCGCGGCCATTGCGTCGGTCCTCGTCTCCCGCGCCCTGACCGTACTTTCCGCAAGTTGCCATGCCGCTTCAAGCATCTTGTGCGCCGCCGCGCGGGGCCGGGCAGACCGCGCTCCGAGCGCCAATCGGTGGGGTTGCCCGTAGAAGTAGCAAAGAACCCGCCTGACACAGGTCAGGGGCTTGCTGCTTGGTCGTGTCGCGGAAGTGGTGGAAATTCGAAGGCGGCGTAATCTCCGGGTGATC
>CAYORO010000256.1:0-5434 GCA_964406355.1 uncultured Limibaculum sp.
TCGGCCCGTTGCTGCCATCTAACGATGACCTCGATGCTGCGGGCGCGTCCTCGCCACTGGACGTTCGCGGCACGTGCGAAAGGCTGCGCGATACCAATTCACAGTCTGCGGACAAAGTGCTCTTCCGCCGCAGCCTCCCCAATGTCCGGTCTGTGTCCATGCTAGAATCCGATAGGTTCATTGTGTTAATTAGGAGATGGCAACATCTCCTTAGTATGACTTCGGCCCTTCGGAAATGTTGGAAACTGCTGCACACTCCAGTCAGCGGTTTTGATACCAACGAACTTATTTTGTGAAGGATACGGATATGGCTACCTTGGAGGAACTGGGCGCCGGGATCGGCATCGGCTTCCGGCCGGTGCCCTATGCCGGCATCACCCCGGAATTGCAGTAGGTCTGGCCGCCGCGCGAGGGCTGGTCGGTCGCGCTCTGGCTGGTCACCCATGTCGACCTGCACCGCACCGACAAGGTGCAGGCCATGCTGAGTTGCATCAACGTTATCACGGGCCGCTCTTGGCGGTCCGGCGGCCCCGCATTGTCCGCGGGAGGGGGTGATCACCCTGTGACCGCTATAGCCAAAGGAGGCGCCAATGCTCGATACGGCGCGCGGTACCCCGCCCCGCGGGGAGCGCTTCTTGGCCGGCGAAGTCAGCATCGATCTGAACACGGGCGATCCGTTCGATGTCCGATACATCGCCGATACCGACACGATCACGCTGCATCTTGGCCCTATGCACTATGACGTCGGCGTCGCGAGCGACAAGCCGACGCCAGTCGCGGCGACGCTTGGGCAGATCGGCTTCGCGCCGAGCGGCGCCGACGTAGAGTCACGCAGGGAGCAGGCCGGCGCGCAGTTCGTGAACATCCGCGCGCCATCGCATCTCTGGCGAGCGATCGAGGAGAGCGCTGGACGGTTCTGCGCGAAGCATCCGCTTCTGGGGATGGGCAGCGAGCACGGGCGACAGATCGCGCAGCTTGGTCGCGACTTCGTGCTGCACGGTCATCCGGGGGGGCGGTTGGCGGCAGAGTCGATCGCCTGCCTCGCGCTGACCGAGGTACAGCGCCTCTGCGGAAAGGAAATGTCCCCCGGTTCCGCGACGAAGCTGGGGCGAGCCACGCTGGAGCGGGTGATTGACTATATCGATGCGAACCTGGGGAACGATCTCAGCCTTTGTGAACTCGCTGGGGTCGCCTGCCTGAGCGCGGCGCACTTCTCGCGGGTGTTCTCGGCGACGGTTGGCATGGCCCCCTCACGGTATGTCATGAAAGCCAGGGTCGAACGGGCGCGCGGTCTCTTGGAAAGCGTCGACTACCCGATTGCCGAGATCGCCTATTGCTGCGGCTTCTCCAGCCAGTCGCATTTCACGACCTGCTTTCGCACGCTCGTCGGCGTCACGCCAGCCGTCTATCGCAAAGCGCATCGCGCCTGACGGCCAGGCCGATCCAAGCCAGCATGGGCGTGAAAACACTCGTCATCATCCTGAAAGGCGCCCGGCCCGCGGCGCTGTAGCTTCGCCGTACTGGACCAATGGCGCGCCCGGTTCCGGACGCGGCGATGAGCAGAGGGCGATGCCGCGACTGCACGGACAGTCGCCCGCCCAAAGGAGAGGATACGGCAATGTGCGAACCCCCGACAAACGCAACCCGGCGCTGCCTACTCACCGGCGGCGTTGTGGCAACGGCAGCCGCGGCCCTTGCGGGCACCGCGGCGTCGCAGACCACCGACCAGACGGCCTATGCCGAGCCGGCAGAGGCCATGCTCCCGCCGAGCACCATGACCTTCGATGCCTCACGCGCAGCCCTCGTGGTGGTCGACCCGCAGAACGACTTCCTCCACGAGGACGGCGTCGCCTGGGGCGTGGTCGGCGAAAGTGTCACCGAGCATGGGGTCGTCGATAACATCGAGCGGCTCTTCATTTCAGCCAAGGCGGCAGACATACCGGTCTTGATCTCGCCGCATCAGTACTTCCCGCACGACCACCGCTGGGCGTTCGACGGCACCCTCGAGAAGGTGATGCACAACCTCGGCATGTTCGATCGGCCCGGGCCGCTCGACATGACCGGTTTTGAGGGGTCGGGCGCCGACTGGCTCGAGCGCTACAAGCCGTACATCTACGACGGCAAGACCGTGATCTGCTCGCCGCACAAGCTCTATGGCCCCGAGCAGAACGATCTCGCGCTCCAAATGCGCAAGAAGCGCGTCGATCAGGTGATCCTCTGCGGCATGTCTTCGAACCTCTGCGTCGAGAGTCATATGCGCAACCTCCTGGAGAACGGCTTCGAGGTCGCCGTGGTCCGCGACGCCACCGCTGGCGCCAAAACGCCCGAGGGCGACGGCTACCTCGCCTCGCTCATCAACTTTCGCATGATCGCCAACGCCGTGTGGACCACGGATGAGGCGGTGTCCTCCATCGGCGCTTAAAGCGCGTTCAACTGTACAGGAGACAGCTATGACCCCTTTCCGAATCCGCCCGCGTGCCGCCATGCGCGCCAGCATGACCTCCTTCGCCGTTGCAGGCGTGCTCGCCAGCGCGGCCGCGCTGGGCTCGTACGTTATGCCCGCCAGTGCAGGCGAGAGCGGCGCCGTTGACCCCGTCTGCGACGGTGCATCACCGCATGATCGAGATCGACGGTCTCGACATCTTCTACCGCGAAGCCGGGGACCCGGCGGCGCCGACGGTACTCCTGCTGCACGGCTTCCCGACGTCGAGCCAGATGTTCCGTAATCTCATCCCCCAGCTGGCTGAGCGTTATTACGTTCTGGCGCCCGACTATCCCGGCTATGGCCAGTCGTCGATGCCGGCGCATGACAGCTTCGACTACAGTTTCGCCACCATGGCGGAGGTCGTGGACGGGTTCCTCGCCGCCAAGGACGTGGACCGGTTCGCGATCTACCTGATGGATTACGGGGCGCCCATCGGCTACCGCGTGTTCTCGGCCGATCCCGGACGGGTGGATGCCTTCATCATTCAGAACGGCAATGCCTATGGCGAGGGCCTGCTCAAGTTCTGGGATCCCATCAAAGCCTATTGGCGGAGCGGTGCCGACGCCGATCGCGAGGGGCTGCGCCAGCTGCTGAGCGTGGGCGCCACCGAGTGGCAGTACACGCATGGGCAGCCCGATCCCTCGCTGATCAGCCCCGATACCTGGATCACCGATCAGTACGGGCTGGACCGTCCGGGCAATCAGGAGATCCAGCTCGACATGTTCTATGACTACCGGACGAATGTCGCGCTCTATCCGGACTGGCAGGCGCTCTTCCGGGAACATCAGCCGCCGACGCTGATCGTCTGGGGCAAGAACGATTACATCTTCCCCGAGGCGGGCGCACATCCCTACCGCGCCGATCTCGATAACGTGGAGTTCCACCTGCTGGATGGCGGCCACTTCGTCCTGGAAAGCCACGGTGATCTTATCGCGGCAGAGATCCTGGACTTTCTCGATCGCGAGTTGCCGAGCGCCAGCGACTGACAACACGCACCGGCAAAACCGGTCGCGCCGTCCCGACACGGCGCGATCTGGCTTCCCATTCAGGGGTGACTGACGCGCCCGCCGCGGTGATCGTCAACGTCAAAGGTGATTGACCCGCCTGCCTTCGGCCTCGAGCTGCTCACCGACCTTTCGGTAGCCGTGGCGGCCGTACTTCTTTGCCAGCCGGATCAGCGTCGGGAGCAATCCGTCGTCGTCTTCCTGATCGGGCCTGTACTGCACGGTGGAGCGCTCCACCCCCATCACGCGACAGGTGCGCCTGTCGGACGTCCCGAGCTTCTGACGCGTATGAACGACGGCCTCCGTCGTGCCGCAGGCCAGGCAATTTGAGCTTGCACTACTCTGCTATACGAGGCAAATTGCCTCGCATAGCAGAGTAGTGACTCGTTGTTCGAGACTGACGCTTGCGTTGCGTTCCTTCCCGCATACGACACACAGGATAGGTGGAAGATATGAACTCATCCGATCGAGGTCTCGACGGCCAGGACACGCGCGCGCTTGGCGTCGGCCTTTACGAGCCGAGCTACTACGATGGCGTCGGCTTCTTTTCCGAGCTGACCCGTCAGGGGAGCGCCTGGATCAGCTTCGATCCTGCGAATCCAGGCGTCTGGGCGGACGATCGCCCGATCTCGCTCGATGCGTCGGGCAATCCGCTCGCCCTCGCCGAAGATCAGGCAGCACGCATGATCGTGGCACTGGAGTCGCAAACCGTCGATCCGGGCGCATACACGCTCACCTGGAGCGGTCAGGGTGAGATCGCCGTCACCGTGAACGGCAACACCACCCGGGTGGACGACCGCGACAACCGCATCGCGGAGAACCGGATCGAGATCGAGGTGCCCGCGGACGAGGACGTGAGCATCTTCCTTGAGATCCTCGACACCGAGGCTGCAGCGCCGCTCGGCGATATCCGGCTCTGGGCGCCGGGCGCGGAGGTTGGCGGCTCACTCTTCTCGGACCGGCTGACGGAGGACCTCGCGCCCTTTTCGACGGTTCGCTTCATGGATTGGAACAAGACCAACTACGGCACGCACGGCGCTTGGGAGGATCGGGCAACCCTGGACCAGGCAAGCTGGGCTGTGGACGACGGTGGGCCCTTCGCTCAGGGCGTGCCCTACGAGGTGATGATCGACCTCGGCAACGAGCTCGGAAAAGACATCTGGATCACAGTGCCCCATCAGGCAGACGCCGACTATGTGCGTGCGCTGGCGGAACTGCTCGACACGCGCCTTGATCCCGACCTCACAGTGACCGTCGAATTGTCCAATGAGACCTGGAACGGGATCTTTCCGGTCTGGGAGGCATACGCCGAAGAGGCAGAGCAGGTTCGCGAGGCCGAGGGGCTGGAGGACTACTACGTCCAGCAACATTATGGACGCCGCGCATTGGAAGTGTTCGAGATCTTCGACGAGGTCTTCGAGGATGACGACCGGGTGGTGACAACTGTCTCGGGCCAGGCGGGATGGGGCGCCATACTGCAAGGTGCCATGGCGGAGATCGAGGCACAGGGCGGGCTCGACCTCGTCGAGCAACTCGCGATCGCCCCCTACTTCCCAGACTTCGAGTTCGGCGCAGCGTTGCCGACGATCGAGGCGGCGTTGCCTGGCGGGGTCACCGAGGACGAATGGTCTGACATCTTCGCGGCGCTCGAAGCGGATGTGCGGGGACAATTTGATCCGTCGACCGATGCGGGCGCTGAAATGTTCGCCAACCGCGCGGTTGCCGAGCGCTACGGGCTTGACCTCGTCACCTACGAGGCGGGACAGCATCTGACGAGTTGGGAGAACCCGGCACTCGAGGGCGTCGTTGCTGAGGCGAACGGACGGGCGGAGATGGGGGAGATCTACGCCCTTTACCTTGATCTCTGGGAGACGTTCTCGGGTGGCGGCGAGATGACGCTCTATCACTTGGCCGGGTTCTGGGGCGAGGGCGAAGCCTTCGGGCT
>CAYORO010000257.1:0-5428 GCA_964406355.1 uncultured Limibaculum sp.
CTGCGCGCCATCGCCGATGCGGCCGAGAAGTACGACGTGCCGACGGTCAAGGTCACCGGCGGCCAGCGGATCGACCTCCTCGGCGTGAAGAAGGAGGACCTGCCCGGCATCTGGGCGGATCTCACTCAGGCCGGGCTCGTCTCGGGCCACGCCTACGCCAAGGGCCTGCGCACGGTGAAGACCTGCGTCGGCACCGACCATTGCCGCTTCGGCACGCAGGACTCGACGGGCCTCGGCATCGCCATCGAGAAGCGCATGTGGGGCTCCTGGACGCCGCACAAGGTCAAGATGGCGGTCTCGGGTTGCCCGCGGAACTGCGCCGAGGCGACGTGCAAGGATGTCGGCGTTGTCTGTGTCGACAGCGGCTATGAGATCGGCGTCGCAGGCGCGGCCGGTATGGATGTGAAGGCGACGGAGCTGCTCGCCAAGACACCCGATGCCGAGGAGGCGATCGAGCTCATCGTCGCCTTCGTCCAGCTCTATCGCGAGCACGCGAAGTATCTCGACCGGCCCTACAAATGGGTCGCCAAGGTGGGGCTCGACTGGGTGAAGTCGGTCGTCGTCGACGATCTCGAGGCCCGGCGGGCGCTTGTCGCGCGCTTCGACCTCTCCCAGCGGATCTTCCAGACCGACCCCTGGGCCGAGCGCGCGACGCCCGAGACCGAGCGGCGCTATCGCCCGCTCGCCGATCTGACGCTCGAGGCCGCGGAATGACCGGCTGGATCGATATCGGCGCGCTCGACGAGATCCCGGTCCGCGGCGCGCGCCTGGTCAAGACGGCGGCAGGCTGTGTGGCGGTCTTCCGCACCGGGGCCGACGAGGTCTTCGCGCTCGAAGATCGCTGCCCGCACCAGGGCGGGCCGCTCTCGGAGGGGATCGTGCATGGCCGCGCCGTCACCTGTCCGCTCCACAACTGGGTGATCGCCTTCGAGACGGGCGAGGCGGCCGGCGAGGCGGGCCGGGTCGCCACCTATGCCGCGCGGGTCGAGGGCGGGCGCGTCCTCCTCGACCTCACGGATCTCCGCCGGCGGAGTGCGGCGTGAGCGCGGACGGCGCCGTGATCCCGGGGGCGGTCTGCACCACCTGCCCCTATTGCGGCGTCGGCTGCGGGGTGCTTGCGGGACCCGACGGGGCCGGCGGCACGACGATCGCTGGCGACCCGGCTCACCCGGCCAATCTGGGGCGGCTCTGCTCCAAAGGTTCGGCGCTCGGCGAGACCATCGACCTCGGGGGGCGGCTCCTTGCCCCCCGGATCGGCGGGCGCGAGGCCGGCTGGGCCGAGGCGACCCGGCTCGTGGCCGAGCGCTTCTCCGCCGCGATCGCCGAGCACGGGCCCGACAGCGTGGCGTTCTATGTGTCGGGGCAGCTGCTGACCGAGGACTACTACGTCGCCAACAAGCTGATGAAGGGCTTCATCGGCTCGGCGAACATCGACACAAACTCGCGGCTCTGCATGGCCTCCTCGGTGGCGGGGCACCTGCGCGCGTTCGGCGCGGACACGGTCCCCGGCACCTATGAGGACCTCGAGGAGGCCGAGCTCGTGGTGCTCGTCGGGTCCAACCTCGCCTGGTGCCACCCGGTGCTCTACCAGCGGCTCGCGGCGGCCAAGGCGCGCAACCCGTCGCTCCATGTGATCACTGTGGACCCGCGACGCACGGCGACCTCGGAGCTCGCGGATATGGAGCTGCGGATCGCGCCGGGCTCGGATGTCGCGCTGTTCAACGGTCTCCTCGGCTCGATCGAGGCCGAGGGCGCGATCGACGGCGCCTATGCCAACGCCCATGTCTCGGGGCTCGCTCCCGCCCTCGAGGCCGCCAGCGCCTACGGCTTCGGGCGGGTCTCGCGCCTCACCGGCATCCCGCCCGTGGATCTCGCGCGGTTCTACGCCCGCTGGATCGGCAGCGAGCGCGTCGTCACGGTCTACAGCCAGGGGGTCAATCAGTCCTCCTCGGGCACCGACAAGGTGAACGCCATCATCAACTGCCACCTCGCCACCGGCCGGATCGGCCGGCCTGGGATGGGCCCCTTTTCGGTGACCGGACAGCCCAACGCGATGGGCGGGCGCGAGGTCGGCGGCTTGGCCACCATGCTCGCCGCGCATCTGGCGCTCGACAACGCAGACCACCGCGCGGCGGTTCAGGGGTTCTGGTCCAGCCCCCGGATCGCACGCGGCCCCGGTCTCAAGGCGGTCGAGATGTTCCGCGCCTGCCCCGACGGGCGGATCAAGGCGCTCTGGATCATGTCGACCAACCCCGCGGTCAGCCTGCCCGAGGCCGACGGCGTGCGCGACGCGATCGCCGCCTGCCCCTTCGTCGCGGTCTCCGACATCATGGCCGAGACCGACACCACGGCGCTCGCCGATGTGCTCCTGCCGGCTGCGGCCTGGGGCGAGAAATCGGGCACCGTCACCAACTCCGACCGCACGATCAGCCGCCAGCGCGCCTTCCTGCCCGTGCCGGGCGCGGCGCGGCCCGACTGGCAGATCATCTGCGACGTCGCCGCGACGATGGGCTGGGGCGAGGCATTCCGCTTCGACACGCCCGCGGCAATCTTCCGCGAGCATGCCGCTCTCTCGGGCATCGCGGGGCGCATGGGGCAGGACTTCGACATCTCGGGCCTCCGGGCGCTCACGGATGCGGAGTACGACGCGCTCGCCCCCGTCCGCTGGCCGGTAAGCGCGGCGCGCCGTGGCGGGCGCTTCTTTGCCGAGGGTGGTTTCTACACGCCCGACCGCCGCGCCCGGATGCTGGCGCTCCACCACCGCGGGCCCGCCACCGAGACCTCGCCGGAGTTCCCGCTTCGCCTCAACACGGGCCGGGTGCGCGACCACTGGCACACCATGACGCGGACGGCGAAATCGCCCCGCCTCAGCCGCCACATCGCCGAGCCCTATGCCGAGATCCACCCATCGGACGCCGCCCCGATCGGCATCGCGCCGGCGAGCCTCGTCACGATCGAGAGCCCCCATGGCCGCGTCGTCGTGCGCGCGCTGGTGACCGATCGGACGCCGCGGGGCAGCGTCTTCGTGCCGATGCACTGGACGAGCCAGTGGGCGCGCTGCGCCCGCATCGGCACCGTGGTGGCCGCGGAGGTCGATCCCGTGTCCGGCCAGCCCGAGGCCAAGCTCGCGCCCGTGCGCCTCGCGCCCTTCCGCCCGGCCTGGTACGGCTATGCGATCGCGCGCGCCGAGATCCGCGCGAGCACGGGCTATTGGGCGCGCGCCCGGCTGCGGGCCGGCTGGCAGGCCGAGCTTGCCGATACGGACCTGCCCGAGGACTGGGAGGCCTTTGCTCGCACGCTCTTTGCGCTGCCCGAGGCCGCTGTGACGGTCGCGTCGGATGCCGGCGCGGGCCAAACCCGGATCGCGTTCTCCGAGGAGGGCCGCCTAACCGCCGCGCTCTTCGCCGCGCGCGAGCCGGTGGCGGTGGCCCGCGGCCATGTCATCGCGGCGCTCGAAGGCGACGCGGAGACCGGCGCGACGCTGGCCGGCCGCCCCGGCGCCGACCGCCCGGATCCCGGGCCACTGGTCTGCGCCTGCCTCGATGTCGGGGCGACGACGATCCTCGAGGCGGTCGCGCGCGAGGGGCTCGCGAGCGTCGAGGCCATCGGGGAGCGCCTCGGCGCGGGCACCAGCTGCGGCTCCTGCCGGCCGGAGCTCCGCGCGCTGCTGGGCCGGGCGCGCCTCAAGGTGGCGGCCGAGTGAGCCTCGCGCCCTTCGTCTATGCCATCGGGCGGGGGCCGGGACGGGCGCGCAGCCTGACGCGCGAGGAAGCGGGCGCCGCAATGCGCCTGATCCTCGCCGGCGAGGCGGCGCCCGAGGCGGTCGGCGCGCTCCTGATGCTGATGCGCTATCGCGGCGAGACCGCCGAGGAGATCGCGGGCTTTGTGGGTGCCATGCGCGAGGGCCTCGGCCCCTGGCAAGGCATGGCGGCGGGCAGCGCCCGCGCGCTCGACTGGCCGAGCTATGCGGCGGGGCGCTCGCGCGGTCTGCCGTGGTTTCTGCTCGCGGCCCGGCTGGTGGCTGCGGCCGGTCATCCGGTCGTCCTCCATGGCTGGAACTCGCACCAGGGGAGCGAGGCGGGTGTGCGCGAGGCGCTCGGTGCCGCCGGGATCGCGCAGGCGCAGGACCCCGCGGCGGCGGAGGCCCGGCTCGCGCGCGATCGGATCGTCTATGTGCCGCTCGAGGCGCTGGATCCCCGGCTGCTCGCGCTGCTGCGGCTCCGCGACGTGCTCGGCCTGCGCTCGGCGGTCAACACCGCGCTCCGGGTGCTCAACCCGCTCGGCGCGCCCGCCGCCGCGCAGGGGGTGTTCCACCCGCCCTATCGCGCGCTCCAGCGCGATGCGGTGCGGTTGCTCGGGGAGACGACCCTGACTGTGCTGAAAGGCGGGGGCGGGGAGTTCGACCGCCACCCGTCGAAGCGGGTCGAGCTGGTGGCGCTCCGCCGGGGCGCGCCGGTCGATCTCGTCGCCGAGCCGCTCCTCGACGAAACCCGCCGGCTCGCGGATGCCGAGCCCGACCGGTCCCGGCTCGCGGCCCTCTGGGCGGGCGATGTCAGCGACCCGTTCGCCGAGGCCGTCGTGATCGGGACCGCTGCGCTTGGCCTCTGGACCGTCGGGCAGGCCGGGTCGCTCAAGGCGGCCGAAGATGAGGCGGCGGGGCTCTGGCGGGCACGGCACCGGGCCGTCGCGCCGGTGGCTTGACGAAGCGTCCGACCCGTGACGCGTCAGCCGGCCGCATGTTCATTGCCGCGCTTGTCCAGGCAGGCTGACACCCGTCCCGTCACCGAGGAGCGCCCATGTCCAAGGTCCCGTCGCCCTGCATCGATGTCTGCAAGCACAAGCTGAAGGGCGGGCATTGCATCGGCTGCTCGATGACAAAGAAGCAGAAGTCGGAGTGGAAGGCGCTCGACGGCAAGACGGCGAAACGCGCCTTTATCGGCATGCTGATCGGGCAGCAGGCCGCACTCGGCGGCAAGTTCAAGGGCTGGGCGATCGCCTATCGGCGCAAATGCGCCAAGAAGGACGTCGCCTGTCCGATCGACGATCTGGTGGGCGCCGGGACGTGAGGGCGGGGGGCGGGGGACCACCCCGCCGCCAAATCACTTGAGGTGAGCGCGCAGCATCCAGGCGAACTTCTCGTGCACCTGGCCGCGCCCGATCGCCATGTCCTGGGTGAGCAGGTCACCGTTCTTCTCGGACACCTCGGCGAGCGCGTTCATGGTTCCGGCCAGCAGCTCCTGGTCGGCGGCGAGCTTCTTGACCATCTCTTCGGCCGGCACCTTGCCGTCGCACTCGAGGACTTTCGAGCGTTTGAGGTGCTCGCTGAGCCGGCCTTCGGCATGCCCGTCGAGCGCCTTGATCCGCTCGCCGATATCGTCCTGCGCCTCGAAATGGTCCTCATAGATCTTCTGGAACAGGTCGTGCAGCG
>CAYORO010000258.1:0-1236 GCA_964406355.1 uncultured Limibaculum sp.
TTGTCTTGGAACGCCGTGTCGCATGTCGACGAGGGCCTCGGTGATAACGATGGGGTGGTGAGCCAGCTCGGCGCCGACTATGTCGTTGATGCGTCGATCCGCCGGAGCGGCAATGCGCTGCGCCTGTCGGTGCAACTGGCTGACGCCAGCGATGGACGCCTGATCTGGACCCAGCGCTTCGACGCTGAGGCAGGAAAGCTCTTCGAGCTGGAGGAACGGATCGCCCGGACGGTGGCCGGGTCGCTCGCGACCAGCCTGACCCGCATCGAGCAGCGCAGGATCCTCTTGCGTCCCGCGAGCGCGCGGGACGTCTACGAGCTGGTCCTGCGGGCGCGTGCGTTGATGCGCGCCGTCGATCGGGAGGCGAACTATGAGGCGCAGGCGCTTCTGCATCGCGCGCTCGCGATCGCTCCCGCCAGTCCCGAAGCATTGGCGGCGCTGGCGTGGTCGCTGGTGGCCGACGTCTCCTGGGGATGGACGGAATGGCCTGTCGAGACGCTCGAGCGTGCGCTCGACCATGCCGAGCGCGCTCTCCAGCAGGATGCACAGAACGTCGAGGCGCTGATCGCGAAGTCGGAGGCGCTGTTTCTCATGGGCGCCAACGACGCGGCCCGCGCGGCCTGTCTACAGGCCATTGACCTCAATCCGAGCGCGGCGCGCGCCCAGGGCACATGCGGGGGGACCTTGCTGTTCCAGGGCGATCCGGAAGCGGCGCTGCCCTATCTCGAGCTCGCGTTTCGCCTAGACCCGGAGCTGCCGAGCTGGTTCCGGTCCAATATCGGCCTCAGCTATTATCTGACAGGCGACATGGAGGCGGCTGCCGACGCCCTTGGCCGCGGTGCGCGGGATTTCGGCGAGGACCCCAGCCCGCATGCCGTGCTCGCGGCGGTCTTTGCGCGGCTCGGCAACAGGGAAGCGGCGCAACGCGAGGTCCGGCGGACGATGGCGGCCTATCCCTTCTTCGATGCGGCGAATTATGCCGCAATCGTCGATGACGAGGCGCTCTCGGCCGATCTACTGGCGGGCCTGCGCGCAGCGGGCTTCAAGTAGTACGCGTCTACAAGAGAAGCTTGGTGTCAGACAGCTCCAATTATACCACAACAAAGACAGGTTAATTGCCAAAGCCTGATCATTGTGCCGCTCCAGCGGTTGCCAGTTCCGATCTTGCGGATCAGCGCTAACTGGAACAGCCGCTCCGTTGACGCGAGGCGGTCGTACATTCCGTTGATGCCTTCA
>CAYORO010000258.1:1336-5420 GCA_964406355.1 uncultured Limibaculum sp.
CTGGAACAGCCGCTCCGTTGACGCGAGGCGGTCGTACATTCCGTTGATGCCTTCAATCGGGGCCATCAGCCGACGTCATCAACCCATGCCTATGTAGGCCGATGAAGAAATGCTCGTTCCGCGCATCGTCGCGGTAGGGACGCCAGTCCCGGCGCGTTTGCAAGAACCCGGGCCGGCAGGCTTCGCTCTTCTGCAGTGCCTTGCCGGCCTCGGCAGCACGATCCAGATGTGCGAGGCAGATCGCGTGGCGGAAGTGGACGTCGGGATGATCCGGGCGGAGGGCGACCGCCCCCCGCGCCCAGTCCAAGGCGGCCTCGTACCGTCCGATCGAGAGATGCGCGCGCGACAGATAAAGCATGTAGGTCCATCGGTGCTGCGGATCGCGCGGGTTGAGTTGCAGGCCCATCTGCATGTGCTCGATCCCCTCGAGACTGCGCCCGACGAGGTCGAGCCGGTTGCCGACCGCCATGGCCGCATGGGCATAGCTCGGGTTCAGCTGCAGCGCGCGCTCCGCCTCGGCGAGCCCTTCCTCCAGCATGCCCGACCAGACATAAGCGGTGCCGAGGCAGAGATGCGCCACCGCAGAGGCGTCGTCGATCTCGAGCGCGTGCCGCACCAGGCGCAGGCTCTCGGCGATCGCCCCCTCCCGGTCGTCGGTGCATCCCTCGACCATGGCGCGCAGATGCGTCCATGCGAGCCGCGCCCAGGCATCCGCGAAGTCGGGGTCACGGCCTACGGCCTCGTCAAACTCGCGCCGCGCCATGCCGTAGCCATCGCACGTCTCCAGGTTGAAGGCGTGCATGCCGCGGACGTAGCAGTCCCACGCCGTCAGGTCTCGCCGCTCCCGGCGCGCCTTGATGTTCTCGGCATGCTCGAGCTCCGGGGCGACCGTCGCGGCGATGCGCCGGCTGATGTCGTCCTGGATGGTGAAGAGATCGTCGAGGTTCCTGTCGAACTGCCCCGACCAGACCTGCCTGTTCTCTTCCGCATCGGTCAGCCGCGCCGAGACGCGGATGCGCGGGCCCGAGCGGCGCAGGCTTCCGGCGAGGACATAGCGCGCCTGCAACGCGGCCCCGAGCGCCCGCATGTCGAGGTCCTGCCCGCGGAAGGCGAAGGAGGAGTTCCGGGCGATCACAGCGAAGGACCGCCAGCGCGAGAGCGCGTCGATCAGGTCCTCCGAGAGGCCGTCGACGAAATAGTCCTGCGTCGCGTCGCCGCTGAGATTCGCGAAGGGCAGTACGGCGACGAAAGGTCGCCGGCTCCGCATAGCCCCAGGGGGGTTCAGTCCAGCCTCGTTCTTGTCGGCCACCCCGCCCGCGGCAGGGCTCACACGGCAGGCCCGGATCGGCCGATCGATATTCTTGAGCTCCTGTGGGCCGAGGTCCTCGACCTCGAAATCGAGCTTTGCAGTGACGTGCTCGAGTGCCGTGGCGGAGACGACGATGCCGCCCGGGTGTGCAAGGCCCTCCAGCCGCGCGGCGACGTTCACGCCGTCGCCGTAGATGTCGCGTCCCTCCACGATAACGTCTCCGACATGGAGGCCGATCCGAAGCCGGATCGGATCGGCGCCCCCGGACGGCTCCTTCGGCAGTGCAGCACTCTCCTGGATCGCGACCGCCGTGAGGAGCGCCTCGGTGATGCTCTTAAACTCGACGAGAGCGCCGTCGCCCATCAGCTTGACGACGCGGCCCCCGCCCGCGGAAACGGCCGGCTGGAAGATGTCGCACCTGAACCTTTTCAGGCGAGTGAGAGTGGTCGCCTCGTTTGCGGCCATCAGGCGGCTGTACCCGACGACATCCGCAACCATGATCGCCGATAGCCTTCGGTCCATGATCCGTGATCCGCCGTTGAAGCTGCGTCGCTCGGCTGACCAGAACCAGGCATGCCCCAATCTCCGGACTCCGCGACAATATCACATCCATCGGTGACGGCAAGCGATCACGCTCCGTCCTCGCGATGTATGGCGGTAGCGGAGCAGGAAGCAGCCATCGGCCCGATATCAGCTTTGTCCGCACCCCGGTCGCTCAGGGGGGTCGCGCCGAACGGCTGCTGCTGGCCCATCGCATCCGGCTCTTGCCCTTTGCGCCGCAGGTGCGACTGTCGCCGCAGGGAGCGTAGCTGCGGTTCGGCGCCGTGCGGCTGGACTCACGCATTCCGAATGCTTGACAGCGCTCCGGCCGCTTCGTCTCCTTGACGAAGAGGGAGGTCGCTCATGCGCATTGTCATCGATCACGCCGAGATCCAAGAGGGCTCGGTTTTCAAGACGACCTTCCACGAGGTCCAGCTGACGGTGGATTTCAGCCACGAGGAGAAGCAGATCATCAGCCAGCGCGGGCTCGGTGAGCAGGTGCTCTTGGAGCGCGTGCCGGCAAGCGCCCGGCCCGATGACGATCCGAATTGGTACGCGCTGAAGGTCCGTCATCTCCTGGAGCGCAAGCCCGACAGGCACCGCTGCGCCAACCCCTCGGATGCCAAGCACTACGAGGCGCAATTGATCGCTGTGCTGCAACAGATGAAGGCCTGGCTCGAGGTCAATGCCGATCCGGCTGGGCGCACGGTGATCGAGCTCTGATGGCCCGCTCGAGCGTCGAGGACTGGTTCCAGGGCTATGTCTTTTTCATCGTCCTCGGGCTGACCCTGCTGCTCGCGCTCATCGTGACGCCGATCGCGCTCGTCGCCATCCCGAGCTACTTCGTCTATCGGCTTTACCGCGACAGCCCGAAGCGCCTCGAGCGCCTGGCCCGAGAGGAGACCATGGCGCTCGTCGAACAGCTGAACGCTCGCACGGTGCGGCTGAGCGACCAGGAGATCGACGCGGCGCTCTCCGCGCAGTTTCCGGGGCGTACGCCGGAGCCGCTCCGGATCCAGCTCCTCGAGATCGGCCGGGAGATCTTCGCGGGCGAGGCGCTCCTGCCGGAGATCCCGCCGCCGCCGGCGCTCCTCAACACGATCGAGGGCGCGCGCTATCGCGACATGGTCGCCCGCGCCGGCCAGGCGGGCGTCGACCGGAACATGTCGATGACAGCCCTCGACGTGATCGGCGAGAGCCTCGGCGTGATCGCGCGCCTTGCCCCGCCGGTCGAGGGCGAGCTCCTGGTGCCGATCACGCAGTTCGTCGAGGACAGGCGAGAGGCGGTGACCGCCGTCATCGCGCCTTTCTTCAACGACAGCGACTACGCGCATTTCAAGCGGCTGAGGGGTCGGCTGAACGCCAATCTCGCCGCGACGAACCGCATGAACCCGGTGCTGCCGCGCGACTACAAGGGCGAGGACGTCATCGAGGCCTATCTGCGCGGCACCCCGCTCGAGCGGCTCTTCACGGTCGTGACGCCCTTCTCGATCCCCGAGGCGGTGCGCTTCGAGCACACCCACATGATCGGTGGCTCCGGCCACGGCAAGACGCAGACGCTGCAGTACCACATCGCCCGCGATCTCGAGGATGTGGCGGCGGGGGAGAAGAGCGTCGTCGTCATCGACAGCCAGGGCGATCTCATCCGCACCATCCTGCGCGCGAAGACGGTCGATCCCGAGCGCATCGTGCTGATCGACCCCGAGGACATCGACTACCCGGTCTGCCTCAACCTCTTCTCCGTCGGCCAGGAGCGGCTCGCGGGCTACGAGGCGCTCGAGCAGGAACGGCTCTCGAACTCGATCATCGAGCTCTACGACTTCGTGCTCGGCTCGCTGCTCTCGGCGGCGATGACGCAGAAGCAGACGGTGGTCTTCCGCTATGTGACGCGGCTGATGTTCCACATTCCCGACGCGACCATCCACACGCTCCGCGACCTGCTCGAGCCGGGTGGGGAAGAGCGCTATGCCGAGCACATCGCGAAGCTCGAGGGCAGCGCGAAGCGGTTCTTCGAGACCGAGTTCAGCGGCAAGGAGTTCACCGCGACCCGCCAACAGGTGCTCCGCCGCCTCTACGGCATCCTCGAGAACCGCACCTTCGAGCGCATGTTCACCCACCCGCGCTCGAAGCTCGACCTCTTCACCGAGATGAACGCGGGCAAGCTCATCCTGATCAACACGGCGAAGTCGCTCCTGAAGGAGAGCGGCACCGAGATCTTCGGGCGCTTCTTCATCG
>CAYORO010000259.1:0-5390 GCA_964406355.1 uncultured Limibaculum sp.
TGCGCGATGTTGGCGAAGGGCCCGCCATGGACGAAGGCCGGGTTGTTCTCGAGCGTCTGCACCAGGTTGGGCTGGATCGCCTGGCCGAGCAGCACGGCCATCGCGCCGTCGGCCTTGATGTCGCGACAGTAGACCGGCGAGCGGTCGCGACGATACGCGACGATCATGTCACCGAGGCGCTTCTCGAGATCGGCGATATCGGAGGCGAGGCAGAGGATCGCCATCACCTCGGAGGCGACGGTGATGTCGAAGCCCGCCTCGGCCGGGAAGCCATTGGAGACGCCGCCGAGCGAGGTGGTGATCTGGCGCAGCGCCCGGTCGTTCATGTCGAGCACGCGGCGCCACGCGATGCGGCGCTGGTCGATGCCGAGCTCGTTGCCCCAGTAGATGTGGTTGTCGATCATCGCCGCGAGCAGGTTGTGCGCCGAGGTGATCGCGTGGAAGTCGCCGGTGAAGTGGAGGTTGATGTCCTCCATCGGCACGACCTGCGCATAGCCACCGCCGGCGGCGCCGCCCTTCATCCCGAAATTCGGGCCCAGCGACGCCTCGCGAATGCAGATCGCGGCCTTCTTGCCGATGTGGTTCAGCCCGTCGCCGAGGCCCACGGTGGTGGTCGTCTTGCCCTCGCCCGCCGGGGTCGGGTTGATCGCGGTGACAAGGACCAGATGGCCGTTCTTTCTGCCCTCGACCGACTTGATGAACTCGGCCGAGATCTTCGCCTTGTCATGGCCGAAGGGCAGCAGGTGCTCGGACGGGATGCCGAGCTTGGCGCCCACGTCCTGGATCGGTTTCTTCGTCGCCTTCCGAGCGATCTCGATATCGGACATGTTTCTCTCCCAGGTTCGTGGCTTCAGGCGCCGAGCTTGTCGCCGGGGGCGAGCCCCGCACCGCTCGCCCAGTCTCCAGCGGGGACCTTTCCCTCGCCGGCCGGACGCACGCGTTTTAGGAGGATGCGCCCTCCCTGCGCCTGCACGGTTACGCCCTCTGGCGCGACATTGACGACCTCTCCGGGCGTTCCGTCCTCCTCGCCGGCCCGCGCGACGTCATAGATCTGCAGCTCCGCGCCGTGCCGCGTGGTCCAGGCGCCGGGCTGCGGGTTGCAGCCGCGGATGAGGTTGTAGACATCCGCCACCGGCCGGGCCCAGTCGATCTCGGCATCTTTCTTGCGGCACCAGGATTCGTAGCTCGCCTTGCTGTCGTCCTGGGCGCGGCGCGGCGGGTTGCCGGCGCGGAAGAGATCGCAGACCTCGAGCACCGATGCGGTCGCGGCGGGGAAGATCTTCTTGAAGTAGACATCGCCGAGCGTGTCGTCGGGGCCGATCTCCACCTCGCGCTGCAGGAGGATGTCGCCCTCGTCGAGCCCGTCGGTGGGGTAGAACCAGGAATAGCCCGTGAGGGTGCTGCCCCAGATGATCGGCCAGTTGATCGAGGACGGTCCCCGGTGCAGCGGCAAGAGCGAGGGGTGGAAGCAGATCGAGCCGAGCTTCGGCGTGTCGCGCGCGGCCTCGGGCACGAAGATGATGACGTAGGCCATCACCATCAGGTCTGCCTCGTGGGAGGCGAGCTCGGCGACCACTGCGTCGGACTTGAACTCGGCCGGCTGGAAGACCGGCAGCCCGTGTTTCTCGGCCGCCTCCTTCAGCGGGTCGACGGGCCGCCCCTCCTTGTCCGGCGCGCAGTAGACGGCGACGACATCGTCCTCGCCCTTCTCCAGGATCTTCTCGAGCGCCGCGGCCCCGAAGGCCTGCTGGCCCATCACGATCAGTCGCATCTCCCCTCCCTGTCTTGTTGGCCGCGAGCCGGCGGCGTGGTCCCCCGGCCCGGCCCCCAAGTCAGGACGAGGTGCCGGCCCGAGGGCTGTCCGATCTGTGGCAGATCCTCTCGTCCGAGGACCAGTATCCCCCCGCCCTGTCGCAGGCGAGGACCTCCTCTGCGGGCGCGAACCCCGGCACGTAGAGGAGCGCGAGCGCCAACGCTCCCATCGCCGTCACCGAGGCCAGCATCACCCAGCAGTTCAGTTCCTCATCGTCCATCGCCGAGCCCCTTCGCAGCCGCATCAAATCCCTGGGACGGTAGGTAAGGCGCCCGGGTTACCGGTCCTTCCACTGGGCGGGATCTTGCGCGGTTTGCCGGGCCCGGCGTCAGTGCGTCGGCGCCCCCCTCACTCGGCGGCCTGGGGAAGCTGGCCAACCGCGCCCGAGCCGGCGATGCGGGCCACATCCTCGTCGGCATAGCCGAGCACGTCGCGCAGGATCTCGTCGGTGTGCTCGCCGAGGAGCGGGCTGCGCTCGACCTCGACGGGGCTGTCCGACATCTTAATCGGGCAGCCGACGGTCCAGTAGGCGCCACGCTCGGGATGGTCGACCTTGACGATCGTGCCGGTCGCCTGAAGGCCCTCGTCCTCCATGATCTCCTTCATCGAGAGGATCGGGCCGACGGGGATGTTGAGCGGGTTGCAGATCTCCATGACCTCGAACTTGGTCTTGGTCATCGTCCAGGCTTCGATCGTGTCGAAGATCTCGTTCAGCCGCGGCAGGCGGGCGGGGGGCGTCGCATAGTCCGGGTCGGTCTTCCACTCGGGCTTGCCGATCACGTCGCAGACATTCTGCCAGACGGCCGCCTGGGTGATGAAATAGGTGTAGGCGTTGGGGTCGGTCTCCCAGCCCTTGCATTTGAGGATCCGCCCCGGCTGGCCACCACCGCTGTCGTTGCCCGCGCGCGGGGTCGCCTCGCCGAAGGGGATGCCCTCGCCGAACTGGGAATACTCGTTGAGCGGCCCGGCCTCGAGGCGCTGCTGGTCGCGGAGCTTCACCCGGCAGAGATTGAGCACCCCGTCCTGCATCGGCGCGAGCACCTTCTGCCCGCGGCCCGACGTCTCGCGCTGGTAGAGCGCCGAGACGATCCCGAGCGCGAGATGGAGCCCCGTGCCCGAATCGCCGATCTGCGCGCCGGTGACGAGCGGCGGACCGTCGAGGAAGCCCGTGGTCGAGGCCGACCCGCCGGCACACTGCGCGACGTTCTCATAGACCTTGCAGTCCTCGTATTTGCCCGGGCCGAACCCCTTGACCGAGGCCATGATCATGCGGGGGTTGATCTCCTGGATCCGCTCCCAGCCAAAACCCATCCGGTCGAGCGCGCCGGGTGCGAAGTTCTCCACCAGCACGTCGCAGCTCTCGACGAGGCGGCGCAGCACCTCCTTGCCCTCGGCGGTCTTGGTGTCGAGCGTGATCGAGCGCTTGTTGTGGTTGAGCATGGTGAAGTAGAGGCTGTCGGCCCCCGGCACATCCACCAGCTGCTTGCGTGTGGCGTCGCCGACACCCGGGCGCTCGACCTTGATCACATCGGCGCCGAGCCAGGCCAGCAGCTGGGTGCAGGTGGGCCCCGACTGGACATGGGTGAAATCGAGGATGCGGACGCCGTCGAGCGCTTTCATGTCGGTCTCCTTAGGTCTTGCGGGCGGTCTCAGAAGGTCACGCCGGTATAGAGGGTGTCGAAGTCGAGGCGAATGCCGAAGCCGGGCAGGTCGGTGCCGGTCCACATATCGAGCTCCTGCGCACGCCAGGCGCGGCGCTTCGCGTAGAGCGTCACCTCGGCAGCGGCGGTATTTATCACCGCATAGGCCTCGAGGCTCGGGATCGCGCGGTAGGTGACCAGCTTGAGCCCGAAATCGGCCTGGCCGGTGGAAGGCGAGAGCACCTCGGCAAGGAAGCGCGGGCGCTCGACCCAGCCCGGTGCGTCATCGTCCGGATCGCAGCAGACCATCACGTCGGGGTAGAAGAAGCTCTCCGATAAATCGGCGGCGACGCGCAGCTTCATCCCCTGCTGGAACACCCGGCAGGGCCCGCGCTTGGCGTGGAGCGCGCCGGCGAGGTTCATGGCGATCAGGTTGTGCGCCTGGCTCGCCCCGACCATCGCATAGACGTACCCCTCCACATATTCGTGGCGGGTGCCGCTCTCGACCTCGAGCGCGAGATAGGCCTCGCGGTCGAGCAGCTTCGGATGGATGGGCGCGAGCGTCGACATCACTTGTACATGGTCTGGGCCTTGGTGCCCGGGGCATATTCGTTGGGGTCGATCCAGACATTGACCACGGCGCAGCGCCCGGTCTTCGCGATCGCCTCGCGGGCCCGCTGGAGTGCCGGACCGATCTCATTGGCCTCGCGCACCTCCTCGCCGTAGCCGCCGAGCATCTCGCCGAATTTCGAGAACTCCACATCGCCGAGCTTGTTGCCGATATCGCCGCGATTCTCGCCGTATTTCGCGATCTGGCCATAGCGGATCTGGTTCATCGCCGAGTTGTTGCCGATGACCGCGAGGAAGGGCGCGCCGAAGCGCTGGGAGACCTCCATGTCGAAAGCCGTCATGCCGAACGACCCGTCGCCATAGAGGCACATCACCTCCTTCGAGGGGTGGGCCAGCTTGGCGGCCATCGCGAAGCCCGTGCCGACGCCGAGCGAGCCGAGCGCGCCCGGGTCCATCCACTGTCCGGGGCCGCGGGGGCGCACCGCCTGCGCCGAGATCGTCACCACATCGCCGCCATCGCCGATATAGATCGTGTCCTCGCCAAGGAACTCGTTGATCTCCCAGGCGAGCCGATAGGGGTGGATCGGCGAGCGGTCCGAGGTGAAGAGCGGCATCAGCTTCTCGAGCGCCTGCGCCTCGGCGGCGCGGAGCTTGTCCATCCACTGGCGGCGAAGCTGGCGCTTGCCCTGGTCCATCCGGCCCGAGGCAGCGGCGACCACCGCCGAGAGGTTGGCGCCAGGATGCCCGGGCAGGCCGAGATCGATGTCGCGGTTCTTGCCGACGGTCTTGTAGTCGAGGTCGAGCTGCACGAGCGTCAGGTCGTTGGAGATCCGCTTGCCGTAGCCCATCCGGAAGTCGAAAGGCGTGCCGACGATCAGGATCACATCGGCCTCGCGGAAGGCGAGGCTGCGGGTGCGGTCGAAATGGTGCTCGTCGCCCGGGGGGAGCATGCCGCGCGAGGCGCCGTTCATATAGACCGGCACGTCGAGCGCGCGGGCAAACGCGATCGCCTCGTCGACCGACCCGCTCGCGAAGACCTGCTGGCCGAACAGCACCGCCGGGCGCTCGGCGGCCACCAGGATATCGGCCAGCCGCTCGATGTCGCGGCTGTCGGCCATCATGCGGGGGCTGGCGCGGTACTTGCCGGGCTCGGGGATGCGCGCCTGCTCGATCGGGATCTCGGCATCGAGGATGTCGCGCGGGATCTCGAGATAGGCCGGGCCATAGGCGCCGGCGAAGCACTCGCGGGCGGCCATCGAGATCATGTCGGCGATGCGCTCGGTCGAGAACACGCCCGAGGAGAACTTGGTGATCGGCGCCATCATGTCGACATGCGGCAGGTCCTGGAGCGAGCCCATCTTGTGCTG
>CAYORO010000260.1:0-5384 GCA_964406355.1 uncultured Limibaculum sp.
CATCTTCATCACGGGGCCGACGGTCACGGGCTCGCCCGTCTCGGCGTGGCGCGCTGTGCCGTCCTCGACCACCACCTCGAGGGGATCGAGCCAGCGCTTCCGCCCGCCGGCCTCCTCGATGTAATAGCATTCATGCGTCACCATGCCCTGCGTGAACAGGGCGTCGAAAGGCTCCTCCGCCTTGGCGGGCAGGTGGCCGGTGCGGTGCATGGCGCGGGCGAAGAACCGGCTGTAGAGGAGGTGCAGGATCGCGTGCTCGACGCCGCCGATATACTGGTCGACATTCATCCAGTAGGCGGCGTCCTCCATCACCGTCGGCGTCTCGGCCGTGGGCGCGGTGAAGCGGGCGAAGTACCACGAGCTGTCGACGAAGGTGTCCATCGTGTCGGTCTCGCGGCGGGCGGGCCGGCCGCAGGTCGGGCACGGGACATGCTTCCAGGTCGGGTGGTGGTCGAGCGGGTTGCCCGGGCGGTCGAAGGAGACGTCCTCGGGCAGCCGCACGGGCAGCTCGTCCTTCGGCACCGGGACCGCGCCGCAAACCTCGCAATGGATGATCGGGATCGGACAGCCCCAGTAGCGCTGGCGGCTGATCCCCCAGTCCCGCAGCCGGTAGCGGGTGACGCCCGTGCCGATGCCCTCGGCCTCGGCCCAGTCGATCGTGCGGTCGATCGCCTCCTGGCCGGTCATCACCTCGGATCCGCCATGGGGGACGGCGCGGACCCAGCGCACTGTCTCGGTCTTCGGCGGCACGAAGGGGTCGGCCCCGACCGGCTCGCCGCCCTCCGCCGCCACGAAGGTGTCGAGCACCGGCAGGCCGTACTTCCGGGCAAAGTCGAGGTCGCGCTGGTCATGCGCCGGGCAGCCGAAGATGGCGCCCGTGCCGTAGTCCATCAGTATGAAGTTGGCGACATAGACTGGCAGCTCCCAGGCGGGGTCGAGCGGATGGACCACCCGCACGCCGGTGTCGAAACCCTTCTTCTCGGCCTTCTCCAGATCCTCCTCGGAGGTGCCGAGCGAGCGGCACTCGGCGCAGAAGGCCGCAAGTCCCGGGTTCGTCCCTTCGAGCGCCTTGGCCAGCGGATGGTCCGCCGCAATCGCCGCGAAAGACGCGCCCATCAGCGTGTCGGGCCGTGTGGTGTAGACCTCAAGCCGCTCATGTCCCTCGGGCGCGCCCGCGGTCTCGAATGCGAACTGCAGGCCGCGCGACTTGCCGATCCAGTTGCGCTGCATCGTGCGCACCTTCTCGGGCCAGTGCTCGAGCCCGTCGATCGCGGAGAGCAGCTCCTCGGCCATGTCGGAGATGCGGAAGAACCACTGCACCAGCTCGCGCCGCTCGACCAGCGCGCCCGAGCGCCAGCCGCGCCCGTTCTCCACCTGCTCGTTGGCAAGCACCGTGTTCTCGACCGGGTCCCAGTTGACCACCGAGGCGCGACGGTCGACGAAGCCCGCCGCCAGCATGTCGAGGAAAAGCGCCTGCTGCTGACCGTAATACTCCGGATCGCAGGTCGCGAGCTCGCGCGCCCAGTCGATCGAGAGGCCGAGCGGCAGCATCTGCTCGACCATCACGCGCATGTTCTCGCGGGTCCAGGAGGCGGGGTGCTGGCCGCGCTCGATCGCCGCGTTCTCCGCCGGCAGGCCGAAGGCGTCGAAGCCCATCGGATGCAGCACGTTGAAGCCGCGGGCGCGCTTGTAGCGGGCGACGAGGTCGCCCATCACGTAGTTCCGCGTATGGCCCACATGGATGCGCCCCGAGGGGTAGGGGAACATCTCGAGAACGTAGTATTTCGGCAGGTCCGCGTCGCGAAGGTTGCGGAAGCTGCCGGCCTCCTTCCAACGCCGCTGCCATTTCGGCTCGACCTCGCGGGCGTTGTAGCGGCTCATCCGGCTCTCCTTCGACAGTCCCCGTCGTCTAGGCCGGCGCGGGCGGGATTTCAATCGGGCGGCGGGCCGCGGTCAGAGGATCCGGCGCATGATCGGGCGGGTGGTCGAGCGGCGGGCGATCTCGGTGAAGCCCGCCGCGCGGAAGGCGCCGACAAACCCGGTCCAGGCATAGACCGGCGGGTAGGCGGCCTTGTCGGTCTCGACCGGATAGCCTTCGACCGCCGGCGCGCCACGGTCGCGCGCGAGATCGCAGGCGGCGGAGAGGAGCGCGGCCGAGAGGCCCTGTCGGCGATGCGCCTTGTCCACCAGCAGGCAGGAGATGGACCAGACAGGGAGATCGTCGACCGGGGCGAGGACGCGCGACTTGGCGAGCCGCGGAAAGGCCGAACGCCGGTCGACCTGGACCCATCCGACGGGGCGGCCATCGATTCGCGCGATCAGGCCGGGCGGCGGGCCGGCCTCGAAGACCGCGCGCATGGCGGCTCGGTTGCCCGCGCCCTTCTGAGCCTCCATCTCGGCCTTGGAGTGGCGCCACAACATGCACCAGCAGCCGCCGGAGCCGCCCTTGGGCCCCATGACGTTCTCAAAGCCCGCCCAGTCGGCCGGCTGGATCTCGGGCTCGCCCATCTGAGATGCCCGACCGGCGCCCGGTCTCAGCTCGCCTGCCCGTCCTCGACCTCGGCGATCCGGATCTGGCGCGAGCGGGTGAGGATCGCGTCCTCGAGCCGCGTCACCGTCTCGGTGCTGACCGGGCGCGGCACCCAGATGCCGTCGACCGTCCGGTCCTCGCGGAACACCGCGACGCGCAGCGAGGAGGCCTGCAGCTCGTGGCTGAGGATATAGGCGGTCACCTTGAACCGCTGGCCCGGGTTCTCGGGCGTTGTGGCCCATTCGGTGGCGATCACGCCGGTGAACGGGTCGGTCGAGGCGAGCGGCATGAAGGACAGCGTGTCGAGCGAGGCCTGCCAGAGATAACGGTTGACCGGCAGCGCGCCGCCGCCCGGCTGCTCCTCGCCCTCCAGGAGCGATCCGTCGATCGCGTCGCCGATATTGATTCCATCGGTGCCGAAAATCGTGTCGTTGGGCTCGCCGCGGGCGTTCTGTCCGACATTCGGCGAGGGCGAGACGTAGTCCTCGGGGGGCGAGAGGTCACGGTCACAGCCCGCAGTCGCCAAGGCGATGGCAGCGAGCGCGATGGCCGCAAGGCCGCCGCGGCGGGATGGCTTGACCGGTCGGCTCAGTGAGATGGTGGACATCGGCGCACGCCCTTCGAAAAGCTCTGCGACAGACCCTTGGTCTGGGATTAAGGCCGAGTAACACAGCGCGGCCGGGGTGCCTAGCCGGCGCCACGGTCCGCTTCTCCGCCTGACCATGTTGCGGAAATGCACCGCCACCCAATGTGAACGAGGGTGCGTCGTAGCGAAGATTGACGCTCGCGGTCCTTCGGGTATCAACGCACATGCGGGCGAGCACAGCCTTGCGGGGGTGTGGCGGCCAGTTGGTGAAGCCAACCCACTCACTGCACCACGTGTGGCAACAACGAGGGACACGATGAAAAACGTTCTGATGGGCACCAGCGCGATTGCGCTCGTGAGCGCGGTGGCCGCTCCGGCCGCTGCCGCTGAGTTTGAGATGCGCGTTGGCGGCTACTTCGAGTCGTACGTCGCCTATGCGGGCGTCGACGTCGAGAACGCCAGCCCGGACGCGTTCCAGGACTATGACGGTGTTGATTCCAAGCAGGATGCGGAGATCCACTTCCGCCCGATCATCACCCTCGACAACGGTCTGCGCTTCGGCGCCAACGTCCAGCTCGAAGCCAACACCTCGAGCGACCAGATCGACGAATCGTTCCTGATCGTCCAGGGTTCGTTCGGCGAGGTGAACCTCGGCAACGAGAACTCGGCGCGCTACAAAATGCACTACGCTGCGCCGGACGTGACCTTCCTCAACGTGAACTCGGGCTCGACCACCGCGTTTATCCCGATCTCGGGCACCGCGTCGGGCCTCAACACCGGTGACGACCTCTTCCGCGGCACGCTGGGCGCGACCTTCATCGAGAACGGCCGCAACAACGACGCTGCGCGCTTCACCTACTACACCCCGCGCTTCGCCGGTGTGCAGCTCGGCGTCTCCTACGCTCGCGACCCTGACGATGACGACAACTCGCAGCAGAACCTCGACGATGTCCGCCTCCGCGACATCATCGACTTCGGCGTCAACTACGTGAACTCGTTCGGCGACATCGACGTCGCGGTCGCCGGTGGCTACGGCATCGCGCTGTCGGACGTCTCCGAGGACTCGGTCGGCGGCGACTTCCCGGCTGCCAACAACCCGACCGTCTACAACGTCGGCGCCAATGTCGGCTTCGCCGGTGTCACGGTCGGCGGCTCGTTCTCGGAGCAGAACAACGCCGGCACCGACGACGGTCAGTCCTACGATGTGGGCATCAGCTACGAGACCGGCCCCTGGGGCGTCTCGTTCACCTACTTCCACGGCGAGAACGCGGATGACGAGTTCGGCGCGACCGGCCCGGACGAAGAGCTCGATCAGTACCTCATCGGCGTGAAATACAAGCTCGCCAAGGGTGTCGATCTCTCGGCCTTCGGCGCGTATGTCGACTTCGAAGAGGATATGGGTGACGCTGGCGGCGGCGGCGACGACGTCGACGGCTTCATCATCGGCACCGGCATCCGTCTGCGCTTCTGATCGCGCGGTACCGGACCTGATCACGACAGGGGGGCTTGCCCCCCCTGTTTTTTTTCGGCATGGGCGGGTCTGTGAGCCCCAGCCAGACATTGAGCCCGCGACCGACGACGATGACCCGAGCACAGCGGAAGAACATCGTCTGGCTCGCCTCCTACCCGAAGTCCGGCAACACCTGGACGCGCATCTTCCTCGCCAACTACCTGTTCAATCGTCAGGAGCCGATGCCGATCAACGAGGTTCACCGCCTCGGCATGGGTGACAGCATTGCCAAGACCTATGCGATGGTGGCCCGGCGCCCGATCGACACAGGCGACCACCGCGGCATGCTGGCGCTGCGCCCGAAAGTGTTGAACGGCATCATCGCGAACGGCGCGGACATCAATTTCGTCAAGACCCACAACATCCGCGACTTCGCCATGGGCGTCGAGCTGATCCCGGGGCCGCTCACCCGCTCCGCCATCTACATCCTGCGCGACCCGCTCGATCTCGTGATCTCCTTCGCTCGCCACTATGGCCACACGCCCGAGGAGACCGCCGCAGCGATCGCGCGCGACGACCACGTGATCAACGGCGACGCGACGACCGTCCCGCAATATCTCTGCAACTGGTCGCGGCATGTGAAGAGCTGGACCAAGCGCCCGCCCTTCCCGGTGCTGACGCTGCGCTACGAGGACCTCAAGACCGACCCCGAGGCCGGCTTCACCCGGCTGCTGGAGCATATCGGCGTGCCGGTCGATCCCGAGCGCCTCGCCCGCGCCATCCGCTTCTCGAGCTTCGACGAGGTCTCGGCCCAGGAG
>CAYORO010000261.1:0-5359 GCA_964406355.1 uncultured Limibaculum sp.
GGAGGTCGATCCGCTGGCCGCCGGTGACCTTGACCGGCGGCACGTCGTACTTCTCGGCCGCATCGGCGATGGCGCGCAGCTCGCGCGGATTGGTGATCCCGCCCCACATCCGCGGCACGACCGAGAAGGTTCCGTCCTTCTGGATGTTGGCGTGGTTGCGCTCATTGACGAAGCGGGACTGCGGGTCGTCAGCGTACTCCTCGGGCCAGTCGGCCAGCAGGTAGTAGTTGAGCGCCGGGCGGCAGACATGGCAGCCGCAGGAGGTTTTCCAGCCGCATTCCTGCATCACCGCGGCCATGGATTTGAGGCCGCGGGCCTTGATGATCCGGCGCACATCCTCATGCGTCAGATCGGTGCAGCCGCAGATCGGTTTCGCAGCCGGGGCCGCGTAGGCATCGCCGAGCGTGACGGAGAGGAGCTGCTCGACGAGGCCGGAGCAGGACCCGCAGGAGGCCGAGGCTTTGGTCTGGCCGCGAACCGCGTCGAGGCTCGTGGCCCCTCCCGCGATGGCCGCGGTGATCGTCGATTTGCAGACGCCGTTGCAGCCGCAGATTTCCGCCTCATCCGGCAATGCTGCAACGGCCGCCATAGGGTCGAGGGGGGACCCTCCCGCATAGGCCGGCCCGAAGATCAGCGTCTCGCGCATCTCCGCGATGTCGGTCGCGTCCTTGAGGAGCCCGAAGAACCAGGCGCCGTCGGCGGTGTCGCCATACATTACCGCGCCGATGATGCGGCTCTCGCGGATCACCAGGCGCTTGTAGACCCCGCGGCCGGGATCGCGGAACACGATCTCCTCACGGTCCTCGCCCTCTGCGAAGTCGCCCGCGGAGAAGAGATCGACGCCCGTGACCTTGAGCTTCGTCGAGGTGACCGAGCCCTCATAGGCGGCCTCCTCGCCCGCGATCGTGCGGGCCGCGACCTTGGCCATCTCGTAGAGCGGCGCCACAAGCCCGTAGCAGGCGCTCCGGTGCTCGACGCACTCGCCGACAGCCAGGATATCCGCATCCGAGGTGATCATCTGGTCGTCGACATGGATGCCGCGGCCGCAGGCGAGGCCCGCCTCCTTGGCGAGCGCGGTGTTGGGCCGGATCCCGACCGCCATCACAACGATATCGGCGGGGATCTCGGTGCCGTCGTCGAGGCGGACGGCCTCGACCCGGGTCTCGCCGACGATCTCGTGGGTGTTGGCGCGGGTGAGGATGCGGATGCCGCGCCCTTCGAGCTCCTTCTGGAGCAGATATCCCGCGGCCGGATCGAGCTGGCGCTCCATCAGATGCGGCATCAGGTGGAGGACCGTCACCTCCATCCCTCGAAGCCGCAGCCCGGCCGCCGCCTCGAGCCCGAGCAGCCCGCCCCCGATCACCACCGCCCGCGCACCGGGGCGCTCGGCGGCTGCGATCATCGCGTTGGTATCGTCGAGGTCGCGATAGGTGATCACGCCCGCAAGGTCCTTGCCCGGCACCGGGATGATGAAGGGCGTCGAGCCGGTCGCGATCACGAGCTTGTCGTAGGGCGTCTCGCCCGCGGGCGTTGCCACGATCTTTCGCGCCCGGTCGATCGCGGTCACGGGCTCGCCGAAGCGGCAGCTCACCCCGTGCTCGGCATACCAGGCGGCATCGTGGGTGACGATCTCGTCAAAAGTCTTCTCGCCCGACAGCACCGGCGAGAGCATGATCCGGTTGTAGTTGCCCCGCGGCTCGGCGCCGAAGAGCGTGACGTCGTGGGCCCCGGGCGCCGCCTCGAAGAGATGCTCGAGCGCCCGGCCCGAGGCCATGCCGGCCCCGATCACCACCAGTTTCTCGGCCATCACGCGGCCTCCTTCTTGGCCTTGGCCGACTTGCCCTGATGGCCGTGCTCGTACTCCTCGAGGAAGCCGAGGAGCTGCTCGCGATAGACGTAGTAGTCCGGGTGCTCGAGCAGCGCTTTTCGCGAGCGCGGGCGAGGCAGGCCGACCTCCATGATCTTGCCGATCCGGGCGCGGGGGCCGTTGGTCATCATCACCACGCGGTCGGCGAGCAGGATCGCCTCGTCGACATCATGGGTGACGCAGACGGCGGTCACCTTGGTGCGCGACCAGACATCCATCAGCACCTCCTGGAGCTCCCAGCGTGTCAGGCTGTCGAGCATGCCGAAGGGCTCGTCGAGCAGCAGCAGCTTCGGGCTGAGCGCGAAGGCGCGCGCGATGCCGACGCGCTGCTTCATCCCGTTGGAGAGATCGGCGGCGGGCTTGTCCATCGCATCGGCGAGCCCCACGCGCTCGAGATAATGCTCCACCACCTCGGTGCGCTCGGCCCGGTTCGCCTTGGGATAGACGCGGTCGACGCCTACGGCCACGTTCTCCCGCGCCGTCAGCCAGGGGAAGAGCGAGGGTGCCTGGAACACCACCGCCCGCTCGGGATCGGCGCCCGTCACATGGCGCCCGTCGAGGATGATGCTGCCCTCGGAGATCGGGTTGAGCCCCGCGGTCATCGTCAGCACCGTCGACTTGCCGCAGCCCGAATGGCCGATCAGCGAGACGAATTCGCCCTTCTTGAGCGTGAGGTCGAACTGCTCGACCACCGTCAGCGGGCCTTTGGGCGTGGGGTAGACCTTCGAGAGCTGCGAGAACTGGAGATAGCGCTCCTCGGTCACGCTCCGGGCTGCGTCGGCATAGGCCCGCGGCAGGGCGTGGAGCGGCATCACATTGGGCAGCGCGCGGGTATCCTCGGCCTTGGCCGCGATGCCGACATCGAAGAGATACTGCGTGACCCGCGCACGCAGCGCCTTGAAGGTCGCGTCGTGGTTCATCGCCGTGCGGTCGCGCGGCCGGGCGAGATTGACCGGGAACTCCGCGCCGAGCGTGCCGTCGGGATTGAGCGCCACGATCCGGTCGGCGAGCAGGAGCGCCTCGTCCACATCGTTCGTGATCAGCACCACCGTCTTGCGGTCGCCCTCCCAGATGCGCTCGATCTCGTCCTGGAGATTGGCCCGCGTCAGCGCATCGAGCGCCGAGAGCGGCTCGTCGAGCAGCAGCACCTCGGGGCTCATGGCGAGCGCCCGGGCGACGGCCACGCGCTGGCGCATGCCACCCGAGAGCTCGGCCGGGCGCCGGTCGACCGCGTGGCCGAGGCCCACCATCTCGACATATCTCGAGACCAGCGCCGCGCGCTCGGCCCTGGGCTTGGCGCCATGCACCGCATCGACCGCAAGCGCCACGTTGCCCGTCACCGTCAGCCACGGCATCAGCGAGTAGGACTGGAAGACCAGCCCGCGCTCCGGCCCCGGTCCCGCGATCGGGTAGCCTTTGTAGAGCGCGTGGCCGCGATCGGGCATCTCGAGACCCGCGAGCAGGTTGATCAGCGTCGTCTTGCCGGTGCCGGAGAAGCCGAGGATCGCGAGGAACTCGCCCTCCGCCACCCCAAGATCGATGCCCTTCAGGACATCCGCCCGGGACGCGCCGAGGCCGTAGCCCTTGGACACACCCCGCAGTTCGAGGATCGGCTGGGTCATCGCGCTCACCGCTTGTCCGAATGGGTGAAGGCCGACTGGATCGCGTACATCATCCGGTCGAGCACGAAGCCGATGATCCCGATGGTGAAGACTGCGACCATGATCCGGGCCAGGCTGTCCGAGGAGCCGTTCTGGAACTCGTCCCAGACGAACTTCCCGAGGCCGGGGTTCTGCGCCAGCATCTCGGCCGCGATCAGCACCATCCAGCCGACGCCGAGCGAGAGCCGCAGCCCGGTGAAGATCAGCGGCAGCGCCGAGGGCAGCACGAGCTTGGTGATCTTGGTCCAGGTGCTCATCTTGAGCACGCGCGAGACGTTGACGAGGTCCTTGTCGATCGAGGCGACACCGAGGGCGGTGTTGATCAGCGTCGGCCAGAGCGAGCAGAGCGTGACGGTGATCGCCGAGTTGAGGAACGACTTCGAGAACATCCCGTCATTCGTCGTGTAGACGGCCGAGACCACCATGGTCACGATCGGCAGCCAGGCGAGCGGGCTGACCGGCTTGAACACCTGGATGAGCGGGTTGAAGGCCGCGTTCGCGGTCTGGCTGAGGCCGCAGAGAATGCCGATCGGCACCGCGACCATCGTCGCCAGCAGGAAGCCGAAGAAGACCGTCTGCAGCGACGTCCAGATCTGGTCGTAATAGGACGGCGCCCCGGTATAGACGCGCTCGCGCACCCGGTCGGCATGGCCCGCCTCGATCAGCTTGGCGTTGCGCGCCTCCTGGCGCTCGTAGAACGCCGCCTCCGAGGCCGATTTCCGCGCGGCATCGGCATCGAGCGCGACCACCTGCTCCCAGACCTGCGCCGGGCCGGGGATCGCGCCGAGCGAGGTCTGCACCTGCGGCGCCGTCCAGGCCCAGAGCGCGAGGAAGGCGCCGATCGCCAGCAGCGGCACGCCGAGAAGGCGCCAGAGCTCGGCCCCCTGCGCCCTGGCACTGTCGCCGGCGGCCAGCCGCAGCAATGGCGTGAGGAAGCTGAGGCCGATGACCCGAAACCAGGTGTCGGCCTTGGCGATGCGGGCGAAGCTGCGGGCCCGGCGCGCCTCGCGCGCCTCGTCGGCCGGCAGGATGGTCTCGGTGGTCGCGGTCATGGATCTCCCTCCTCGCGGGCGCGCGGGGGCGGGCGGGCCCCCGCGAAGGGGCGCGACGGCCCGCCTGTTGGGTCGCGGGGGTCGCGGTCTTGTATCTCCCACCTGTGGGGGGCGCGGGTCCGGCGGCCCCCGCGGCTCGGCCGGCTCAGCCCTCGACGTCGTTGCCGACGATGCGCTGGTCGCCCTTGAGGCCGATCGGGAACTGATCGAGATAGGCGTTGGGCGCGCGCCCGTCATAGGTGATGCCGTCGATGAACTCGGGCTGGGGCGCCTTGTAGCCGTCGGTCTCCCAGGGGAAGTCCTCTTCGTTGGCCAGCCCCTCCTCGACCAGGAGCCGCGCCGCCTCGAGATAGATGTCGGGGCGGTAGACCTTGCGCGCCACCTCATCATACCACGCGTCGGGCTTCTGATCCGGGATCTGGCCCCAGCGCCGCATCTGCGTGAGGTACCAGATCGCGTCGGAGTAGTAGGGGTAGGTCGCGTAGTACCGGAAGAACACGTTGAAGTCCGGGATCTCGCGCTTGTCGCCCTTCTCGAACTCGAAGGTGCCGGTCATCGAGTTGGCGATCACGTCATAGTCGGCGCCGACATATTCCGGGCGCGACAGGATCTCGACCGCCTCCGGCCGGTTGGCGTTGTCGTTCTCGTCGAGCCAGCTCGCGGCGCGGATCAGCGCCTTGGTCACGAGCAGCGCGGTATTCGGGTACTGCTCGGCGAACGCGGCGGTGATGCCGAACACCTTCTCCGGGTTGTTCTTCCAGATCTGGTAGTCGGTGATC
>CAYORO010000262.1:0-5346 GCA_964406355.1 uncultured Limibaculum sp.
AGCTCGGCGATGTCGAACTCGGCCTCGGCCTCTTCCTCGGCGCGCAGCTCCTGGATCGACTTGCCCGAGGCCTGCATCTCGGCCTCCTCGGTCGAGCGCGCGACATTGGCCGAGACCATGGCGGAGACCTCGGGATGGAGCTGGATGCGCACCGGGTGGAGGCCAAGCTCCTTGATCGGGCGCTCGAGCACCACCATGCGGCGCTCCACCTCGAAGCCATCGGCCTTGGCGAGGTCCGCGATGTCGCGCGGCGCGACCGAGCCGTAGAGCGCACCGGCTTCCGACGCCGCGCGGATCACGACGAACTGCGTGCCCTCGATCTTGGCGGCGAGCGCCTCGGCATCCCCGCGCGCGGCGATGTTGCGCTCCTCGCGGAGCGCGCGCTCGGCCTCGAAGCGGGCGATGTTGGCCTTGGTGGCCCGCAGCGCCTTGCCCTGGGGCAGCAGGTAGTTCCGCGCATAGCCGTCGCGCACGGAGACCACCTCTCCCATGGCGCCGAGCTTCTCCACGCGTTCAAGCAGGACGACGTCCATCAGAGCCTCCTCACTTCACAGCGTAGGGCAGGAGCGCGAGGAACCGCGCCCGCTTGATCGCCCGGGCGAGCTCGCGCTGCTTCTTCGCCGAGACCGCGGTGATGCGGCTCGGCACGATCTTGCCACGCTCCGAGATGTAGCGCTGGAGGAGCTTGACGTCCTTGTAGTCGATCACCGGCGCGTTCTCGCCCGAGAAGGGGCAGGTCTTGCGGCGGCGGAAAAACGGTTTGCGCATGTGTCAGCCTCCTCGGGGTCAGTCGCGGCGGAAGCCGCCGTCGCGCGGACGCTCATCGCGCGGACGGTCATCGCGGGGCGGGCGATCGTCGCGCGGACGATCGTCGCGCGGGGCCCGGTCGTCGCGCGGGGCCCGGTCGTCGCGGTCGCGCCGCGGACGGTCGCCGCGGTCGCGGTCCCGGTCGCGCCCGCCGCGGGGGCCGCGGTCGTCGCGGCTCGACTTGGCCTGGAGCACGGCCGACGGCCCCTCCTCGTGCTTCTCGACCCGCACGGTGAGGATCCGCATCACGTCGTCATGCAGGCCCATCAGGCGCTCCATCTCCTTGACCGCGTCGGAGGGCGCGTCGGAGCGGATATAGCCGTAATGGCCCTTGCGGTTCTTGTTCACCTTGTAGGCGAGCGTCCTGAGGCCCCAATATTCGGAGCCAATGATCGTGCCGCCATTGTCGGCGAGGATCTGGCCGAACTGCTCTAGCAGCTGCTCGGCCTGCGCGTTGGAGATGTCCTGACGCGCAATAAACGTGTGCTCGTAGAGAGCCATGGGTCGTCCTTCTCGGATGCGCTTCGCGGGTCGGGGCCGATGTCTCCCGAGGCCCGAACCGGAGCGGCGCCGCCATCTGCTGTTCCCGGGAGAGACCGGGCGATACACCGGGCGCGGCGCACTTGCAACCCCGCGGCCGGATCCTAGGCTTTTGGTCGGGCGCAGGTGCGGAGGACGTATGGCGGGGCACTACTCTTCATGGCTCGCGGGACCCAAGGATCTGGCGCTCGCCACGGATCTCTTCCGGCGCTCGACCGTCTATTGGTGGGGCGAGCGCGCGGATGCGGACCGGATCGCACGGGAGACGGCAGAGGCGATCCTCGACGGATCCTCGGGCTGTCGGATGCTGATCGCCCGGTGGGAGGACCGGCCGAGCGGCTTCGCGACCTTCGCCCTCCTCCATCCCGGGACGACCGGCGCGGGCACCCTGTTTCTGAAGGACCTGCTCGTGGTCGAGGAGGCACGGGGCAGCGGCCTCGGCGCGCGGATCATGCAGAGCCTCGCCCAGATCGCCCAGGAGGCTGGCTGCGCACGGTTCGACTGGACGGCCGAGACGGACAACCCCGGCGCGCTCGCCTTCTATGACCGGCTCGGCGCCCGGCGGGTCACGGAGAAGGTCTACTTCCGCCTCGCGGGTGACGAGATCGGTCGCCTGGCCGACGGAACCTAGCTGCGGGCACCGCGCCACGGATGCGCGCGGGAGCGGTCAGGCCGCGCGATCCTCCATCTCAGGGCTGCCGGCTCTGGCATCTCGCCGAAGCCCATCAGCCTGGAGGATCCGACGCCCCCCAATCCCGGTGGAAGAAGGGGCGCGCATCGGGCCGGAAGAGCAGCAGCACACCGAAGATCTGGAGCGCCACCTGCGTCGCGCCCAACACCGCCACCAGCGGCCGGCGGGCGAAGAGATCGGCCATCTGCGGGAAGTAGACCGCAGCGCCGAGAAGGACGAGCACGGTGAAGGCCCAGCGCGCGAGATTGGAGCCCCGGCGCGAGACGAGCACCACGATGCCGAGGAGGATCGCCACCGTCAGCGCCTGGAAGAAGAGGACCGTGAAGGACCCCGCCTCACGTGTCAGCTCCGCCCAGGTCAGCGATGTGACTGCAATGCCGATCCCGAGCGAGATCAGCAGAAGCGCCTCGAACGCCCGGACCGAGACCGGCCGCGCCGGCTCGCCCCCCTGCACATCCGCCGAGCCCGCAGCGTCCACCATCCCCGCCCCCGTTTGACCCGCGCCCGGTGCCAGTCCTGCCGCCGCCGCGTTGAGAAATCCTGAAGATCGGGCCGGTTGCGATCGCCTATCCTCCTGTCCCGCCCGCTTGACAGGGGACGGAGCCTCGCCCCAAGACGCCCTAAAACAGATGGGAGGGGGCGATGCGGGCCTTCATCTTTCCGGGCCAGGGGGCGCAGACCGTCGGCATGGGGCGGGCGCTGGCCGAGGCCTATCCGGGCGCCAAGGCGGTGTTCGACGAAGTGGACGAGGCACTCGGCGAGCCGCTCTCGGCGACGATCTGGGAGGGTCCCGAGGACAAGCTCACCCTCACCGAGAACGCCCAGCCTGCGCTGATGGCGACCTCGCTGGCCGCGTTCCGCGCGCTCGAGGCCGAGGGGGTGGCGATCGGCGCGGCGGCCTTCGTGGCCGGCCATTCGCTCGGCGAGTACTCGGCGCTCACCGCCGCGGGGGCGCTTACGATCGGCGATGCGGCGCGGCTCCTGCGCCAGCGTGGGCTGGCGATGCAGGCGGCGACGCCGGTCGGCACCGGGGCGATGGCGGCCCTGCTCGGGCTCGACTACGCCAAGGCCGTGATCGTCGCCTCGGAGGCGGCGCAGGGCGAGATCTGCGAGGCGGCCAATGACAACGATCCGGCCCAGGTGGTGGTCTCGGGCCATCGCGCGGCGGTCGAGCGGGCGGTGCTGGTCGCCAAGGAGCACGGCGCCAAGCGCGCGGTGCTGCTGCCGGTCTCGGCGCCCTTCCACTGCGCGCTGATGCAGCCGGCCGCCGAGGCGATGGCCGAGGCGCTCGCCGGTGTCGAGATCGCGGCCCCCACCGTGCCGCTCGTCGCCAATGTCACCGCCGAGCCGGTCTCCGATCCCGAGACGATCCGGCGCCTCCTCGTCGAGCAGGTCACCCACCGCGTGCGATGGCGCGAGACCGTGCTGTGGCTCGCGGCCGAGGGCGTGACCGACACGGTCGAGATCGGCGCAGGCAAGGCCCTCTCGGGCATGGTGCGCCGGATCGAGAAGAAGGTCGCGACGCAGACCGCCGGCACCCCCGAGGAGGTGCAGGCGGTGGCCGCGGCCCTGACGGCCTAGCGCGCGGGGCGCTCAGCCCTTCTTGAACTTCGACTTGACGTAGCTGATGAACTGGGCGGGGCTCATCGCCTTGCCCTTCTTGGGCTTGTGCTGTTTTGCAAGCTGCTGCGAGAACCGCTTCGACCCTGCGGTGTCGCCCGAGCTCACCGAGACCGCCAGCCCGAGGAACGCGTCGAGTTCCTTCTCGAGCTCGAGGTCCTTGGCCGCCTTCTTGGCATCGGCCTCCAGCTTCTTGCGCATATAGGCCGCGTATTCCGGGCTGTGCGGGAACTCGTTGGCCGCCTCCGCGCTGAAGCGCTGGTTGAGACCGACGATCGCCGCCTTGAAGGTCTGCTTCCACTCTGCGGTCTGGACGATGTCGGCATAGATCTTGTTGAGAAATTCTTGCGCCTTGTCCTTGGGGATGGTGCCGCCTTTCATGCGCGTCGTGATCTGTTCGTTGACCATGTTATCGTACTTGGTCGCGACATTCTTGATAATGCCCTTGGAGAAGGTCACCTCGGTGCTGGTCGCACGTTGGAACCCGACCTTCCACGCCGTCTTTTCGTCCTTGTGCAGGCGAACGAAGTCGTAGAGGGTCCCGAGTTGCTTCTTTTCGAGATACTTCTCGAAAGCGGCGTGCTTTTTCGCGTCGCGCTGAACATCGACGAGTGCTGCGGTATTGGTCATGATCTTTATCCCCTGTGCGGCATGACTGAATTCTTGCTGTCTGACACTGAGTGTCCGCCGCGGTGGGAATGGTTCGGGAGCGGGAACCTTATTTTTCCGCGCGAGCCGGGGAGCGCCCCCGATCAACGAAAAATGCCGCCGCGCTCGATCGCGCAACGGCTCTAGGAAACAGCCTCTATGTCGGCGCGTCCGGCCTTGCGCGCCACCCCCCCGTGCTGGCAGCCCGCCACGGTCAAGATGGTAGCCTACTTCTTGCCCACTTTGGCCATCTCCCTGCGCCGCTCCTCCTGGAGCTTCATGACAACGGCGGCCTGAGCCCGCGCCTGCTCGACGAGCTTTTCAAGCGCGTCACGCTTCTTCTTATCGTCGGCGCCGCCCAGCTTCTTGGCGTCGGCCGCAATTTTCTTTTCGATGACTTCTAGCTTTTTCAGCTCGCCGTTGATCTTGCCGCTGATGATATCGAAGGTCTTGAGCTCGGGGATCTCCAAGTCTCTTCTCCCAGCTTTAGTGAAATCTCCTTGAGAGGCTCCCGGTAAGCGGGACGCGTCCTCGAATGCACAACCGGACGCAGCAAGATTTTTACGTGGCGTCGTTGAACCGGCGGATTGCGCTCGGGTCACGTGCATGGCATCCCGCGCAGCCAAACCAAGGAGCGGGAGGCGGCGATGTTCGATCTGAGTGGCAAGCGAGCGCTGGTGACAGGCGCCTCTGGCGGCATCGGCGGCGCCATCGCGCGCGCGCTCCACGGGCGCGGCGCGGCGGTCGCGCTGTCGGGCACGCGAACCGAGCCGCTCGAGGCGTTGGCGGCCGAGCTCGGCGAGCGGGCCCATGTCGCCCCCTGCGATCTCTCGGATGCGGCCGCCCTCGACGCGCTGCCCGGACAGGCGGCCGAGGCGATGGGCGGCGTCGACATTCTCGTCAACAATGCGGGCGTGACGCGCGACGGGCTCTTCATGCGCATGGGCGATGCCGATTGGGACACCGTGATCGCGATCAATCTCGGCGCCTGCTTCCGGCTCTCGCGCGCCGTGTTGCGCCCGATGATGAAGGCGCGCTGG
>CAYORO010000263.1:0-5338 GCA_964406355.1 uncultured Limibaculum sp.
GGAGATGCTCGCGCGGGTGACCGACGAGGCGCTGCAGATCTTCGGTGGCATGGGCCTGATGTCTGATCTGCCGATCGAGAGGTTCTGGCGCGATGCCCGGGTCGAGCGCATCTGGGACGGCACCTCCGAGATCCAGCGCCACATCATCAGCCGCGAGCTGCTGCGGCCGCTCGGCGCCTGAACGCGCGGACCATCGGGATGCGGTGGGTCGACATCGCTGTGGTTCTGGGCGGTTTCGTCGCCATGTCTGGCGTGGCGCTTGTTGCATTCGAGCGCCCAGTCGATCCGGCGGGCCATGCGGACGACCCGGCCTATCACGCCCATCACCTGTGGCATCCCCTCCGCCGCCCGGGCACCAGCCGGCCGCGCCCGGTCGACCGCGCCTTCCTCCTGGCGCTGCAGGACTTCCCCAACGCCGATGCCTGTCTTGCCGCTCCCTGGGGCGCCGAGCCGGTGCCGGAGCCGCTCGATTGGGATCGTGTCGACAGCCGAGACCGGCTCGAGGTGTGCTTGTTCCGCGTCCTCTCCCGCCTCACGGATCGGGAGACGACCAAGTCCTGGATGCTCGAGCAGGGCTTTCAGGCGACGGCTGGCATCATGCGCGCGCAGTCTGACGAGTGGCATGCGGCGTGTTACGACTTGGATCTTCATTGGGACAACGACGAGAAAGGGTACCTCGTCGCACCGCCGCTCTACCGGCGTGTGTGGTTCCCGCCGCGGTGGTTGATCATCCGTCCGGTCTGGTGCGATCGGGCGGGCCGGCCGAGCCTCCGATATGTCGCGGTGCACTTCAGCACGGGGTGGTAGGCGGGAACTGATCGGACCGCGGTGTTCTGGGAGGGAGAGATCAGATGGTCATCGCGTGCAGCGTGGGAGGGGTCGCCCTCCATTTCGAGGACCGGGGCGAGGGGTCCGCGCTGGTCTTCTCCAACTCGCTCGGGACCGATTTCCGGGTGTGGGATGCGCTCCTCCCCTATCTGCCGGATGGGTGGCGGGTCGTCCGCTACGACAAGCTCGGCCACGGGCTCTCCGACCTGCCGGAAGGTCGGTGGACGATCGAGGATCATGCGGCCGATCTGGCCGGGCTGCTCGACGCGCTCGGGGTGACGCGCGCCGTGGTCTGCGGGCTCTCGGTCGGCGGCATGATCGCGCAGAGCCTCGCCGCCTCGCGCCCCGATCTCGTGCGCGCGCTGATCCTCTGCTGCACCGGCGCCAAGATCGGGACGCCGGAGATCTGGAACGAGCGCATCGGATGGATCCGCGAGGGCGGGGTCGACGCGATCCTCGATGGCACGATGGAGCGCTGGTTCACCGCGCGGTTTCGCGCCGACCGCGCCCGCCTCGCGCCCTGGCGCAACATGGTGCGGGCGACGCCGCTCGAGGGCTATGTCCGCACCGCCGAGGCGATCCGCGACGCCGATCTACGCAGGGCCACGGCGGCGCTGCGGCTCCCCTGCCTCGCGGTCGCAGGCGCGCATGACGGCTCCACCCCGCCCGATCTCGTGCGCGAGACCGCCGCGCTGATCCCCGGGAGCCGGTTCGAGCTGATCGAGGACGCGGCCCACATCCCCTGCGTCGAGCGCCCCGAACGGCTTGGCGCGCTGATCGGCGGGGTCCTCGCAGAGCTGCCCGGCTGACCGGGCCTCACCGCTTGCGGCGAAGCGGCACCGGGAGCGAGGCCGAGAGCAGGCGGCGCTTGCGGGCGACGGCGCGCCGGCGCTCCTCGTCCTCGGCCGTGCGATAGGCGCGCTCGATGAAGTCGAGATGCGACTCGCTCGCAGCCGCCGCTCCATCGGGGTCGCCTGCGATCACGGCGTCGGCGATGCGCCTGTGCTGATCGTGGAGCGCGGCGCGCGTGCCCGGGCGGCCATAGAGGAATTCGCGGTTGTAGAAGATCCCGCGGCTCATCAGCGCGTAGATCGAGCGCATCACGTGGATGATCATCGAATTGTGCGCCGCCTCGGCGATCGCCATGTGGAAGCGCAGGTCGCAGGCGGCCTCGGCGGCGATGTCGTTGGCCTCATGCGCCATGGTCATCGAGTCGATCACCACGCGGAGCGTCTCATGATCGGCGGCCGTCGCCCGCTGCGCTGCGAGATGGGCGGCAAAACTCTCCTGCTCGCGCCGGAATTCGAGGAAATCGAGGAAGGCGCTGCGGTTGCGCGCAAAGAGCTCGATCATCGCGGGCGAGAGCGCGGCGCCGGTCAGCGACGCGATGAAGGCGCCCTCGCTGCGGCGGATCTCGAGGAGCTCGCGGGCGGCCAGTGTCTGCAGCGCCTCGCGCAGCTTGGGCCGGGAGACGCCGAGCGCGTCGGACAGCTCGCGCTCCGGCGGCAGGCGCTCACCAGGGCGCAGGACGCCCGAGACGATCAGCTGCTCGATCTGGTCCACCACGGCGTCGGAGACACGGTCGACCTCGATCTCCTCGAAGATCGAGGTTCGCGATGCGGTCGCATCACCCATATGACCCTCCGCCGGCATGACACGCAACTTACGCTGCACTGCGGCAACCGTCAAGCGATATTGCTGCGCCGCACAAACAACCCCTCCGGGCCGGCGAGTTCCGAATGGTCAGCCACTGCCCGCTCTGCTACGGTCGAGATGCGGAAATCTTGGGGGTCTCATGCCGAACCGTCTTGCTCGAGCCGCTCGTGGCGGCCTCGTCGTTCTCGCTGTCGCAGTCGGGCTGGGGGCGGCGATATCGAGCCCCGCCGCGGCCGGCGAGGTGATCGATCGCGTCCGGTCTTCGGGCGAGCTGAAGCTCGGCTTCCGGACCGATGCGCCGCCCTTCGCCTCGCTGGTGGATGGCAAGCCGCGGGGCTTCACGATCGAGCTCTGTGCACGCCTCGCCGAGGCAATCCGCGAGACCAGCGATCTCGAGCAGCTGACCGGGCACTTCGTGCCGGTCGGCACCGAGCAGCGCTTCGAGGCGATCGCGAAGGGCGAGATCGACATCCTTTGCGGCGCAACGACCGCGACGCTCGGCCGGCGCGAGATCGTCTCGTTCTCGATCCCGACCTTCCTCACGGGCGTCAGTGTCGCGATGCGGCCCGACGCGCCCGAGCTCGCTCGCGAGGTGCTGATCGAGCAGAGCCCGGCCGCCTTCTCGCAAACCGTGGTCGACAATGCGCTGGCCGGGCTCCGCCTCGGCGTGCGCGGCGCGACGACCGCCGAGGACTGGCTGACCGAAACCGGGATCGCCGCAAGCGCGGGCGCCGAGATCGTGCCCTTCGAGAGCCACGAGAGCGGGATCGCGGCGCTCGAGGCGGGCGAGGTGTCGGCCTATTTCGCCGATCGCGCGATCCTGCTCGGGCTTCTGGTCCGCCGCGAGGGCGAGGAGCTCGTGCTGGCCAAGAAGTCGTTCACCCAGGAGCCCTATGCGCTGGCGATCGCGCGCGGCGAGGAGGATCTGCGCCTGGCGATCGACCGGGCGCTCTCGAAGCTCTACCGCAGCGGCGAGATGCTCGGCCTCGTGCGCCGGCATTTCGGCGCGCCGCCGCCCGAGGTCGCGCTCTTCTACCAGTGGGCGGCCCTGCCGGAGTGAGACCCGGGCGGGGCGCGCCCCGCCCAAGGCCCGCGCCTCAGAAGTGGATCGTCAGATCGGTGGTGATCCGCCAGCCATAGACCGAGTCGGCTTCGTCGGCCCCGATATCGACGAGGTTGGCCTCGAAGGCAGCCCCGGCGATGAAGTTGGGGCTGAACCGGTAGCGCGCGCCGGCCGCGAAGGTCACGATCCCCGAGGGATCCGACGCGCCGATATCGAAGACATCCGCGCCCGTCAGGCTCGCGCCGGGGATCCGGTCGCCGCCATCGGTCGGCAGGATGAAGTTGGCCTCGAGCAGCGGATAGAAGCCCGGCGAGACCTCGTGGTTGGCATGCACGTGGAGGTGCACGAAGCTCCAGTTCTCGGACCGGTCGAGGGCCGCCTGGTAGCCCACCGAGGCCTGGATCTGGGTGCCGGTGTCGAAGAGCTTGGCGCCGGTCAGGAAGCTGTCGATATACCCCGCGCTGCTGCCGCCGTTGAGATCGATGCCGCCGGTCTCGATATTGCCCACGGGCGCGACATAGCGGACGCCGGCCGTCAGGATGTTGCCCGCCTCGGGATCTGAGATCAGCGCGTATTTCACGCCGGCCGTCAGGTCGAGGAAGCCGTCGGTGTCGGGCAGCACCTCGTCGAAATCGACATCTGCATAGCCGTCGGTCGTCGCGATGATGCCGAAGCGCTCATTGATCGCAAGCCGCCCCTGCACTGCGCCGGCGATCACGCGCCCGCCATCGGTGATGAAGCCGTCCGGGATGTTGTGGTAGAGGAACACCGGCTTTACCTCGGTGGTGATGAACGGCGTCTCGTTCAGCACGAACTGGGTGACCGGCGGCACATAGCGGGTCCACCCGCCGCGTTCGCCCAGCGAGCCCTGGAGATCGATGGGCACGCCGAGGATGTCGGTCGCGCCGGCCTGCGTGGCGAGGAGGGCCGTGGTCGCCGCCACGGCCCGGGTAAGCATACGTGTCATGTGTCTGTGCTCCGTCACTGTCCCGCCGCCCGGGGGGCTGGCTTCGCGGTCCGGCCTCCGACGGTGGCAGGGACAGAAGGAGCATCTGGGGCGTCACAAATCCTTGATCTGCGTCAGACGGGACAGCATGCCGCATTACGGAAGCGGCGGGGGCGCTCAGATCGCCGCGGCCATTTCGTGCTCGGTGCCGTCATAGAGGAGCCGTCCCGTGAGCCGGAACCCGTGGCGCTCGTAATAGGGGCGCGGGTTGCCGGGCACGGGCTTGAAGGCGAGCGTGAGCCGCGAGAAGCCCCAGGACGCGGCCCGCGCCTTGGCCTCGGCGATCGCGGCGCCGCCATGCCCGCGGCCCTGATGCGCGGCATCGACCATCAGGCGCCAGAGATAGCCGGCATCGGGGTGCATCTCGCTCCGCTCGGCGTCGGAGGCGGCGGCCCGCATGTCGATCATCGCGAGGAGGCCGACGGCCGTGTCGCCCTCCCAGATCCCGAGGAGGACGGCGCCGGGCTCAAAGGGCGCCTGCGCCAGCGTCCAGAGCGGGGCGGTGACAAACGCCGTCTGGTGCCGCGCAACCGCAAGCCGCCCGATCGCCTGCACCTCCTCGCGCGCGACCGGCCGGAACGCGACCGCCATCAGTAGCGGTAGTGCTCGGGCTTGAACGGGCCCTCGGTCGCCAGGCCCAGATAGCCGGCCTGTTCGGCGGAGAGCTCGGTCAGCTTGACGCCGAGCTTGGCGAGGTGGAGGCCCGCCACCTTCTCGTCGAGATGCTTGGGCAGCACATAGACCTTGTTCTCGTAGCTCTCGCCCTTGGTCCAGAGCTCGATCTG
>CAYORO010000264.1:0-5296 GCA_964406355.1 uncultured Limibaculum sp.
CTCGTAGAGGAACTGCTGGTCCTTCTGCTCGAGGCGCACGCGCTCGACCTTGTCGGCGGAGCGGAAGCGCTCGTTGAGCTTCGAGCCGTTGCGGAGATTCTTGAGCTCGACCTGGGCGAAGGCGCCGCCCTTGCCGGGCTTCACGTGATCGGTCTTCACCGCGACCCAGAGGCCGCCATTGTGCTCGATGATGTTGCCGCGGCGGATCTCGTTGCCGGCGATCTTGGGCATGGGGGCGTCCTCGTGCTCCTGGGTCGCCCGCCCTATAGCGCTTGGCCGCCGGCCGAGACAAGCGCCGAGACGCGCTCGGGGGCGCCTCAGCCGGTCTCGAGGCCGAACTGCGCGCCCGTCTCGGTCAGCCGCTCGAGGGTGTCGAGGGCATAGCTCCGGGGGACGAAGATCTCCCAGGCGGGGCCTGTCCGCGCGATCAGGAGGCCGACGCCGTGGAGGCCCGTGGCCGCGACCTGGCCGTCCTCGAACCGCCCGGGGCGGACATCGATTGCCACGAGCCGGGCGAGCAGATCTGGCGCGGCCGGCCCCTCGAGCGCGATGCGCGTGCGGGCGTGGGAGAGATCCAGCACCGTGCCGTCCGCGATCGCGATCTCGGGCGCCGGAAGCCCCGCCTCGCCCAGGAGCCACCATTTGAGCGGCTCGGTCCGGATCGCGCGCGCGGCCGCACCTGCGACCGAGCGCCCGGGGCCGGGGGCCTCGGCCACACCCGCCGCTGCGGCCACCGTGGCCGCGACCGTGGCGATCCGCTCGGGCCAGGCCGCGACCTGCCAGAGCGCACCGACCGGCCGCTCCGAGAGGCGAAGGCCCGTGGGGCCCGCGGACCCGAGGCGCCGCGCCGCGAGATGCCCGTCGAGGGCCGAGACACGCGCCGGCTCAGCCATTGGCCGTCCCCTTCATCCGCTCACCCGTCGGATCCAGACGGTGGGGATCATGCACCGTCGCCCGGCACTCGCGGCCGCGGACCGGATCGGCGATCACGACCTCGCGGCCCTCCCAGGCCTCCCAGCCGCCGGAGACAAAGCCGATCCCGACCCAGCGGTCCTCGAAGGCCGGCGCCACCGTGACCCCGGTGATCCAGCCGATGCCGTGACCCTCCACGTGGTCCGGCTCGCAGACGATCGCGCCGATCGAGAAGCGGTCGATCTCGCGCACCGGCTCGAACTGCGCGAGCCGCGGCCGGTCCTCGCGCGCGAGATCCGGACGCTTGCGGAGCGCCTGACCGATGAAGGGCTTCTTGGTCGAGGCCATGCGCCCGAGGCCCGCATCCTCGAGCGTCACGCGGCCGTCGAGCTCGGCATGGGTGACGTGGCCCTTCTCGATGCGGAGCGCGCCGAGCGCCTCGACCCCGTAGATCGCCCCGCCCTCGGCCTCGACCCGGGCCTGCACCGCATGCCAGAGCGCCGGGCCGAAGTCCGACGGCACATAGACCTCATAGGCCATCTCGCCCGAGAAGGAGATCCGCGCGATCAGCGCCGGCACGGTCCCGCCCTCGACGCGCACAGGCGCGCGGATGATCCCCATGAAGGGCAGCGCCCCGTCGTCCATCGCGCCCGCGACCATCGGCGCGAGTGCAGCGCGCGCCCGGGGCCCCGCGACCGCGATGCCCGCCCACTGATCGGTCGTCGAGGCCACATGCACACGCAGATCCGGCCAGCGCGTCGCAAGCAGCGTCTCGAGCCAGGCGAGCACCGGCCCCGCCATCGCGGTGGTGGCGGTCATCAGGAACTCGTGCTCGCCGAGGCGCCAGGTCACGCCGTCATCGAACACGATCCCGTCGTCGCGCAGCATCACGCCATAGCGGCACCGCATCACCGGCAGCTTGGCGAAGCCGTTCACATAGACGCGGTTGAGGAGCTCGGCGGCGTCCGGCCCCTGCACGGCGATCTTGCCGAGGGAGGTGACATCGACCATGCCAACCGCCTCGCGCACGGTGCGGGCCTCGCGGAGATAGGCCTCGGCCAGCGTCTCGCCGGGGCGCGGCGCGTACCAGCAGCGCTTCCAGAGCCCGGCATCGGTGAAGACGCAGCCCTCGACCTCCTGCGCGCCGTGCATGGGCGTGCGCCGTGTCGGCCGCCAATGCGCGCCCCGGTCGCGGCCGGCGAAGGCGGCGATCGGCGTCGGCGTGTAGGGCGGGCGGAAGGTGGTGATCCCGGTCTCCGGGATCGTCTGACCGAGTGCATCGGCCAACACCGCGAGGCCGAGGACGCCGCCGGTCTTGCCCTGGTCGGTCGCCATCCCGAGCGTCGTGTAGCGCTTCATATGCTCGACCGAGACATAGCCTTCCTGGGCGGCGAGGCGGACATCGTCGGTGGTCACGTCGTGCTGCGGATCGGCGAAGGACTTCATCTTGCGCCCAGGGACCCGCACCTCCCAGAGCGGCGCGATGGGGCCGAGCCCACCGGGCGCCGGTGCGGGCCGGTTGGTGGCCGCGCCGTTTCGCCCGAGGAGGCGGCGCGCGACCTGCTCCGCCGTGGCGCGGGCATGGGCGAGCGCGTCCTCCATGCCGAAGACGCCCGCGGCGGCACCGGTCAGCGCGACGCCCTGGGGCGGCTCACCGGACCGGAAGCAGAGGAGGTCCTCGTCCCAGACGGGCCTCACGCCACGATGGCAGACGAGGTGGATTGCCGGCGACCAGCCGCCAGAGAGGCCGACGACATCGCGATAGATCGGGCCACGAGGGTGGATCTCGCCACCCTCTAGCCGCCCGATCTCAAGCCCGCGGACGCCGTTCGCGCCCTTGACGGCCACCGGCACATGGCCCGCAAGGACCTCGACGCCCGCGGCCTCGGCGGGGCCCCGCACCTCTTCCGCGCCCGCCTCGCGCGCATCGAGCAGCGTCGTGCGGATCCCGGCCCGCGCCAGCACGGTCGCCGCGCGATAGCCGGTGTCGTTGGTCGTGGCGATCGCCGCACTCTCGCCCGGGGCGACGCCGAAGCGCTCGACATAGCTCGCCGCAGCCGAGGCGAGCATCACGCCCGGCCGATCGTTGTCGCCAAAGGCGATCGGCCGCTCGATCGCACCGGTGGCGAGGATCACCGCCCCCGGCCGCACGATCCGGAGCCGCCCGAGCGGGATCGAGGGATGGCTCCCATGCTCGGCCACCCGCTCGTAGAGCCCGACGACATTGCCGTCATAGAGCCCGATCCCCGTGGTCCGCGAGAGCACCCGCGCGCCCGACAGCGCCGCGCGCCGCGCCGCCACCCAGTCGGCCGGGGCCGCGCCCTCGACCGGCTCGGCCGTGCCCGCAAGCGCCGCGCCCAGCACGAAATCGCGCTCCGCGACGATCACGTCGAGCCCGTCGGCCGCAGCCTGCTCGGCCGCCGCGAGGCCCGCAACCCCCGCGCCCACCACCAGCAGATCGCAGAAGTCATGCACGATCTCATGGGCGTCCGGGTCGGCCGCCTCGCTCGCGCGCCCCATCCCGGCGGCCCGACGGATGACTTTCTCGAACTGCATCCAGGCCCAGGTGCCGCGCCCGACGCCGAAAAAGGTCTTGTAGTAGAACCCCGCCGCGAAGAACCGCCCGAGCAGGTCGTTGACCCGCCCGAGATCGAACCGCACCGATGGCCAGGCGTTCTGCCCCGACGCCGCGAGCCCGGGGATCAGCTCGACCTCGGGCGCCTTCTGGTTGGGCGTGCGCCGGGCGCCCTCGCCGACGGTCACCAGGGCGCCGCCCTCCTCGGGCCCGGCCGCCATCACGCCCCGCGGACGGTGATACTTGAACCCGCGCGCCACCACGCGCTCGCCATTCGCCATCAGCGCCGAGGCCAGCGTGTCGCCCACCCGGCCCTCCATGCGGCGTCCGTCCCAGGTGAAGGGCACGGCGCGCGCGCGGTCGATCACGCCGCCGCTCGGCAGGCGAGAGCCGGTCATTCCACCACCTCCGCCGTGGCCCTGTGCGCCAGCCGCACCGAGCGGATCTCATGGGTGAGCGTGTCGCGCTCGACAACCAGCAGCTGCCGGCACCCCATGGCGTGGTGCCAGTGCTCGAGATGCACGCCGCGCCGGTTCTGGCGCAGATAGACCGCGTCGAACCACGCCTCCTCGGAGGCGTCGAGCGGGGGATACTCGACGCTCGCATCGCCCTCATAGACGAACTCGGTGTGGTCGCGCGGCCCGCAGAACGGGCAGTTGATCCTCAGCATTCGCTCGGTTCCTCGATATCGGCGCCGTCGGGCGGCGCACAGTCGGAGCGCATGCCAGTGCTCCAGACGCCAAACCCCCTCTTGGTCCAGAAGGCCTGCGCATGCGCCGCCGAGGCCTCGAGCCGGATCGGCAGGCCGTCGGGCAGCGCCTCCGCCCGCAGCCGCTCGAAGAGGGCCGCGCCGAGCCCCCGCCCGCGATGCGCCGCGGTGATCACATAGTCGCGCAGGAAAACATGGTCGCCGAGCTCGGCCCAGAGCGCGAAGCCGATGGGCCGCCCCGTCGCCTCGAATAGCCGCGCCCTCTGGCATGGCGCGCCAAGCATGCGCCCGAGCTTCTCGACCGCCCGCTCAGGCGAAATCGACGCGCCATGGGCCGCATAAAGCTCGCCATAGAGCAGCGCCAGCACCGGCAGATCGTCAGCCCCCGCCTCGCGCAGCACCACCTCCTCCGCCCGGATCTCGACCACCTCGGTCATGGGCGCTCCCGCGGCGCGGCCGGCAGCCGATGGGGGGCGTCACGGCCGGACTGGGCGCCGAGGCCTGCCCGGGTGGGCGGGGCTGCCGGCCGCGCCGCAGCCTCTCTGCATGGCACGGCGCCCATCAATGCGCCTTCGGATAGGGGCCGTGGCCCGACTCGTCGATCATCGCGCCCCGAGCGTAGCGCTCGAGCGTGAGGCGCCGGTTGGCCCAGTGCGGCTCGTCCCTGGCAATCGTATGCGCGAACACGTTCCCCGAGCCCGGCGTCGCCTTGAACCCGCCATAGCACCAGCCGGCATTGAGATAGAGCCCCGGCACATCGGTCTTGGTGATGAAGGGCGAGCCGTCCATCGACATGTCCATCACGCCGGCCCATTGGCGCACCAGCCGCGCGCGGCCCAAGCAGGGCAGCACCGCCATGCAGTTCGCCGCGACGTCCTCGTAGATCGGGAAGTTCCCGCGCTGCGCATAGGAGGGATAGGAGTCGAGATCGCCCCCATAGACCATCCCGCCCTTGTCGGATTGCGAAATGTAGAAATGCCCGGGCCCGCCGAAGACGAGCACGCAGTCGAGGATCGGCTTCAGCCCTTCGGACACATAGGCCTGGAGCTTGTGGCTCTCGATCGGCAGCTTGCCGAGGCCCGCCTTCGCCGCCAGCACCG
>CAYORO010000265.1:0-5276 GCA_964406355.1 uncultured Limibaculum sp.
CGGGCAAGATCCTCTATACCACCGGCCGCTTGACCTCGGAGATGGTGATCAAGACGGCGCTGATGGGCATCCCCGTGCTCGCCTCGCGGTCGGGCTTCACGGCCTGGGGGGTGGAGCTTGCGCGCCAGACCGGCATGACGCTCATTGGCCGGATGCGGGGCGCGCGCTTCGTCTGCCTCTCGGGCGAGGAGCGGCTGGTCTACGACAGCGATCCCGCCGCCGCCCATGAGGAGGACCCCCGCCACCGCCGCAAGGGCGCCGTCGATGGCTGAGGCGGAGATCGGGATCCGGTGGACGGTAGCTCCGGCCGACCAGTCGGCACTTCAATGGGCAATCTGGCGGCGTCTCGGGCTCGTCGGATACGTCATGCCTCTCGCTTGGCCGGTCCTGGCGCTGCTGGCGGTTTCCGCTGGGGTTCTCCTCGTCACTGCACAGGGGGCTGCAGGCGAGATCTCGCCCTTCTGGGCGGCGGCGTGGCGGTCGGGGTTCTTGGCCGGAGCGCTCGCCATTTGGGGCTCTTTCCTCCTCTTCTGTGTCCCGATGCAACCTTTGCAGCGGCGTCTCTTCGCGTCCGAGCTTGAGTGGACCTATCGCCTCGACGCGACAGGACCCGCTACCGACCGCGCGGACGTGCTCGAGAGCTCGCGGGCCGATTGGCGTGCGGTGACGGAGGTTCGCCACCTGCGGAAGTCCACTGCGCTGTTTGTTGCGCGCAACAGGGCGTATGTGATCCTGAACTCAGACGTGCCGGAAGGGATGGACCAAGCGGAGTTCAAGCGGCGGATCGAGGCGTGGCGGGCGGTGGCCCGGGGGGGCGAGGTATGAGCGTGGCGGGGGTGATCCTGGCGGGGGGTCGGGCGAGCCGGATGGGCGGCGGTGACAAGACGCTCCTCGAGGTCGCCGGCCGGCCGCTCCTCGCCCATGTGATCGCGCGGCTCCGGCCGCAGGTCTCTGAGATCGCGCTCAATGCCAACGGAGATCCGGGGCGCTTCGCGGCGTTCGGCCTGCCGGTCGTGCCCGACACGGTGGAGGGCTTTGCAGGTCCCCTCGCGGGCGTGCTGGCGGGTCTGCGCTGGGCGGCGGCGCGGGGCCATGAGGCGATCGTCACCGCCGCCGGCGACACGCCCTTCTTCCCGGAGACCCTATCTACCCGTCTCGCCGAGGCTGCCCGCACAAAGGGTGTGCCGCTCGCCTGTGCCGCCACCACCGACCCCGAGCGCGGGCTCTCCGAGCACCCGACCTTCGGGCTCTGGCCGGTGGCGCTTGCCGACGACCTCGAGGAGGCGCTGCTGCACGGCCAGGTGCGCAAGGTGATCCTCTGGACCTCGCGCCATGGCTGCGCGCGGGCGCTCTTCGACGATGCGGGGCCGTACCCGTTCTTCAATGTCAACACGCCCGCCGACCTCGCCGAGGCCGAGCGCATCGCGGGCCGGATCGGGATCGGGGCGGGCGCATGAGGCTCTATGGGGTCATCGGCTGGAAGAATGCCGGCAAGACCACGCTGGTCGAGCGGCTGGTCGCCGAGATCAGCGGCCGCGGCTTCACCGTCTCGACGCTCAAGCACACCCATCACGGGGTCGATGTCGACCGGCCGGGCAAGGACAGCCACCGCCACCGGGCGGCGGGTGCGCATCAGGTGATCCTGGCGTCGTCGGCACGCTGGGCGCTGATGACCGAGCTCCGCGGCGCGCCCGAGACCTCGCTCGAGGCGCTGATCGCCAAGCTCGACCCGGTGGATCTCATTCTGGTGGAGGGCTGGAAGCGCGACGGCCACCCCAAGATCGAGGCCTGGCGGGCCGCCACCGGTCAGCCGCTGATCGCGCGCGACGACCCGACCGTGCGGGCGATCGCCACCAATGACGCGCCAGAGATCCGCCCCGCGACGAGCCGCCCGGTGATCGGCCTCGACGACATCCCTGCGATCGCCGAGTTCATCCTGCGCGATGTCGGCCTTGCGATGCCCCGCCGCGCATGAGCGCACGCGTCGCCGACGACTGCTTCGCCCTCCCGCGGGGGGTCGACTGGACGCCGGTCGACGCGGCCCTCGACCGGCTCCGCGCGGCCATGCGGCCGGTGACCGGGACCAAGACCGTGCCGCTCGGCGACGCCTCGGGGCGGGTGCTGGCCGAGCCGGCGGTGGCGCTCCGCGACAACCCGCCGGCGACCAACGCCGCGGTCGATGGTTACGGCTTTGCCTGGGCGGGGCCGGACGCGGCGGACCTTGCGCTTGCCGAGGGACGGGCCGCGGCGGGCCATCCCTGGCCGGGGCGGCTCGCGCTGGGCGCGGCGGTGCGGATCCTCACGGGGGCCGCGATCCCCGACGGCGTCGACACCGTGGTGCTCGAGGAGGACTGTGACCTCGCCGACGGGCGTGTCCGCTTCCGGGCGCCGAAGAAGCGCGGCGCCAACACCCGGCCTCGCGGTGAGGATGCGCGAACGGGCGAGACCGTTTTGGCCGCGGGGCGCAGGCTCGGGCCTCAGGACCTCGCGCGGGCGGCTGCCGCGGGGATCGGCGCGCTCGCGGTTCGAGCCCGGCTGCGCGTCGCGGTGCTCTCGACCGGGGACGAACTCGTCGAGCCCGGTGCGGCCTCGCCCGCCGGCATTTGCGATGCCAACCGGCCGATGCTGCTCGCCTTCGCGGCGGCGCAGGGACACGCAAGCGTCGATCTCGGCCGCGCGGCGGATCGGGCCGAGGCCGTGCGGGCCGCGCTCGACCGGGGGGCTGCGGAGGCTGATGCGATCCTCACCACGGGCGGGGCCTCGGCGGGCGACGAGGACCATGTCTCCCGGCTTCTGCGCGAGGAGGGTCGGCTCGACACCTGGCGGATCGCGGTCAAGCCCGGGCGCCCGCTCGCCATGGGGCTCTGGCGGGGCACGCCGGTCTTCGGCCTGCCGGGCAACCCTGTCGCGGCGTTCGTCTGTGCGCTGATCTTCGCGCGGCCGGCGCTCGCGGTGCTCTCGGGCGAGGACTGGCCCGAGCCGCGCGCCTTCACGCTCCCGGCGGCCTTCGAGAAGCGGAAGAAGCCCGGACGGCGAGAGTATCTCCGCGCCCGACCCGGGCCCGAGGGGGTCGAGATCTTCCATTCCGAGGGATCGGGGCTCGTCGGCGGGCTCTCCTGGGCCGAGGGGCTGGTCGAGTTGCCCGACGGCGCGCTCGAGATCCGCCCGGGCGATCCGGTCCGCTACCTCCCCTTCGCGAGCTTCGGGCTCTAGGTCCCCGATGCCGGGTGGCGTTGGGCGGGGCACGACCCCGCCCGCCAGAGCCTCAGGGGCAGGCCGCAGCGAGGGCCCGGAACACGGCGCCCTTGTTCTTGCCGTGGTTGGTGGCGTTGTCGAACTCGTCCTGCGGCTTCTTGAAGACCTCCTTGAAGAGCGTCTTGTAGAGCGCCTTGATATCGGCCGGGCGGATCGGGGTGCCCGACTTCTGACGGTCGGCGGCGAATTGCTCGAGCCGGATCTTGGCCTTGGCGAGGCTCTCGAGGAAGATCAGCTCATGCCCGCGCTCATGCTTGGCCAGCGCCACGTAGAAGCGGTCCCACTCGGCCTTCGCCTCGGCGCATTGCTTGCCATAGGCCTTCCAGACCGGCATCTCGGTGGTGCCGACGGGGGTGATGGTCACCTCGGTCACCACGCCGCCCTTGGTCTTCCACGAGATGTGAGGCTCATAGGTGTACTCGCCGGCATGCTCGCGCGCCTCGATCTCGGCGGCAACGGCCTCGGCATCCGTCCCCTTCAGCTTGTAGGACGCGGTCTTCTTGGTGAGTTTCTTGATCGTGACTTTCATGTCTCTAGACTTTCCCATTCAATAACTTGGTGCTCAAGTTGTCGTCGATAATCCAACGACCAGCGCGATCTGGGGATCGCAGCCGGTGAGTTCAAGATGACCGAATGGGAAAACCGTCAGAACTGTGAACGGGCGCTCTCGCGACTCGCCCGGCCCCGTCGCCTCACGAGTACTTGACCGAAAGGATCTCGTAGGCGCGCGAGCCGCCCGGCGTCACGACCTCGACGCTGTCGCCGACATCCTTGCCGATCAGCGTGCGGGCGAGCGGCGAGTTCATGTTGAGCTTGCCGTTGGAGATGTCCGCCTCGGCTTCGCCGACGATCTGGTAGGTCTTCTCTTCGTCGGTGTCTTCGTCGACGAGCTGCACGGTGGCGCCGAAGCGCACGGTCGGCCCCGAGAGCTTGGAGGGGTCGATCACATCGGCCCGCCCGATCATGCCCTCGACCTCCTTGATCCGCCCCTCGATGAAGGACTGCTTCTCGCGCGCCGAGTGGTACTCCGCGTTCTCGGAGAGATCGCCATGCTCGCGGGCCTCGGCGATCGCCTTGATCACCGCGGGGCGCTCCACGTCCTTGAGCGTCTTCAACTCGGTGTTCAGGGCTTCGTAGCCCTGCTTGGTCATCGGAATCTTGTCCATCCGTCTTCCTTGGGATCTGGGTCGGCCGGGTGAGCCTCGCCCCACGATGTTCGGGATCGTGCCTCAGCGCCGTCATCCGGCTTGCCTCTGGCCCTCGAGACGGGAGCATAGGCGGGGCTTCCGCAGCGTGCAAGCGGGCGCGCGTCAGGCGTGCGGGGCGTCCGATGGCCGGGTGTAGGACTGGAGCGGGGCCACCTCGATCTCGCCGTGATTGTAGTTGTCGATCGCCCGTGCCGCCGCATTGGCCCCCGAGGCGGTGGTGTAATACGGGATCTTCATCGTGAGCGCGGTGGCGCGGATGTCGAAGCTGTCGCGCACCGATTGCGCGCCCTCGGTGGTGTTGAAGACCAGCACGACATTGCCGTCCTTCATCCGGTCGACAATGTTCGGCCTGCCCTCATAGACCTTCGCGACCCGTTCGGCGCGCACCCCCTCGCCGATGAGGAACTCGGCCGTGCCGCCGGTCGCGACGATGCCGAAGCCGAGCCGCTCGAGGATCTGCGCGGCGGGCAGGATCGCGGCCTTGTCGGCGTTCTTCACCGAGATGAAGGCAGTGCCGCCGCGGGGCAGCGTGGTGCCGGCGCCGAGCTGGCTCTTCAGGAAGGCGCGGGCGAAGCCATGGTCGAGCCCCATCACCTCGCCGGTCGAGCGCATCTCGGGGCCGAGGAGAGTGTCGACGCCGGGGAACCGGGCAAAGGGCAGCACCGCCTCCTTGACCGCGACATGTGGGGTCTGCGGATCGGCGAGCGTGAAGGCCGAGAGCGCCTCGCCCGCCATCACGCGGGCGCCGATGGACGCGATGGGCGAGCCGACAGCCTTGGCGACGAAGTGGACGGTGCGCGAGGCGCGGGGGTT
>CAYORO010000266.1:0-5259 GCA_964406355.1 uncultured Limibaculum sp.
GATCGCGGCCTATGGCGGGCTCGCGAACCGGATGCCGATCTACGCCACCGTGATGATGCTCTTCACCATGGCCAATGTCGGACTGCCGGGCACCTCGGGCTTCATCGGCGAGTTCCTGACCATGGCGGGCGCCTTCCAGGTCAACTCCGCCGCCGTCGTCGGTGCGGCGGCCGGCGTGATCCTCTCGGCGGCCTATGCGCTCTGGCTCTACCGCCGGGTGGTGTTCGGCGACCTCATCAAGCAGAGCCTCTCGGCCATCAAGGATATGGACCGGCGCGAGATCACCGTGCTGGCGCCTCTGGTCGTCGCGACGATCTTCTTCGGCCTCTACCCGACGCCGGTGCTCGAGCTCTTCGGCGCCTCGGTCGACAATCTCGTCGAGAGCGTTGCCGAGGCGCGCGAGACGGCGGCGGCCTCGGGCATTCTCGATCTCGCCGCGGCCGACCACACAGGAGACTGAGATGGGCGCCGATTACGATCTCCTCGCCCCGGAACTGATCATGGCCGGCGGTGCCATGGCGCTCCTGATGTGGGGGGCGTTCGGCGGCGGCGACAGTCAGCGGTTCCGGATCTCGGGAGCCGCAACGGTGCTGATGGTGGCCGTCGGGCTCTGGATCGCCTCGAGCGACCCGGTGGCCGGTGCGGCCTTCGGCGGGGCTTTCGTAACCGACGCCTATGCGCGCTTTGCCAAGGTGCTGATCCTGCTCTCCTCGGCCGCGATGCTGGTGCTGGGCGAGGGCTATCTCGAGCGGCGCGGGATCCTGCGCTTCGAGTATCCCATCCTCGTGCTGATGGCGACGCTCGGCATGATGATGATGGTGAGCGCGGGCGACCTCATTTCGCTCTATGTCGGGCTCGAGCTGCAGTCGCTTGCGCTCTATGTCGTCGCGGCGTTCAATCGCGACAGCCCGCGGTCCACGGAGGCGGGGCTCAAATACTTCGTGCTCGGCGCGCTGTCCTCGGGGCTCCTGCTCTACGGCGCCTCGCTGATCTACGGCTATACGGGCTCGACCAACCTCACGATCATCGCCGGCATCATCAAATCCGAAGGGGTCTCGCTCGGGCTCACCTTCGGGCTGGTGTTCGTCTGCGCAGCACTGGCCTTCAAGATCTCGGCCGCGCCCTTCCATATGTGGACGCCCGATGTCTATGAGGGCTCGCCGACCCCGGTCACGGCCTTCTTCGCGACGGCGCCCAAGGTGGCGGCGGCCGGGCTCTTCGCGCGGGTGCTGTTCGACGGCTTCGGCGCCGCGGTGCCGGAGTGGCAGCAGATCCTGGTCTTCATCGCCGTCGCCTCGATGTTCCTCGGCTCGGTGGCGGCGATCGGACAGACCAATCTCAAGCGGCTGATGGCCTATTCCTCGATCGGGCATATGGGCTTCGCGCTTGTCGGGCTTGCGGCCGGCACGGTCGAGGGCGCGCAGGCGCTGATGATCTATCTCGCCATTTATGTGGTGATGACGCTCGGGGTCTTCGCCTTCATCCTGGCAATGGAGCGGGACGGACAGCCGGTGGTGCAGATCTCTGATCTCGCGGGCCTCGCCCAGGTCAAGCCGGCCCAGGCACTGGCGCTCGCGGTGCTGATGTTCTCGCTCGCGGGGCTCCCGCCGCTGGTCGGCTTCTTCGGAAAGTTCTTCGCCTTCAAGGCCGCCGTCGATGCGGGGCTGGCGCCGCTGGCGCTCGCCGGCGCAGTGGCGAGCGTGATCGCGGCCTATTACTACCTCAACATCGTGCGGCTGATGTATCTCGCGGAACCCGACCGCCCGCTCGAGCTCCGGCCCGACATGCCCGGCCAGATCGCCTTTGCGGTCGCGGCGTTGGTGATGGCGGTCGGCTGGTTGCCCTTCGTCCAGGGGTTCGGCCTGACGGATGCGACGCTGGCGGCGGCAGAGGCGTTGCTCCGGTGATGGGGCATTGACTGAGGCCGGCTGGCCGGAGGGTGTCGGGCGGGTCGTGCTCGACCGGGTCGACAGCACCAATGCCGAAGCCGCGCGGTGCGCCGCTGCCGGCGAGCGCGGGCCCCTCTGGATCTTGGCCCACCGGCAGACGGCGGGGCGCGGACGCCTCGGGCGGTCCTGGGCGAGCCCAGAGGGCAATCTCGCCGCGACGCTCCTCTTCGATCCTCAGCTCCCGCCCGCCGAGGCAGCGCAGCTTTCCTTCGTCGCCTGCCTCGCCGTGGCGGAGCTCCTTTCCGCTCTGGCACCCGGGGCCCGCGCGAGCCTCAAATGGCCCAACGATCCGCTGCTCAACGGTCGCAAGACGGCGGGTGTCCTGATCGACAGCGCCGGGAGTGGCGGACGGCTCGACTGGATGGCAATCGGCATCGGCGTCAACCTCGCGACCGCACCGGGACCGGAGAGCCTCCGCCCCGGCGGCACGCCCGCGACGTCGGTCGTCGCCGCGGGCGGCCGCCCGCCCCCCCCCGAGACTGCGCTGGCGGGCCTCGCCGCCGCCATGGCCCGCTGGCAGGGCATCCATGCCGCAGAAGGCTTCGCGCCGATCCGCGCCGCCTGGCTCGCGCGCGCCGAGGGACTCGGCCGCCCGGTCGCGGCCTCGGCCGGCAGCGAAACACTGAGAGGCACCTTCGAGGATATGGACGACATGGGCCGGCTCGTTCTATGGGATGGCGCCCAACGCCGGCGGCTCGCCGCGGCGGACCTCACCCTCGGAGAGTGACCCGGCCATGTTGCTCGCGATCGATGTCGGCAACACCAACACCGTCTTCGCGCTCCATGACGGCGAGAGCTTCGTTGCGTCCTGGCGCTGCAACACCGAGAGCGTGCGCACGGCCGACCAGTATTTCGTCTGGCTCAACCAGCTGATGCGCCATGGCGGACGCGACCCCGCCGATATCGAGGCGGTGGTGATCTCCAACGTGGCGCCGGCGACGCTGTTCAACCTGCGCGTCCTCTGCGACCGTTATTTCGGCACGCGCCCGCTCGTGGTCGGCAAGGAGGGCTGCAAGCTGCCGGTCGAGGTGCGGGTCGACCACCCGGCCGAGGTGGGCGCCGACCGGTTGGTCAACACCGTCTCGGCCTTTCGCAGCTATGGCCCCGATCTCATCGTTGTCGATTTCGGAACCGCCACCACATTCGATGTGGTCGACACCGACGGCGCTTATGTGGGCGGTGTGATCGCGCCCGGGATCAACCTCTCGCTCGAGGCGCTCAAGAACGCGGCGGCGCATCTGCCGCATATCGACGTGACCCGGCCACAGCGGGTGGTCGGCACCAACACGGTGCAGTGCATGCAATCCGGCATCTACTGGGGCTATGTCGGGCTGATCGAAGGGGTCTGCGCGCGCATCTCGGGCGAGCGCGACCGCAAGATGACGGCGATCGCCACCGGCGGACTCGCGCCGCTCTTCGCGCGCGGCACCGACGCGATCACCCATGTCGACGACGACCTGACCATGCGGGGGCTCGTGATGATCCACCGCTACAACACCACGGGTGAGTATGGCTGACAAACTTCCGGGCGAGCTCCTCTACGCCCCTCTCGGCGGCGCCGGCGAGATCGGCATGAACTGCTATCTCTACGGGCTCGGCCACGGCGCCGAGGGCGAGTGGATCGTGGTCGATCTCGGGATCGGCTTCGGCGATATGGACACCGCGCCCGGCGTCGAGCTGGTGCTGCCGGAAATCCGCTTCCTGCGCGAGCAGGCGGGCCGGGTGAAGGGGCTCTTCGTGACCCATGCGCATGAGGACCATATCGGCGCGATCCCCCATCTCTGGGCCGAGATCGGCGCCCCGATCTATGCCCGGCGGTTCACGGCCGAGGTGGTGCGGCGCAAGCTCGACGAGGCCGGGCTCGATCCGCGGGTGATCCGCGAGGTCGAGGTGGGAGAGCGGATCGGCGCGGGCAGCTTCGAGGTGCGGTTCCTGCCGATCACCCACTCGATCCCCGAGGCCTCGATGCTCGCGATCCGCACGCCGCTCGGCACGGTGGTGCATTCGGGGGACTTCAAGCTCGATCCCGATCCCCAGCTCGGCGAGCCTTATGACCTCGCCCCCTACGAGGCGCTGGGCCAGGAGGGCGTGCTCGCCCTCGCCTGCGACTCGACAAATGTCTTTCTCGCGGGCGCGGCGGGGTCCGAGGCCGAGATCACACCCAATCTCCGGCGCATCATCGCCAACGCGCCGGGGGCGGTCGCGGCCACCTCCTTTGCCTCCAACGTCGCGCGGCTGCACACGCTGGCGATGGCCGCGCGGGATGTGGGCCGGTCGATCGTGGTGGTTGGACGCGCGATGCGGCGGATGATCGAGGTGGCGGTCGAGACCGGGCAGCTCCGCGACTTCCCGACGGTGGTCTCCGAGGAGGACGCGGCCGACATCCCCGACGACAACCTCTTCTATCTCGTGACCGGCAGCCAGGGCGAGGCGCGGGCGGCGCTCGCGCGGATCGCCTCGGGCACGCACCCGACGGTCAAGCTCGGCGAGGGCGACACGGTGCTCTTCTCGTCGAAGACCATCCCGGGCAACGAGGCGGGCATCTACCGGCTCTACAACAAGCTCTCCGAGAACGGTGTGCGCGTGATCGACGGCGATATGGAGCGCATCCATGTCTCGGGCCATGCCCGTCGCGACGACCTGCAGCGGATCTATGCCGCGCTCAAGCCCCGCGTCGCGGTGCCGATCCATGGCGAGCACCGCCATCTCGTCGAGCATCAGAAATGGGCGGGAGAATGGGGCGCGAGCCACACGGTGGTGGCGCCCAACGGCTCGGTGGTGCGGCTCGACGGCAATCGCCCGGGCGTGGTCGACGAGGTGCCGGTGGGGCGCGTCTATCTCGACGGCGAGACCCATGTGGGCGCGCTCGACGGGGTGATCCGCGACCGGCTGAAGCTCGCGCGCCAGGGCCATGTGGTGGTTGGCGTGGTGGTCGACGAGGAGGGCGAGCTGCTCGCGGATCCGGAGGTGCGCGTGATTGGCGGGCCGAAGGAGGCCGAGGGCTGGCCCGGGCCGCTCGACGAGATGATCGCCGAGGCGATCGACGACGCCGTGGAGGACAGCCCAAGGAAGGCACTCCGCACGGATGCGGCGGTCGAGGACCTGATCGGCAAGGCGGTGCGCCGGGTCTCGGTCCGCCACTGGGGCAAGAAGCCCGTCGTCACTGCGATCGTCACCCGCCTCGAAGAGGAGTGACGGCCACGCGGACCCGATTGCTCACGCGGCCTCGGGCTCCGAACTGGTCTCGGTGACCTCGACCTCGACCTCGGCGGCAGTCTCCTCGTCGGTCTCGATCTCGGCGTCGGTCTCG
>CAYORO010000267.1:0-5226 GCA_964406355.1 uncultured Limibaculum sp.
GCGCCTTCGACGTGCTGGTCGGCATCAACCTGCTGCGCGAGGGGCTCGACATCCCCGAATGCCAGCTCGTCGCGATCCTCGACGCCGACAAGGAGGGGTTCCTGCGCTCGGAGACCTCGCTCGTGCAGACGATCGGGCGCGCCGCGCGCAATGTCGAAGGCCGGGTGATCATGTATGCCGACGCGAGGACCGGCTCGATGGAGCGCGCGATCGCCGAGACCGAGCGCCGCCGCGCCAAGCAGATCGCCCATAACGAGGCCCACGGCATCACGCCGACCACCATCAAGAAGAATGTCGACGACATCCTCGAGGGTTACGGGACGAGCCACTCCGACATGGAGCGCGTCACCGCCACGGTCGAGAAGGCGGGCAAGGGGGGCGTCGGCGGCAATCTCCAGGCGCATCTCGAGGCGCTCCGGAAAGACATGATGAAGGCCGCCGAGAACCTCGAATTCGAGGAGGCGGCGCGGCTGCGTGACGAGATCAAGCGGCTCGAAGCGGTGGATCTGGCCATCGCCGACGACCCGATGGCGCGCCAGTCCGCGGTCGAGGATCGGGTGGATGCGGCGGTCAGGCCACGCTCAACCACTGGCAAGCCCGGCCAGCGCGGCTCCGGCAAGTCCCGCCGCCGGAAGGGGTAGCCGCCCCGGCTGTTCCAAGCGCTCCCGCTCACACGCCTCGGCACTCAGGCCGACGAAGGCGCGCTTGGCGAATGCGTCGACGGGGCCGCTGGGCCATCACCGGACGGGTCCTGCTTGGCCGCCTCGTGCTGCCACTCGGGCGTGGTGGCCATGAACCCGAGCTCTACGAGCTGGTCGGGACCTTCATACTTGATCGAGTCCTCAGAATAGAGATGGAGCTCTTCGCTTGCCTCGATATGGCCGGAATAGGCCGCCAACTCACGGCCATAGGCACGATCAAAGTATCTCAGGACGGCGTTGCTGGATGTTTTACGCTTGAAATCCTGCAGAAACTTGAAGTGCAAGAGACAGCCTTTGATGCCCGAGCTGCGCGCTCCCTCCAGGATATGCTGACCCACACTCAGCGTCTTGCCCGCGCCGAAGCGGAACAGCGGCGCCTTGCCGAGATAGGGCGCGACACCGAAAACGCGTTTGCGTGTCGCGGCGTTGGTGTCGAAATACGGGGCGACGTCGAGTGGATCCTGCCCGGGCTTGTAGTCGAGATCCCAGACATTTCCCTCCGGATACATGTCGAGAAGCTGCCCTTCGACCGTGTCCTCGCCCCGCGCCTCCAAGAAAGCGAGCAAGCCGCGCAGATCTATACGATCCATATGCGGGTAGATGAAGAACTCATCCGCATCGAGTGCGAGCACCCAACGGTCCTGGCACAGCGTCTCCAGGACGGCATTCACCCATGCCGACTTGTAGACGAAGTTGCCCGCAACCGGCACCCGAACGGCCAAAGGTTCAGCATCGATGATCTCTGCCGTTTTGTCAGTCGAACCATGATCGAGGATGATGAACTTCGTGAGGCCTAGCTTCCGATAATATTCAAAGAAATACTCGAGTCTAAGTTCTTCATTCTTAACCACGGCCAGACCGACGATGTCATCGGGTTGAACCGTAATTCCGCGGATCCGGTGGGCGAGCAGGCGTTTGCGTATCTTCTCCGATGCCGCAAAAGACGCGTCAACGGCACGTTTTCCCAGCGATGTCCTCAAGACGAGTTTCGCCGGGTATTTCAGAATCTTGCTAACCGACATTTCCAATCTCGTCCCCACGCAAGCCGATCCACCACCATACGGGGGTGTTATGTCGAAGAATCGGGGTGGTGTCGACCGTTTCGCTGCGGTGCAACCCGGCAGCGGTCCGCTCCGTTGGTTCGATGACGGGCCGCCCGACAATGGCGCCGGTAGGGGTAAGGCGCGCGCCTGACCTCTCTCGGTCGGCGCGGCCCGGCGTCAGACGAGGCTCAGTTGCCACGTCAGTTGCGCAGGCACCAGCGGAGGATGCCTTTCTGGACATGGAGGCGGTTCTCAGCTTCATCGAACACGACCGAGCGGGCCCCGTCAAACACCGAGGAGGTGACCTCCTCGTCGCGATGGGCGGGCAGGCAGTGCATGAACACGGCATGGCCGTGCGCGCGGTCCATCAGCGCGTCGGTGACCTGAAAGGGCTTCAGCTGGTTATGACGGCGGTCGCGTGCGGCGATGTCGTCATGCATCGAGAGCCAGGTGTCGGTGATGACCGCGTCCACCCCCTCGGCCGCCGCCATCGCATCGCGGAAGATCTCGACGCGTCCGCCGGCCGCGCGGGCCGCCTCGACCATCGCGGCGTCGGGCTCGAGCGTCTCAGGGCAGGCCACCCGCAGCGTGAAGCCGAAGGCCCCCGCCGCCTGGATCCAGGAATGGCAGACATTGTTCCCGTCGCCCGACCAGAGCACGGTGGCGCCGGCGATCGGGCCCACATGCTCCTCGAAGGTGAGGATGTCGGCCATGATCTGGCAGGGATGGGAGCGGTTGGTCAGCCCGTTGATCACCGGAACGGAGGCGTTCTCGGCGAGCTCGCGCAGCGTCGCGTCCTGGAAGGTGCGGATCATCACCGCATCCACATAGCGCGACAGGACGCGTGCGGTGTCGGCCACGGTCTCGCCGTGGCCGAGCTGCATCTCGCTGCCCGAGAGGATCATCGTCTCCCCGCCCATCTGGCGGATGCCGACATCGAAGGAGATGCGGGTCCGCGTCGAGGGCTTCTCGAAGACGAGCGCAACGATGTGGCCCGCGAGGGGCTGCTCTGGGTCGGGCGCGAGCTTGGGCCGGCCGTTGCGCGCGGCCTTGACCGCGGCGGCGTCGTCGAGGATGGCCCGGAGCTCGGAGGGGGGCAGGGCGTCGAGCTCGAGGAAGTGGCGCGCCGTCATGCGGCCCTCCCGAGCGCGGCACAGGCGGCATCGAGCCGGGCGACGCCCTCGGCAAGCTCGTCATCCGTCGCGGTCAGCGACGGCAGCAGACGGACCACATTGTCGGCCGCGGGCACGGTGAGCATCGCCTCGTCCCGCGCCGCCTCGACGAGACGCGCGCAGGGCACCCCGTCGACGACGCGCAGGCCCAGCATCAGCCCCTCGCCCCGGATCTCGGCGATCACGCCCGGATGGCCGTCGACCAATGCGCCCAACCGCTGGCGGAGACCGGTGGCCTTGCGGCGCACCTCGGCGAGGAACTCGGGCTGGGCGACCTCCGACAGGACCGCCTCGCCGACCGCGCAGGCGAGCGGATTGCCGCCATAGGTCGAGCCGTGGCTGCCCGCGGTCATCGGCGCTGCCGCCTCTTCGGTCGCGAGCACGGCGCCGAGCGGGAAGCCGCCGCCGATCCCCTTGGCCACCAGCATGATGTCGGGCGTGATCCCGGCGCTCTCATGGGCGAAGAGCGCCCCGGTGCGGCCCATGCCGCACTGCACCTCGTCGAGGATCAGCAGGCAGCCGGTCTCGTCGGCGCGCGCGCGCAGGCCCCGCAGGCAGTCCTTGGGCAGGACGCGGATCCCGCCTTCGCCCTGGATCGGCTCGATCATGATCGCGGCGGTCTCAGGGCCCACCGCGGCCTCAAGCGCCTCATGGTCCCCCCAGGGGAGCTGGCGGAAGCCAGGCATCAGCGGCCCAAAGCCGCTGGTCAGCTTCTCCGATCCCGCCGCCGCGATGGCGCCCGTCGAGCGGCCGTGAAACGCGCCCTCGAAGCACAGGATCTCATGGCGCCCGCGCCCCTCCATGCCGCCCCATTTGCGCGCCATCTTGATCGCAAGTTCGGCGGCCTCGGTGCCCGAATTGGTGAAGAACACCGTCTCGGCGAAGGTCTCCGCGACCAGGCGCTCGGCCAGGCGACGCTGCTCCGGGATCTCGTAGAGGTTCGAGACATGCCAGACCCGTCGCGCCTGGCGCTCCAGCGCGGCGACGAGTTTCGGATGGGCATGGCCGAGGGCGTTCACCGCGATGCCGGCGCCGAAGTCGAGAAACCTCCGGCCGTCGGACGCGATGAGCCAGCTCCCCTCGCCCCGCTCGAAGCTGAGCGGTGCCCGTGCGTAAGTCGGCATGACGGGCGAGATCACAGGGTAGGCTCCGTGGTTGGCCGGCGTACCGGCTGGAAATGAAAACGCCCCATGGCGACGGGCCATAGGGCGCTCTCAGATTTATGGAGAAGGGTGGAAAACCTGTCAATCGGGGGCCGGGGCGGGTCTCAGGCCACCTTTCGCGTGCCGTCGCCCCGCACCCAGATCGTCCAGGCGAATTTCTGCTTCTTGCCGATCTTGCGCCCGGCACTGCCGGTCATCTTGATCCCGATCTCGGCAGTGTGCGCGTCGGTGCTGCCGGAGACATTGTTCACCGTCGGGTGCTTCTGGCATTTGACGTAGCAGAACCAGTTGCGCGTGTTGAAGAACTCTCCGACATGCGGCACCACGCGAAAATTCTTCACCTGCACGATTTGCGGGGCGTCCGGCAACGATCCGCCATACTCGAACTCGTAATGCCAGGGGACGTAGAGACCGTGGCGCTTCCCGGCGATATACTTCTGACCCATGATGGTGAAGACCGGCGACTTGTAAGACTTCCACCCGGTCAGCTTGCCGCGCTTTTCGGTGAAGGAGTGGATCTCGGCGCCGTCGAACGTGATCTCGCCTTTAGTTTTCTTGATGATCCCGCCGATCACCCCGACGATATCGCCGACCAGGCCCTTTGTGATTTCAAAGGTCTCCTTGGCGTCTTCGGCGATCTTCTTGCCTTTCTCCACCACCTCGCCGATGTCTTTCTTTTTGTCAGCCATCGCCGCCCCCTCAGTTCGGCCGCTCGATCAGCAGCGGAATGGTAACACGCTGCTTCTCGGCCTCGATCAGGTCCTGCGCCAGCTTTTGCAGCTGTTTCTTGCGCCGCTTCGAGGTCACCCTGGTCTTCTCGACCTCGATTGCCTTGATGAGTTTTTTCTTGATGACGCCGAAGTCAGCCATCGGGTCGTCGAACGACGCGGCGGCCCGCATCAGTTCCTTATCGACTTCGGACTTCGAGTCCTTGTCGCCGTTTTTGAGGAAGTTCTTGAGTATCGTGTCATGGTCGGGCATAGACTATCTCCAATCGGAAACGCATATGCCTGAAACTTATCAGAAAGAGCCTGCCCCGCCACCACGGCCGAGGCGACCGGCTTGCGGCGTGCTCCGGGCCGTCTCCCGGTCTCGGGAAACAAAAGCCGAGCTCGTGTCGGTCAATTCGGTTTGAACCGGATCAGCT
>CAYORO010000268.1:0-5216 GCA_964406355.1 uncultured Limibaculum sp.
GCACCAGAAGCGCACCAGCGGCGTTCGGAATCTTGGCTACTCCACCATCACTTCATTGCCTTGGGAGGGCAACACGGGATGAGAATGCAACGCTAGAAGCCGAAAAACGCCATGTCCAGCGCGGCGGTGATCTCGGTGTCGTGGTCGGCGAGCGTAGTGACGGGCTCCTTCAATATCGCACGAGGAACTGCGGCAAGGAATTGCGTCGCCATGACGTGGTCTTGGTCGGCGATCTCGAAAGTCGGGTTCAGGCGCTGAGCAGGAGAAGGAGCGTCGCTCGCGGGCAGGAGCGGAACGACGATTCTGGTATTCAACCCATCCAGCAGATCAGTCTGCACGTCGAGCAGGTAGCCCGTGCCGTTCGGGTTAGCAAAGACATCGAAGCGAGCCATCAGAACCGGCGGAACCGCTCCAGCGGCAAGCCGCGCTTATCGACCCAAGCATTCGAGCTTTCCATAGCAGCCTTGTTCTCGCGCTTCCAGGCTCCGGCCTTGGCGCTGGCGACAGCCTGCCGGAGACCGTGCTCCGCAGCCTGAGAGAGGTTCACGCCGAGTTCCCGGGCTTCCTGCAGGAGTGCTTGGTCCAGCGAGAGGTTAGTCGGCTTCTTTGGGAGCGGTTGGGGTTGCATCACGCCTCCATTGGCTTTCGCGGGGATCATATGCGCACTGATTTGCGCGTCAAGATGCGCATTCACACAGCCAACGCACCTTGCGGTGAAACGATCTGCGAATGGGCTGATTTTGCCGAATGGCGATGTTCCGAACAGCTCAATCCAAGAGCATTTTGACCTTCAGAGTTTTAGTCCGTTAGTCTAAGACCTCCAGATTCGTAGTCTGGAAATCCGAGTGAAGCAGTCGGAAATCGGATTCGTCGGTGAAAGAGCCTATAGAGAGCCTAGGATTCTAAGGGTTATGCTAAGTTCTTGATTTTGCTGGCTGGGGAACCTGGATTCGAACCAGGACCGACGGAGTCAGAGTCCGCTGTTCTACCGTTAAACTATTCCCCAGCGGCGACGGAGATCCGCGCTCGACCGCGGTGTAGTGATCCTCCAAGGGTGGGTCAAGGGCAAGGCCGGTGGAGCCGCGCCCTGCCTCCCTGCACTCACGGACAATCCCGACACGCAATGCGAGAGCGCTTGATCGACCGGGCTCGCGGCGCATCTGGCCCGGCCATGATGAGGAGCCTCGCCACAGGGTATCGAGCCGTCGTGCTCGGTGCGAGCGGCGGCATCGGAGCCGCCTTCGTCCGGGCATTGGCTGCCGATCCGCGCTGCGGGCGCGTCCATGCGCTTTCCCGCTCGGGCCGTGCACCGCAGGGTCCGAAGATCGTCCCGGGCATTGCCGATCTGACGGACGAGACGAGCCTTGCCGAGGCCGCCGCCGCCATCGGCACCGAGCCGCCGCCGACGCTCGCGATCTGTGCCGCGGGCTATCTCCACGGGACGGCCGGCGGGCCCGAGAAGAGCTGGCGCCAGATCGCGCCCGACGCGCTGGCCGAGGCGTTTCGGGTCAACGCCACCGGGCCGGCGCTCTTCGCCAAGCACCTGCTGCCGCTGATCCCGCGGCGCGAGCGCGCGATCTTCGCCGCGCTTTCGGCCCGGGTGGGCTCGATCACCGACAATCGCGCCGGCGGCTGGTACGGCTATCGTGCCTCGAAGGCGGCATTGAACCAGATCCTGAGATGCCTCGCGATCGAGGCGCGCCGACCGATGAAGGGGCTCGTCATAGCCGGCCTCCAGCCCGGCACCGTGCGCACAGCGCTCTCGGAGCCATTTCGCAGCCAGGTGGCGGAGGCCGATCTGCTCGCGCCCGACGAGGCGGCGGCCGCCCTCCTCGGCGTGCTCGACCGGCTGCGGCCGGAGGCGAGCGGGCGCGTCTTCGACTGGCGTGGCGAGGAAGTCCCGCCCTGAGGCCATCGCGCGCGGTCCCGTGATTTTTTCGCCCGTCCGGTCCAAGATGTCGGCCCCTGGCGACGTCTGACGGATCGACATGGCACAGGACGATGAAAGCCTCGCGCGAGCGGCGGCGGCAGGCGATCGCGAGGCGTTCGCGTCGCTGGTGGCACGCCACTATGACCGCGTGTTCCGGATCGGCTGGCGCCTGCTCGGCAGCGCCGCCGAGGCGGAGGACCTGGCGCAGGAGGTCTGTGCGTCGCTCGGGCGTAAGATCCGGAGTTTTCGCGGGGAGGCGGCCTTCACCACCTGGCTGACAGCCATCGCTATCAACGCCGCGCGCGACGAGATCCGCGCGCGCGATCGGAAGGCGGCCCGCGAGCGCGCCTATGTCGAGGCGGAGGCGCTGCTGCGCGACGGGGCGGCGGCGCGGACGCGCGAGATCGCCTGGCTGAGGGGCGCGATGGCGGGGCTGCCGGATCCGCTCCGCGAGACCGCGGTCCTGGTGCTCGATGCCGGGATGAGCCATGCCGAGGCGGGGGCCGCGTTGGGGGTGAGCGCGGGCACGGTGTCGTGGCGCATGTCGGTGCTGCGCAAGGCGCTGCGCGCGAGTGCCGAGGGATTGGCGCCGGGAGAGGATGTGGGCGCATGAGCGGGTACGACGAGCTCGATCGGATGCGGCGGGCCTTCGAGGCGGATCCGCCCCCTCTGCCCTGGCCGGCATCCCGCGGCGCGGCGGTGGCGGCGGCGATGGCAGCCTACGAAGATGCGGCGCAGGACCAAGCGAGGGCCGGCCGGCGGCGTCTCAAGAGCGGCCGGGCAAATGGTCCCGGCAGTTGGCTCAGGAGACTTGGCATGACCCTCGCCCAGACAATGACCGACCGGCCGCTGCTGACGGGCACCGCGAGCCTCGCGGTGCTCGCCCTCACCGTGGTGTTGACGAGCCGGGAGATCGAGCGCCTCGGCACGCCCGACTGGGACGACGGCACCCCCGTGGCCACGGCGCCCGCGCCGGACCTGGCGCCGCTTGCGACCACGCCCGACGTGCCCCGGGCGCCTGCGGCCGAGGATGCGACCACCGAGACACGCAGCGCCTCGGGTCCCGCCGAGCGCACGCGCCCGCTGCGCATGCCCGCGCCGCTCGCGCGCCCGGACGGCTCTGAGGCCGTCGCGACCGACACCGAAACGCTGACGCTCGCCGATGCCGAGACGCGAACGGAGCCCACTGTCTCGGTGCGAGCACCAGCGCCCGAGGCGGCCACGGCCCGCCGCGAGCGGGTGACGACGATGTTCTCACCCGAAAGAGACGACGCTGGCCGCCTGCAACGCACTGAAGGGGCGGTGGCGGACCAGGCGGCGGAGGCGATCGCCCCCGGCGCGCCCGCCGAGGCGCTGGCGGCGGCTCGGATGGCCGAGCGCTCGCGGCTTCGCGGTCTCGCGGTCGGCGGGACGGGCGCCGCGGCGCCGGCTCCTGCGGCCATCGGCTCGGTCGAGGGTGTGGTCGCGCCGCGCCCGATGCCCGCGCCTGCGCCGGTCGCGGACCCCGTCCCGCACCAATGGCGCGAGGCGGGGCGCGACCGGTTCGAGGCGGTTGAGGACAGCCCGGTCCGGCGCGTCGCCGACGAGCCGCTCTCGACCTTCTCGATCGACGTCGACACGGCGTCCTACTCGGTGATGCGCAAGGCGCTGATGGCCGGCGCGCTGCCGCCCAAGGACGCCGTGCGGATCGAGGAGCTGGTCAACTACTTCGCCTATGACTACCCGCTCCCCGAGAGCGCAGAGCCGCCCTTCCGCGCCGATATCGCGCTCTTGCCCACCCCGTGGAACGCGCGCACCGAGCTCCTGCGGATCGGCCTCCAGGGCTTCGACCTGCCCCCGGCCGAGCGCCCGCGTGCCAATCTCGTCTTCCTGATCGACACCTCGGGCAGCATGGACGCGCCCGACAAGCTGCCGCTGCTGCTGAACGCGTTCCGACTGCTCCTGCCAGAGCTCGCGCCGGAGGACAGCGTGGCGATCGTCGCCTATGCCGGCAGCGCGGGCGTCGTGCTCGAGCCCACGCCGGCGCGCGAGCGGGGCCGCATCCTCGACGCGCTCGGCCGGCTCCGCGCCGGCGGCTCGACCGCGGGCGGGGCCGGGATCGAGGCGGCCTATGCGCTCGCCGAGCGGGCCTTCGACCCGGACGGCACGAACCGGGTGATCCTCGCCACCGACGGCGACTTCAATGTCGGGCTCTCGGATCCGCGCGGCCTCGAGGGCTATGTCGAGCGCCAGCGCGCGGGCGGCGTGCTGCTCTCGGTGCTCGGCTTCGGCCGCGGCAACTACAACGACGCACTGATGCAGGCGCTCGCCCAGTCGGGCAACGGCCAGGCCGCCTATATCGACACGCTCGCCGAAGCGCGAAAAGTGCTGGTCGACGAGATGGGCGGCACGCTCTTCCCGATCGCCAAGGACGTGAAGATCCAGGTGGAGTTCAACCCGGCCGAGGTCTCGGAGTATCGGCTGATCGGCTACGAGACCCGCGCGCTGGAGCGCGAGGACTTCAACAACGACCGGGTGGATGCGGGCGAGATCGGCTCCGGCCACCGGGTGACGGCGCTCTACGAGATCGCGCGGGCCGGTGCGGGCTCGGTCGATCCGCTCCGCTATGGCAGCACCCAGCCGGTGCCCCAGCCGACCGACGGGGTGGCGGGCGAAGTCGCCTTCCTGAAGATCCGCTGGAAGCGGCCCGAGGGCGGGCCCTCGACGCTGGTCACGCGCCCCATCACCGAGGCCGACGACGATCCCGGCGCCGTCTCGCTCCGCGAGGCGCGGTTCGCCGCCGCGGTGGCGGGCTTCGGCCAGCTCTTGCGCGGCGGGCGTCACACCGGCGGCTGGAGCTATGACGACGCGCTGGAGCTCGCGCGGGCCAATCGCGGGCCGGACCCCCATGGCTACCGCGCCGAGTTCCTCACCCTCCTCGGCCTCGCGCAATCCACCGCCGGCCTCCAGACGACACCGCGTTGACGATCCCTCGGCGCTGACGCACGCTGCTCCGGCCATTTCAGCCGGAGCGCATTTCATGACCGACACCCCGCCGCCCGATCCCGACGACACCATCACCATCGGCCATGTCCAGGCGGTCAGCCAGAACGCGCGCACCACCTGGTTCGCCCAGCTCGGCGTCCTCGCCTTCACCGTGGTCACGCTGATGAGCTTCTCCGACCGTGACTTCTTCGTCGGTGGCGCGACGATCAAGCTCCCGGTGATCGCGATCGACGTCTCGCCGCTCCTCTATCTGCTCTTCGGCCCGGTGCTGGCGCTCGCCGTGCACATCTATCTCCATGTG
>CAYORO010000269.1:0-5202 GCA_964406355.1 uncultured Limibaculum sp.
CCTTGACCGACTGGCCGGGGTTCATGAACTCCGCCTTGCCGAGGATCTCGCAGCCCGTCAGCTCGGAGGCCTTGCGCAGGCGAATGAGCGGGGTGTTGCCGACCGCCGAGGTGATGTCGGTGTGGATGCGCATCGGGGTCCTCCTTCGGGCGCCACCGCAGAGACCGAGCCTTAGGCGGATCGCGCCGCCGCCTCAAGCCCCGCGCTCAGCCGGGCGCCGTGTCGGCGCCGCCGGGGACCGGAGCCCAGGCCGCGCGGATCTCGTCGCGATGGGCCGCGAGCGTGAGAAGCGCCACCAGCCCGGGCCCGGTGTTGATCTCGCCGCGCCCCGCCGCCGCCATCGCCTCGGCGAAGCCCAGCACCACGACGCGGATGTCCTCCTGCTCGCCGTCGAGCCCGTGGCTGCCCCGATCGCCGAGATGCACGAGATCCGCCTCGCCGATGAAGCCGGTGATCAGCTCGGCCGAGAGCCCGGGCGAGGTGTAGTAGCTGCCGGTCTCGCGGATCCGGCCGATCTCGAGATCGGCCTCCTCGAGAGCCTCGCGCCTGGCAGTCGCCTCGGCGCTCTCGTCGCCGTCGATCCGCCCAGCCACGACCTCGACGCACCAGGGCGAGCGGTCGCCGCGGGCGAAGGCGCCGGGTCGGAACTGCTCGATCAGCAGCACGCGGTCGCGCACCGGGTCGTAGGGGATCACCGTCACGGCATCGCCCCAGGCGACGGTCGCCCGCGCCATCTCGCCCGACCAGCCGCCCTCGAAGAGCCGGTGCCTGAAGCGCTGCTCGACCACCGCGAGATAGCCCGAATAGGCAAGGCGCTGCCCGGTGGCGGTGACATCGGTCTGGTCGAAGGGCGTGCGCAGCCCTCCCGGGCGCGGTTCGGGCTCGGCCGCCGCGCGCGCCCTGGCGCGGGCGCGGTTCATGATGCCGGGCCAGACGGTGTCGATCTCCGCGACCGGCACGCGACCGTGATTCTGCATCAGCTCCTGCGCCGCCGCGATCGCCGTGGCCCGGTCCCGCTCCTGCCACTGGGCGAAGTCCCAGAGCTCGTCGCTCACCGGCGGCTTGTCGGTCGGCGCATAATGCATCGCCGCAACGAGGCCCGCCTCGGTCTCGACCTCGATCGGCTGGAGCGCATATTCCTCCTCCTCGAAGAACGAGAGCCGCGCCAGATCGTTCGGCCCGATATCGCAGACCAGAACCCCCTCGGCCACCTCGTCCGAGCTCGGGACGATCACCGGGTAGGCCTCGGCGGCATGGCGCAGCACGGCATGGTCGCGCGCCCGGGCGGGCTGGAGCGCCTCGGGCTCTAAGCGCCGGCCTATCACGATCTCGGCCAGCCGCCGATCGCGCAACGACCCGTAGAAGAACAATCGGCTCATGGTCCAACTCCCGATTTGCTGTTGCGGAGTGGCAACAGCAGGCGCCTCATCCTTAAGAGCATTTTACGTCGCCACCAAAAAAACTATGCTCCTTCGGTGAACCGAGTGATCCACCGCGCGCCGGGAGGCGTAGCATGACCGATCAGAAATTGGACCGTCATGACTGCATATCGCGCTGAAACCGAACTGCTCGCCCGCTTCGCCTCCGGAGGCACGACCCCGGGGCTCGCGCTTCTGGTGTCTGCCCATCTTGAGCGGTCCGCGCGAAGCCGGGCAAGCCTCGCCGAGTTCGACGCGCTCGGCGGCGCGCTGATGGCCGATGGCGAGCGGGCGCCGATGTCTGTGGATGCGCTCGACCGCACTCTCGCCCGTCTGGACGACGAACCGGCTTCGGCCGCGCCCGCCCGGGAGCTTCGGTTCGAGCCGGGCCCGCTTCCGCGCGCGGTGATCGACGCGGTCGGCACCGATTTCGCCGACATCCCCTGGCGTCGGCGGCTGCCCGGCCTGGCGGACCACCAGCTCGACGGTTTTGGCACGGAGTCCGTGAGCTTGATCCGCGGGCGCCCCGGCGCGCGTATCCCCCAGCACACCCATGAGGGCCGCGAGGTGACCCTTGTGCTGACCGGCGCGCTCGAGGACGACGGCCGCGTCTTCCACCAGGGCGACATCACGGTAAATGACGAGACCCACGATCACTGCCCCCGGATCGTCGGCGAGGAGGTCTGCCACTGCCTCGTGGTGATGTCCGGGTCGCTGCGGTTCACGGGTGTCTTCTCGCGGGCGCTGAACTATCTCGCCGAGTGAAAATTTCCCACGTCACTCGGAGATCTCCATGGACAGACGTCTCTTCCTCGCCGGCGGCCTTGCACTGGCCGCGGCACCCACCGCGCTGTCGGCCGGCACGCCGGCGACGCGCACCTTCCGCATCCTGCGCGACGGCAGCGATATCGGGCGCCACACGCTCTCGGCCCGGCTGGGCTCCGAGGGTTTCGAGATCGATGTCGAGGCGGAAATCATCGTTCGCTTCGCCGGCATCCCGGTCTATCGCTACGAGCTGACCAATCGCGAGATCTGGCAGGGCCGGCGCCTCATGCGCCTCGACAGCCGGGTCAACGACGACGGCGATCCGTTCGAGCTCAAGATCCGCCCGAGCGCCGAAGGGCTTGAGATCGACGGCACCGGCTATGCGGGCGTCGTGCCCCTCGACGCGGCGACCACGAGCTACTTCACCCCGGACTTCGCCGCGCGTCGGCCCTGGATCTCGACCCAGAGCGGCAAGCCCCTCGCGATCGAGACCCGGCGCGATGCGACCGGCGGCGGCAGCCAGGTGGTCGTCTCGGGCGAGCTCGACCTGACGATCAGCTATGACGGCCGTGGCGAGTGGATCGGGTCGGCCTTCCTGGCCGGCGGGGAGCCCGCGAGCTACGAGATGATCGAGGAGACGGGGGCGATCGCCGCGCTTTGGTCGCAGGCATGAGCGTCTTCGCCAAGGTGATGCGCCCGGCCGACGGCGCCGCCTGGGTGACCGGCGCCTCGGGCGGGATCGGCCGGGCGCTGACGCTGGCGCTCGCGGCCAACGGGTGGACCGTCTGGGCGACCGCCCGGAGCGCCGACGCGCTCGAGGCCCTTGCGGCAGAGGCAAAGGGGCCCGGCCGGATCCGCCCGCTGCCCGGCGACGTCACCGACCGCGAGGGCATGGAGCGCGCGGCCGAGACCATGCTCGCCGAGGGACCGGTCGCGCTCGCGATCCTCAATGCCGGGATCTACAAGCCGATGCGCGCCCAAAACTTCGATGCCGAGGCCGCGAAGGCGACCTTCGACGTCAACCTCACGGGCGTGGCCAACTCGCTGGCGCCCGTGATGCGCCACATGATCGCTCGGGGCAGCGGGCATCTGGCGCTGACGGCCTCGGTGGCGGGCTATCGCGGGCTGCCCCAGGCCGCGGCCTACTCCGCCACCAAGGCCGGACTGATCGCGATGGCCGAGGCGCTGGCGATGGATCTGGTGGACCTCGGCGTGCGGATCTCGGTGATCAATCCGGGCTTCGTCGAGACCGAGGCGACGAGCGTCAACGAGTTCGAGATGCCGATGCTGATGCAGCCCGGGGACGCGGCGACACGGATCGTCGAGGGGCTGAAGCGCCCGGGCTTCGAGATCCGCTTCCCCTGGCAGTTTGCACTGATCCTGCGTGCCGTCGGGCTGCTCCCCAATCGCTGGTACATCTGGGCCGTGCGCAAGGCGACCGGCTGGGAGAAGATGGACCGGGCGGGCTGAGCCTCAGGCCGAGGCGGGCGCCGGCACCACCGCGCGCAGCCAGTTGGCCAGCTCGATGCCATGGGCCCACGGGTCGAGGATCGTCGCGCCGAGGTCATGGCGCGCCGCCAACGCACCATCGGCGTCCCGTCCCGCGGCGATTGCCTCGAAATCGCCGACGACCAGCTCGGCCCCATGGGCATAGGCGGCGAAGGCCCCGCTCGAGCGGCTCGCGTAATAGGCGACATCGCGGAGGCCGATCTCCGGGTGATACTGCAGCCCCCAGAACCCCGCACCCGCATGGACCATCCCCTGCACGGCGCTGTGGGCGTTGGTCGCGGTCACCTCAGCGCCGGGCGGCGGCTCGAGCACGTCGTCGCGGTGCATGCAGAGCACATCGAAGCGCGGGGCTCGCCCGGCATGGAGCGGGTGGGCCGCGCCCTCGGGCGTGAGGGCCACGTCGCGCGCGACACCCGCCTCGATCCCGTTCGGGCCCGCACCGACCCGCCCGCCGAGCACCACGGCCCCGACCTGCAGTCCCCAGCAGCAGCCGAGCACCGGCCGCCCGGCGCCGAAGGCCCGCTCGAAGAGCGCATGGAACGGCGCAGCGCGGGCATCCGCCGCGGTCCACTCGACGCCCGAGCCCGTGCAGACCACGCCGTCGACCGCCTCCACGGGAACCGCCGCGGACGCATAGCCGTCGAAATAGGGGCGCGCCACCTCGATCCGGATCTCCGGCGCATAGCGCGCGAGCGCGTCGCCAAAAGCCTCGGCCGTCCAGCGAAGCCCGCGCGCCGTGCGTCCGGCGCATAGCTCCGGCGTGTTCCCCTCGAGGACCAGGATGCGCGCCACGCCCCCGTCCCTCAGCCGCAGGAGCAGGAGCAGGAGCAGGATGGGGGCGGCCCGCACCGGTTGATCAGCGACGGGTCCTCACGCATCGCCGTCAAGCGGGGATGGCACGGCAGATCGTCGGCCGTCTCGGACCAGCCGAGGCGCTCAGAGGCAAACTCCGGGACCAGCCCCTCCGGCGCCTCGAACGCCCCGAGCCACATCACGCGCTCCTCGCGATAGCCGACGAAGACCGAGACCGGCGTCCCCGACGGCGCCCGGCGCAGTGACAATCGGAGACGCACTCCGGCTCACCCCCGCAGCGGAGCGCCACACCCCCGCGGCGGCAGGCCGCCCGTCGGATCACCGCGACAGGCCCGCATGCAGCGTGGGCACGTCGAGCGCGCCGAAGCCGTAATGGCGGAGCCATCGCAGGTCGCTGTCGAAGAAGGCGCGGAGATCCGGGATCCCGTATTTCAGCATGGCGATGCGATCGATCCCCATGCCGAAGGCAAAGCCCTGATAACGCTCGGGGTCGATCCCCGCCGCCGCCAGCACTTTCGGGTGGATCATCCCGCTGCCGAGGATCTCGAGCCAGCTCTCGCCCTCGCCGAGCTTGAGCGTCCCGCCCTCCCAGGAGCAGCGGATATCCACCTCGGCCGACGGCTCGGTGAAGGGGAAATGCGAGGCGCGGAAGCGGAGCTCGACCCCGTCGATCTCGAAGAACGCCCGGCAGAACTCC
>CAYORO010000270.1:0-5188 GCA_964406355.1 uncultured Limibaculum sp.
CAGCCGTTGCATCCGGACGAGCGCGGCGTCGACCATGGCACAAAGCCGCTCGGCGACGGCGACGAGGGCGGGCCGCGGCAGGGTGCCGATCACGGCACCGAGATCGGTGCCGGGCAGGCGCTCGAGCAGGAGAGCGGGGAAGGTTTGCCGCGTTCCGGCGACGTCTTCGGCAAGGATGGCTGGCAGCGGCACGCCGAGCGGACGCAACCGCCGGTTCCATGCCAGCGCCGCCTCCGCCAGGGGCCTGTCCGAACGGCGGGAGAGCCGAAGCGCGGCGAGGCTGCGGTCGGCGAGCGTCAAGTCGTAGACGAAATGCTGGCCGCCCGTCGGGAAGCGCGTGAGCGACACCACCGGCTGGCCGGCGAGGGCGGCCCCGAGCTCCGCGGCCGCGACCTCGTCGGGCTCGGGCTCAGGGCCCTGCACCGGGCCGGTCAGGCGACGCGGTTGGGCGGCTCGCGCTCCTCGAAGAAGGCGGTGACGTTCTCCACCACCGTCATGCCCATCGCCTCGCGCGTCTCGGTGGTCGCCGAGCCGAGATGCGGCAGCAGGCACACATTGGCCATGGCGGCCAGGTCCTGGCTCACCTTGGGCTCGAACTCGTAGACATCGAGGCCCGCGCCGCCGAGATGGCCCGACTTCAGCGACGCCACCAGCGCGGCCTCGTCGATGATGTCGCCGCGCGCCGAGTTCACGATGATCGCGCCCGCCTTCATCTTGGCGAGCCGCTCGGCATTGATCAGGTGGATGTTCTCGCCGCCGCCCGGGCAGTGGAGCGAGACGAAGTCCGAGGCCTCGAGCACCGCGTCGACACTCTCGAGCTGCTCGGCTGGCACGCCGGGCTCCGGCACCGGGAAGGCGTCGAAGAACACGATCTTCATGTCGAGTGCATGATAGCACCGCTTGGCCATCGCCTTGCCGATGCGGCCCATGCCGATGATGCCGAGCGTCTTGCCCTGGGGCCCGGTGCCGAGGAGCTGGGTCGGCCGCCAGCCGGTCCACTCGCCGCGGCGGAGCATCGTCTCGCCCTCCCAGCTGCGGCGCGCGACATTGAGGAGCAGCGTGAGCGCGATGTCGGCCGTCGCCTCGGTCAGCACGCCGGGCGTGTTGGTTACCACGAGCCCCGCGGCCTTGGCGGCCTCGAGATCGATGTGATTGAAGCCCACGCCGAAGTTCCCGAGGATCTTGGTCCGCGCCGGATGCTCCAGCACATCCGCGCCCAGCTTGTCGGTCACCGTCGGCAGCACCGCGTCATAGAGATTGAGCGCCGCACGCAGCTCGCCCGGGCTCATCGCCTTGTCCTTGGTGTTGAGCGTGGTGTCGAAGCGCTCCTGCAGCACCGCCTCCACAGCGGCCGGCCAGCGCCGGGTGACGCAGATCTTCGGTCTTGCGGCCATGGTGTCGGATCCTCCCTCGGGTCTTGGCATGTCCGGCGGGTGCGCCTCTGGCGGGCACCGCGCAGCCGTCGTCGCGCCGACTTAGCGAAGGTCTCGGTCGAGTGGAAGCCTGCCGCGGGCCCTTATCGGCCCTTTGGTCTTTCGGCACGACCGGAAAGGCTTGTCGATGGGGCGACGGCGGGGCATGCTTTCGCCATGACCGAGAGTCAACCACTGCAAGGGGCGTCGGACGCGCCGTCCCGGCCCCAGGCCACGCCAGCGCCCGCGGCGCGGGCCGACGGGCCCGCCATTTCGCCCGTCATGCGGCTCGTGCTGCAGCGGATCGGTATCGGGCTCGTGCTGCTGCTGGCGATCTCGATGCTGTTGTTCATCGGGGTCGAGGCGCTGCCGGGCGACTTCGCGGCCAACTATCTTGGCCAGTCCGCGACGCCTGAGGCGATCGCCAACACCCGCGAGCGCCTTGGTCTCGATCAGCCGGTGCTGGTGCGATACTTCGGCTGGCTCGGCGGAGTGCTCGTCGGCGACTTCGGAGAAAGCTGGGCCAGCGGCTCGCGCGTTGCCGACCAGCTGCTGAAGCGCCTCGGCAACACGCTCTTCCTCGCCGCGGTCGCAGCAGTGGTCGCCGTGCCGCTCTCGATCTTCCTCGGCATGCTGGCGGTTCTGTTCCGCAACCGGATGCCCGACCGGCTGATCAACATCGTCTCGCTGGTCGCGATCTCGATGCCGGAGTTCTTCGTTGGCTACCTCTTCATCTTCTTCTTCGCGCTGCAGTTCGGCATCGGTGACGGCCCACCGATCATCCCCAACTGGAGCGGCGGGCTCTTCGCAAACATCCAGCTCGTCTTCCTGCCGGCGATGACGCTGGTGGTCGTGGTGATCGCCCATATGATGCGGATGACCCGCGCCGCGATCCTCAACATCCTCGAGAGCGCCTATATCGAGACCGCCGAGCTCAAGGGCCTGTCGAAACTCCGGATCATCTGGAAGCACGCAGCCCCCAACGCCGTGGCACCGATCATCAACGTCGTAGCGCTCAACATGGCCTATCTCGTGGTCGGCGTCGTTGTCGTCGAGGTCGTGTTCACCTATCCCGGCATGGGGCAGTACTTCGTCGACGCGGTCAGCCTGCGGGACATGCCGGTGGTGCAGGCCTGCGGCATCGTCTTCGCAGCCGTCTACATCGTGCTCAACATGCTGGCGGATGTCGGCTCGATCCTCGCCAACCCGCGGCTGAGGCACCCGAAATGACCGATCTGCTGAAAACCATGCCGTGGAGCGCGCGGATCGGGCTCGCCGGCTGCCTGGTCTTCGCCTTCTGCGCGATCTTCGCCGATATCGTTGCGCCCTACAGCGAGCGCGAGATCATCGGCGATGTCTGGGAGCCGGCTTCGGCGGCGCACTGGCTCGGCACCGACAATCTGGGCCGCGACATGCTCTCGCGCCTGATTTTCGGGGCACAGACGACGATCGCGGTCGCGCTGGCGGCCTCGCTGCTGGCCTTCTCGATCGGGATGCTCCTCTCCTTCACCGCAGCGGTGATCGGCGGCTGGACCGACCAGATTCTCAGCCGGATCAACGACCTCTTGCTCGCAATCCCGACGCTGATCTTCGCCCTCGTCGTGCTGGCGGCGCTGCCGCAGACGGTGTTCGTGCTGGTGATGGTGATGGCGGTGATCGACCAGACGCGCGTCTACCGGCTCGGCCGGGCGGTCGCGATCGACGTGGTGGTGCAGGACTATGTCGAGGCCGCGCGGCTCCGCGGCGAGGGCTGGGGCTGGATCATCTTCCGCGAGATCCTGCCCAATGTGTGGACCCCGCTGATCGCCGAGTTCGGCCTGCGCTTCGCCTTCGCCGTGCTCTTCCTCTCGACGCTCTCCTTCCTCGGCCTCGGCATCCAGCCCCCGGCGGCGGACTGGGGCGGCATGGTCAAGGACAATCGCGACGGGATCATCTTCCTCGTGCCGGCGGCGCTCTATCCGGGGGCGGCGATCGCGCTGTTGGCGGTCTGCGTCAACCTCGTGGTCGACTGGCTGCTGAATCGGACCTCGAGCCTCAAGGGAGGGCGCGGATGAGCGCGGATGCAGGCGAGGCGGCGGATGCCGTCCTCGAGGTCGACGGCCTCAAGATCGGCGCCACCGCCTATCCGCCCGGCGAGCCCCCGCGTGACATCGAGATCGTCAAGGGCGTGAGCTTCACCCTGCCGCGCGGGCGCGTGCTTGGGCTGATCGGCGAGTCGGGCGCGGGCAAGTCGACGATCGGGCTCGCGGCCCTGGCCTATGGCCGGGGCAGCGTTCGGATCACCGGCGGGCGGGTCCGTCTCGGTGGCGAGGACATTCTCAACCGCGGTTCCGGACATATCCGCAGAATCCGGGGCCGGCGGGTCACTTATGTGGCGCAATCGGCGGCGGCGGCCTTCAATCCGGCCCATCGCCTGGGCGAGCAGGTGATCGAGGCGACGCTGCGGCATGGGCTAATGCCGCGCTCGGCGGCGATGGAGCGGGCGCGGATGCTCTTCCGCGTGCTCGGCCTGCCCGATCCCGACAATTTCGGCGACCGTTTCCCGCATCAGGTCTCGGGCGGTCAGCTCCAGCGCGCGATGACGGCGATGGCGCTTTGCCCCGAGCCCGACCTCATCGTGTTCGACGAGCCGACCACCGCGCTCGACGTCACCACCCAGATCGACGTGCTCGCTGCGATCAAGCGCGCGATCGAGGAGACCGGGGTCGCCGCGATCTACATCACCCACGATCTCGCTGTGGTGGCGCAGATCTCCGACGAGATCATGGTGCTTCGCCATGGCCATACGGTGGAGTACGGCCCCGTCCAGCAGGTGATCGAGCAGCCGCGCGAGGAGTACACCCGGGCGCTGCTCTCGGTGCGATCCGACATCAAGCCCGAGGCCGAGGACCAGACCGACCGGCTGCTGTCGCTCGACCGGGTCGACGCCGCCTATGGCGGGACCTTCAAGGTCCTGTTCGGCGTGTCGATGCATCTGCCCAAGGGCCAGACGCTGGCCGTTGTCGGCGAGTCGGGCTCGGGCAAGTCAACGACGGCGCGGGTGATCACCGGCCTCCTGCCACCCGCTGCCGGGCAGGTGGTGTTCAAGGGCGCGCCGCTGCCGCTTTCGCTCAAGGAGCGCTCGAAGGACCAGCTGCGCCAGATCCAGATGATCTACCAGATGGCCGACACGGCGATGAACCCGCGCCAGACGGTGGCCGAGATCATCGGGCGCCCCCTCAGTTTCTATTTCAACATGAGCTCAGCCGATCGCGACCGTCGGGTGGCCGAGCTGCTCGACCAGATCGAGATGGGCAAGGGGTTTGCCGAGCGCTATCCGGCCGAGCTCTCCGGCGGGCAGAAACAGCGCGTCTGCATCGCCCGTGCGCTCGCCGCGAGCCCGGAGCTCATTCTCTGCGACGAGCCGACCTCGGCGCTCGATCCGCTGGTGGCCGAGGGGATCCTCAAGCTGCTGATGGAGCTGCAGGCCGAGACGGGCGTGAGCTACCTCTTCATCACCCACGACATCGCGACGGTGCGCGAGATCGCCGACTCGATCGCGGTGATGCACCGTGGCCGTGTCGTGCGGTTCGGCCCGAAATCCCAGGTGCTGTCGCCGCCCTTCGACGACTACACCGACCTGCTGCTGAAATCCGTGCCGGAGATGCGCCTCGGCTGGCTCGAGCAGGCGCTCGAGAGCCGCCGCATGGAGGCCGCCGGCAACTGACGGTTCCTGCCGGCCGCTGACACCCTGTCAGATCGGCGTCAGATCGGCGTCAGATCGGCGTCAGATCGGC
>CAYORO010000271.1:0-5158 GCA_964406355.1 uncultured Limibaculum sp.
CCCGGCAAAAGCCCCCCGCACACCGCCGCGGGGGCCGCCGAGGCTCGCGCGACGCAGACGCGCTCGGCACCGGCCGCGCCGCGGCCCGCCACAGAAACCCCGCCGACGCACGAGGCTCTGCCAGCGCGCACGGAGCGGCGTGACTGCCCCCTTCAGCCCCGACGCTCCAAGCCATGATGAACCGACCCTCGTTGCATATCGATGCAATGCCGGCTCTAGGCCCGGGCTCTGCCGATCACCTAAAGGCGGTGATAACGTACAGAGTTTTTTGCACTTTGCCTGCGGCGGCGGCTCCTTTCAGGATAGCTGAGAGGAGCCGAGGATCGACGAGAACGGAGAGAGGACGCGGATGGGCCAGGTGATCCAGATCGACGAGGCGCGGATCAGGGATCACCTCGGCGAGATGGTGCGTGGCACGGTTGAAGAAGCGCTGAACGCAATGCTCGACGCCGAGGCGGACCGGCTGTGCGGCGCCAGCCGCTACGAGCGCAGTGAAGCCCGGAAGGACACGCGCGCCGGCAGCTACGAGCGCAAGCTCGAGACCCGGGCCGGCGAGGTCAGCCTGAAGATGCCGAAGCTCAGGCGCCAGACCTTCGAGACCGCCATCATCGAGCGCTATCAGCGCCGCGAGAGCAGCGTCGAGGAGGCGCTGATCGAGATGTATCTCGCGGGCGTCTCGGTGCGCCGGGTCGAGGACATCACGGAGGCGCTCTGGGGCACGCGTGTCAGCCCGAGCACGGTCTCCAACCTCAACAAGAAGATCTACGCCAAGATCGAGGCGTGGCGGCACAAGCCGATCGAAGGCGCCCATCCCTATGTGTTCTTGGACGGCATCGTCATGAAGCGCACTTGGGCGGGCGGAGTGCGCAACGTCTCGCTTCTGGTGGCGATCGGCGTGAATTCAGAGGGCTATCGCGAAATCCTCAGCATCTGCGAGGGCGCCAAGGAGGACAAGTCCGGCTGGTCGGCGTTCCTCCGCCATCTCGTCGATCGCGGGTTGAAAGGCGTCGAGCTGATCACCTCCGACGCCTGCCGCGGCCTTGTCGAGAGCGTCGCCGAGTACCTGCCGGAGGCGCGCTGGCAGCGCTGCGTTGTGCATTTCTACCGCAACGTCTTCAACCATGTGCCCAGCACGAAAGTCCGCGAGGTGAGCCACATGCTCAAGGCCATCCATGCACAAGAGAACCAAACAGCGGCCGCCGAGAAGGCCCGGGCGGTCACAGGCGAGCTCCGCCGCCAACGTATGGCGCGCGCAGCATACGCTGCCAGCCAACTGACTGGCGGCCGGGATCGAGGCCCCACTCACCTCATACCGGTTAACAACCCGCTCGAGCGGCTCATGCGCGAGATCCGGCGGCGAACCCGCGTCGTCGGGGCATTCCCGGACGGTCAGTCCTGCCTCAACCTCGCAGCGGCGCGGCTGCGCCACATCGCCGGCACGCAATGGTCGACGCGCCGGTACATCAACATGGACCCACTGACCGCCGACAAGGCCGAAACCGGAGCCGCCGTCGCATGAGCAATGTGCGAAAGATCCTGGACACTACCCAGTGCTGGAGGCAGGGCAGTCGAGCTAAGACCGTTCAGAACGAAGTGTCATCGCCAGCGCTACTTCATCATGTCCGGTCGTCAGGTGCCTGATCGACCGCACGCCGCGCCTGGCGCGGACGTGACCACCAGACGATCATCGTATCGCTCACGAACATATGGAAGTGGACCGGGGGTGCGGCTCAGGCGGTGACATGTGCCCCGAGATATGCCCCTGAGATGCGGCAGGCGGGCCGAAAGGTAACTCAAACTCCGCTAGGGCAATGTTTTTATGGTACCGCCTCCCCGGCTCGAACGGGGGACCTCTAGATCCACAATCTAGCGCTCTAACCTACTGAGCTAAGGCGGCACGGGCGCATGCCTGCGTCTTGGGCGGAATATCCACCCGGGCGGGGATTTTCAAGGACCCCTATGCAATCCTTGGCGGCTCGGTCACTCTGGCGGGCCTCAGCCGGCGAGGGAGAGAGCCATGGGCATCGACAGCGAGAGCGAGACGGCGGCGACGCTCCGGATCGGGCCGACGACGCTCGGGATGGTGCGGATCTATGTCGAGGCCGACGGTGTGGAGCTGCCGATGGATTTCGAGCCGGAGGAGGCGCTCGAGATCGCCGAGGAGATCCGTGCCGCCGCCGAGCGCGCCCGTGGCTCCGGCTCCAGTGGCTCCGGCTCCCGCGGCGATGGGCAGCGCGGCCGCGAGGGACGGGGCCGCCGGCGCTAGCGGTTTGGCGCAGCCGCGGTCTGCGGCTGGCGCACCCGGCTCGCACGCCGAGAACACGGTGGAAAGACCGGTTCCCTTGCGGCACACTGGGATGGTGTTTTGAGGCTCGGATCCGCCTCCCCGCGCCTCGGACCGGGGACGGTATCCCGGGCTGGTCCGCCAGAGGCTCGCATGAGATCCGCGATCAGCTTTATCGTTTCGGTCCTCATCGTGTTCGCGACGCTGCTGCTCTATTTCGTGCTCATGGAGACGAACCGAAAAGAGGCATTCATCCTGATGGCCACAGCGGCATCGGCGGCGGTGGTGTCCCTTGCGGCCATTGTCTCGCTGATCTGGTGGGCGGTGCGTCGGTTCAACGAACACCGGTTCGGCGAAGTGTTCGCGGTCCTCCTCGTGACGACCTGCGTCCTCGTGTATTTCGAGCTGATCCACATTCATCTCTGAGCCGCGGCAACCCCGGATCACCGGCTTGTCGGGCCCGCCAGCCGATCGAGGCTGAGGCGCTCCGCCGCGAGACGGGCGAACCGGAGCGTGAGCGCGCGCCGCCGCGCGGCCGGCAGCTTCACGAGCGGCCCGTCGCGGAGCAGCTCGGCGCCATGCGCGTCGGCGCGGATCAGCCCTGCATCGGGCGGCAGAAGCTCGTCGGGAAAGCCCTCGGGAACGGCAAAGGCGAAGCGGTCGCACCAGGCGCGATAACCGGGCCATTTGGCATCGGAGAGGAAATCGGCGCGCGAGGATTTGACCTCGACGCACCAGATCTCGCCGTCGCGCCCGAGCGCGCAGACGTCCATCCGCAACCCATCCGGCATGGTCACCTCGGTCAGCGGCGCGAACCCGCGCTCCAGCAGCGCCCGGCAGACCCCGCGCGCGAGCAGCATGCCGGGTTGTGCGACCGCGCCCATGCCAGCCTCAGAAGGCGTAGAGCGCCACCCAACCCGAGAGGATCAGCATGGCGAGGAGGGTGTAGAGCCCGTTCCAGCGGAGACCGACATGGGTCGCGCTGACGCCGCCCATATGGCCGATCAGGAGCGTGGTGGCGGTGAAGGGCGAGCTCGCCCCGCTGATCGCCCAGCCCGCGGTGATGGCGAGCATCACGGCCGTCGGGGTCACGCCCATCATCGCCGGGTCGGGCAGGAGCGGCCCCATCATCGAGACCGAGAGGATCGGGTTCATGCCGATCTGCCCGGCGAGCGGGATCAGCCAGACGAGCCCGATCAGGATCTGCCAGGGCGGGATCGCCGAGAGGTCGAGCCCGAGCGCTGCGATCACGAGCCCCGCGAGGCTCGCGCCCAGGGTGCCGATCGCGCCCGCCATCAGGAGGAGCGTCAGCTCGCTCCGGTAGTCCGGCAGCTCGGCGAAGGCATAGCGCGCGAGGCGGGCGGGCAGGGCGGCGTCGGGCTCGGCGCCGGCCTCGCGCGCCTGCGCCGCCACCCAGATCACCGAGATCAGCGGCACCACAACCATCGCGACGCTGGTCGCGCGGATGCCGGTCGCGAGATGCAGCCCCCCGACGCTCACCAGCAGCACGCCGAGCAGGATCGCCAGCGGCCAGACGGCGGCCCAGCTCCCCTCGGGCGGACGCCTCGGCGGGCGCGGGCCCGAGAGCCGCGGCTTGAAGAGCGCATCGAGCCCCCAGCCGAGGCTGGCAAGGAGCATGCCGCTAACGAAGCAGGGGCCGAGGGCCTCGGTCCAGCTCGCCCCTGGGACCAGCGTCGTGGAGATCGCGACGGCGAAGGCGAAGGGCGACCAGGGCAGCGTCGAGATGAACCCGCGCTGCACCGCCAGCAGCATCCGGCGCAGGCGATGGGCGCGGATCTCGGCATTGGGCTCGGCGCGGGCATTGGCCTCGGCGAGATTGCCGAGCAGGACCAGCGAGCCGTAGTTGAGGAGCAACGCGAAGAGCTGTCCGCCGAGGGTGAGGGCCGCATAGCGCCGCCCCGGAGGCTGTTGCGCGAGGAAACGGCCGCAGCGCGCAATCGCGGTCGAGCTCGCCGAGGCGTGGCGGAGCGTGGCGAGCGCGGTGAAGAAGGCGGCGATGAAGGCCGCGCTGTCGAGCGCCCGGCCGATCACCGCCCACCCATCGGGCAGCAGCACGAGCGCCAGCACCGCCAGCACCAGCCCGATCGCGACGAAGACGCGCCCGCCCCAGCCGACCGTGAGCGCCAGCGTGGCGAGCGTGGCCGCAACGGCGAGATCGGCCGCGAGCCCGAACGTGGCCAGCCCGGTCCAGTCGCGCGCCGCCACCGCCGCGGTCGTCGCCACGAGCAGCAGCCCCGTCGCCCGGTCGAGCGGCGGCCTCTCGAGCGTCGCCGCGGGATGCGCGGATCCGGTCAGTCGGAGACGCCCTCGAGCGCGGTCAGCTCGAAGGCTGCGGCCATCAGGGCGCGCGCGTAGCCGGTGGTCGGGCTGGCGAAGACGTCCTCGGCCGGGCCGGCCTCAACCACCTCGCCGTTTCGCATCACGATCAGACGATGGGCGAGGGCGCGGACGACCTTTAGGTCGTGGCTGATGAAGAGATAGCCGAGGCCGTGGCGCCGTTGCAGCTCGCGCAGCAGGTCGACGATCTGGGTCTGCACGGTCATGTCGAGCGCCGAGGTCGGCTCGTCGAGCACGAGGAGCTGTGGCTTCAGCACCATCGCGCGCGCGATCGCGATGCGCTGGCGCTGGCCGCCGGAGAACTCGTGCGGATACCGGTCCATCATCTCCGCTTCGAGCCCGACCTCCTCGAGCGCGTCGGCGATCATGTCGCGCCGGCTTCGTGGATCCGCCGCCTCGATCGTATCGCGGTGGACGTCCAGGCCCTCGCCGATGATGTCGAGCACGGTCATGCGCGGGCTGAGCGAGCCGTAAGGGTCTTGGAAGACAAACTGAAGATCTCGCCGCAACCGGCGC
>CAYORO010000272.1:0-5115 GCA_964406355.1 uncultured Limibaculum sp.
AGCACCGCCTCGGCGAGCCGGCGATAGGTGGTGATCTTGCCGCCGAAGACCGAGAGAAGCGCCGGGCCGTCGCCGTTCCCGTCCCGCGCCCCGTCCCCCGTCCCGCCCTCGCCGCTGTCGAGCGTCAGCACATAGTCCCGCGTCGCCTTCTGGGCCTGCTTCGCCCCGTCGTCATAGAGCGGGCGCACGCCGGCATAGCGCCAGACGATCGCCTCGGGCTCCACCGGCTTGGCGAAGTACTCTGAGACCGCCTTGCAGAGATACGCCGCCTCCGCGTCCGAACAGCGGATCTCGTCGAGATCGGATTGCTCGACATCGGTGGTGCCGATCAGCGTGAAGTCCTGCTCGTAGGGGATCGCGAAGACGATCCGCCCGTCGGCATTCTGGAAGATATAGGCGCGGTCGTGCTCGTAGAGCTTTGGCAGGACGATGTGGGAGCCGCGCACCAGCCGCACCTTGGCTGCCGCGTTGCGCCCGATCCGGCCGCGCAGCACCTCCTCGACCCACGGGCCGGCTGCGTTGACGAGGACCCGCGCCGTCTGCTCGCGCGTCGCGCCGCTCACGGTGTCGGTGATCGTCAGGCGCCAGAGACCGCCGTCGCGCTCAGCGCGCTCGACGCGCGTGCGGGGGTGGATCGCGGCGCCCCGATCGGCCGCGTCGCGCGCGTTGAGCACCACGAGCTGGCTGTCCTGCACCCAGGCATCGGAATACTCGAAGCCACGGCGGAAGGTGTCGCGGAGCGGCTGCCCGGTCGGATCGCGGCGCAGATCGAGCGTGCGCGTGCCGGGCAGGATCTCGCGCCCGCCCAGATGGTCGTAGATGAAGAGCCCGAGCCGCAACAGCCAGGCCGGCCGCAGCCCCTTGTGATGCGGCAGCACGAAGCGCAGCGGCCATGAGATATGCGGCATCGCGCGGATCAGCACCTCGCGCTCGATCAGGCTCTCGCGCACCAGCCGAAAGGCATAGTGCTCAAGATACCGCAGCCCCCCGTGGAAGAGCTTGGTCGAGGCCGAGGAGGTGTGCTGGCCGAGATCGTCCCGCTCGAAGAGCGCGACCGAGAGCCCCCGCCCCGCCGCGTCGCGGGCGATGCCGCAGCCATTCACGCCGCCGCCGATGATCGCGAGGTCGACGGGGTTGTCCGTGTCTGCCATGGCGCCCTCCGTTTGCTGGAAGAGGTGACGCTGGGGTCCCGGGCTGTCAACCAAACAGCGCATGGTCTATGCCGGGGCGATCACACGGAGGCCCCGATGAGCGCAGACCTGCCGCCGATCACCGAGGAGAACCCGACCGCCCAGCCGACCGAGGACGATCCCTATGTCCGCGGCGTCTGGCATGTGGCGATGGGCTCGCGGAGCCTGAAGCGGGGGCAGATGGCCGCGCGCACCTTCTTCGGTGAGCCGATCCTTTTTGCGCGGCGCACCGACGGCACGGTCTTCGCCATTCGCGACCTCTGCCCCCATCGCGGGATCCCGCTCCGCTTCGGGCGCTTCGACGGCGAGACGGTGGGCTGCGCCTATCACGGCTGGCGCTTCGGGGGCGACGGACGCTGCACGCTGATCCCCTCGCTCACCGAGGCGCAGGGGATCGATGTCTCAAAGATCCGCTGCGGGGCCTGGCCGGTCGCCGAGCGCCAGGGGCTGATCTGGATCTACCTCGCCGACCCGGAGGTGCCGGGGGACGCGACGCCGCCCGAGCCCTGGACCTTCCCCGATGTGGGCGAGCGCGCGCCCCAGGCCGACATCGCGCTGACCTACGAGACCGATTTCGACAACGCGGCCTTCGGGATGATGGACCCCGCGCATATCGCCTTCGTGCATTCGGCCTGGTGGATGAAGCGCGACGAGACCACGCTCCGGCGCAAGGAGAAGCGTTTTGAGCCCGCCGAGCTCGGCTGGCGCATGGCCGAGCACAAGATCGCCAAGCTGACGCCGGCGCATCGCCTGCTCGGCCGCGAGGTGCGCACCGAGATCACGCTGCGCCTGCCCGGCTTCCGGATCGAGCGCATCTGGGGCGAGCGGCACTCGATCCTCAACCTCCTCGCGATCACGCCGATCGACCGGCACCGAACCCAGATGGTCCAGGCGCTCTGGTGGACGATGAAGGGGCTCGACTGGCTGGCGCCGCTGGTGCGCAGCTTCGGCCGGCGGTTCCTCGGCCAGGACGGCGACATCATCCTCAAGCAAAACGAGGGGCTGAAGCACAAGCCGCGCCAGATGCTGGTGGCCGATGCCGACGCCCAGATGTTCTGGTGGCTGCGCGTCAAGCGCGAATGGCGGGCGCACCGCCGTGAGGGCCGCGCCTTTGAGCATCCGGTGCAGGCACGCACCCTCGTCTTCCGCAGCTGAGCGCGCTCAGAAGGCGGACTTGACCACCCCGCCATCGACCCGGAGTGCCGCGCCGTTGGTGGCGCTCGAGAGCGGCGAGCCGAGATAGACGATCATCTGCGCCACCTCCTCGGGGTCGGAGAAGCGCTGGATCAGGGAGGTGGGCCGTGCCTCGCGGAAGAAGATCTCGCGCTCGAACTCGGTCCGGCTGACCCCCTCGCGGGTCGCGAAATCCCCGAGAAAGGTGTCCACGCCGTCCGACATGGTGGGCCCCGGCAGAACGGCATTCACCGTCACCGCCGTGCCCTTGGTGCGCTCGGCGAGCCCGCGAGAGACGGCGAGCTGCGCGGTTTTGGTCATGCCATAGTGGATCATCTCGACTGGGACATTGATCGCGCTCTCGCTCGCGACGAAGAGCACCCGGCCCCAATTGCGTTCAAGCATCCCCGGCATCAGCGCCCGTGCGAGCCAGACGCCAGACATCAGATTGGTGCGAAAGAAGCGCTCCCAGTCGGCATAGGGGGTGGCGAAGAAATCCTTCGGCTCGAAGATGCCCGCATTGTTGACTAGGATGTCCACGGGGCCAATGGCCTCGACGCCGGCGATCAACGCGTCAGCGCCAGCCTCGGTGGAGAGATCGCCCGTCACCCAGGTTGCGCCCGGGATCTCGGCCCGGGCCTCGGCGAGCGAGGCCTCGCTCCGCCCGTGCAGGATCACCTCGGCGCCTTCGGCGGCGAAGAGCCGGGCTGCGGCACGCCCGATGCCCTTGGAAGATCCCGTAACGAGAACGCGCTTGCCTGCGAGGCGATAGTCCATGCTGGTTGCCCTTTCGTTGAGACACGGTGGGTGCGACCGTGACGGTTCCGAGTTGGGATCCGCGGCGCCGGCAACAAAGACCGTCGTGCGAAAGGGGATCTTGCGCCGTCAGCAACGGTGACCGGCGGACCTCCGGATGGAAGTAGCCCGCGGTCAGGCGATCGCGGGGAAAAAGCCGCCGACCAGCAGGAGCGCGACGAGCAGTCCGCCGGAGAGGAAGACGCGCCATCGCAGATGGCGCTGTGGCTGCCCGTGAAGCCAGGCCGAGCGGGCGAGGCTGAGACTCAGGACGCCGAGGAAGACGAGCTGCGGCCAGGCGGTGGCCCAGTGCGCCGCGCCCGCCATCGCCTCGGCGAGCGGGGCGAAGAACCCGCCCGCCCAGAGCAGCCACAGCATCAGCGCGGCGGCAGCGAGGTGGATCCAGACCGAGCGGGTCTCGCGGCGCCCGGGGTTCGGCAGGGCATTGAGGGCCGTGGAGAGCACGAGGAGCGCCGCGACCGTGATCTGGGGCCAAGCCATTCGTGTCTCTCCCTGCCGACACTTGGCGAAATGGTGCGTCGACCGAGGATCCGCAACGCAGGATGCGACAGCGCCGGGGCGCTGCCACAGGGCAGTTGGCGACCGGCCGCTCAGTTGCCGAGGGGGAAGTCGATCGGAAGTGCGTTGGCCGCGTCGATCTCTGCCGCTGCGTCGAGGCAGGTCGGATGGCCGAAGCCGCCGGCGCTCAGCCCGTCAGCGTCGAGATCGAAGACGATGTTATCGTCGCCGGTCGCCGACACGCCACTCGGCACGAAGTCGAGCCCGAGCCCGTCGCGCACCTTCCAGGCCTGGATGTGGTCCGAGCACGAGGTGTCGCCGCTGAGCCCGACTGCGCCGATGCGCTCGCCGTTCTCGTTGTAGAGAGCGAGGCCGCCGCCGAAGACGTTGACGCCGCCGACCCGCCGGCCGACCATGGGATCGGCTCTGCGCCCGAAGAGCCGGGCCGGGCCGCGATATGCCACCGCAGGATCGACCGGGTTGCTGAACTGCAGCCCGAACAGGCTGCCGCCCGGCTGCGTCGCCGCCCAGAGATTGCCGGTGGAGAGCGCGAGGCCGTTGAAGACGCCTCCCTCGCCGGCCGAGAGGCTCAGCGAGTTGGCCGTGGTCGCCTTTTGCGCCGAGATGACGCGGCTGGCACCCCATTGCGACTGACGGTTAACGCCAGAGAACGTCACCGCGCAAACGATGCCGTCGGCATTGACGATGGTCGCCCACATGTCGTTGGCCAGCCCTGTGTTGCCTGGCCCGACCACGCCCGACAGCACCGAGGTGAGCTCGGCATGGCTCGGCAGCCCCTCGCAGGCGAACCGGAGCGGTGTGTCATTTCCGTTGTTGAAGTGGCCCACCTGGAAATTCTGGGCCGAGGCGGCAGGCGGCATCAGGGCAAGGCCAAGGGATGTGGCGAGCGCGGCCAGCGCTCCTGAAAGATATGTTCTCATGACGTTTCCTTCACGCACGAAAGTTTCCACTGCCCGCTTCCCTTGCGTAAGAAAGCGCTCATCCATCGGCCTCGACAAGCGATGATCGTCACAAAGCGGAAATCCGTTCCATTTTGTGTACCGCTCGGCCCGGGCCATGGCGGGTGTCGGTCGAAACCGTCAGCGAAGGGGCCGGGCGTTTTCCGTTGACGCTGGCAGGCGCCGGGGCGGATAGTCGCGCAGGGTCGTAAGACGGCACGAACGCCCGCGACTGAGACCTGGGGAGGACATCATGACACGGAGCCTTTGGGGCGCCTCCGCGCTCGCCCTCGCATTCGCCCTCGGCACGCCCGCCGAGGCCGACATCGCCGCCGCCGAGCGCTGGATCGACGAGGAGTTCCAGCCCTCGACGCTGACGCGCGACGAGCAGATCGCCGAGATGCAGTGGTTCATCGATGCGGCGGAGCCGTTCCGCGGGATGGAGATCAACGTGCTCTCCGAGACGATCCCGACGCATT
>CAYORO010000273.1:0-5094 GCA_964406355.1 uncultured Limibaculum sp.
CGATCATCACCCAGGCGATGACCTATGCGCTGATGCTCGCCTTCTTCCGCAACGATATGGGCTTCGGCGGCAACAACGGGCTGACCGACTTCAAGGACGTGCTCGGCTTCGACCTCCAGTCCGACGAGACGCGGGCCGGGCTCTTCGTCCTCTCGGCGCTGGCGCTCGGGCTCGGCTTCGCGCTCTGCCGCGCGATCACCGCCTCGCGCGCGGGGCGCGTGCTGATCGCTGTGCGCGACGCCGAGGCGCGGGCGCGGTTTCTCGGCTACCGGGTCGAGCGCTACAAGCTCTTCGTCTTCACCGTCTCGGCGATGATGGCGGGCGTGGCCGGCGCGCTCTATGTGCCGCAGGTCGGGATCATCAATCCGGGCGAGTTCTCCCCGGCCAACTCGATCGAGATCGTCATCTGGGTCGCGGTCGGCGGACGGGGCACGCTGGCAGGTGCGGCGATCGGGGCGGTCGGCGTCAACGCGCTCGAGACCTGGTTCACCACGCTCGCGCCGGAGCTCTGGCTCTTCGCCCTCGGCGGGCTCTTCGTGCTGGTGACGATCCTCTTGCCCAAGGGGGTGGCCGGCGCCCTCGGCGCGCTCCGCCGGCCCCGACCGCGGCCGGCGGCCGAGACCCAGGCAGCGGAGTAGGGGGATGGTGCGCGCGGCGAAGGGTTCGATCCTCTATCTCGACGGTGTCTCGGTGTCGTTCGACGGGTTCAGGGCGATCAACGCGCTCTCTCTCGTGCTCTCGGCGGGCGAGATGCGCGCGATCATCGGGCCGAACGGCGCGGGCAAGACGACGATGATGGACATCGTCACCGGCAAGACGCGCCCCGACGCGGGCGACGCGCTCTTCGACGGCGAGCACGACCTGACGCGCCTCGACGAGACCGAGATCGCGACGCTCGGGATCGGGCGGAAGTTCCAGAAGCCGACCGTCTTCGAGACGCTGACGGTCGAGGAGAACCTGCTGCTGGCGCTCGCCGGCAAGCGCGGGGTGTTCGAGACGCTGCTGGCGCGGCTCACCTCCCCCGAGCGCGGGCGCGTCGACGCGCTCCTTCAGCGCATCCGCCTCGGCCATCGGCGCGACGCGCTGGCGGGCAGCCTCTCCCACGGCCAGAAGCAGTGGCTCGAGATCGGCATGCTGCTGGCTCAGGACCCGAAGCTCTTGCTGATCGACGAACCCGCCGCCGGCATGACCGATGCCGAGACCATGGAGACCGCCGATCTGCTGGGGGAGATCGCCGGCGAGCACTCGGTGATCGTGGTCGAGCACGATATGGAGTTCGTCCGCGCCCTCGGGGTCAAGGTCACCGTGCTCCATGAGGGCTCGGTGCTCGCCGAGGGCTCGATCGACCATGTCTCGGCCGACCCCCGCGTCGTGGAGGTCTATCTTGGACGCTAGCCTCGGCATCGCGGCGCGCGCGCTCACGGTCGAAGGCGTGTCGCTCGCCTATGGCGCGGCAGAGGCGTTGCGCGGGATCTCGATCACCGCCGCCAAGGGGGAGGTGACCGCGGTCCTCGGGCGCAACGGCGTCGGCAAGACCTCGCTGATGCGCGCGATCGTGGGGCACCAGGCGATCTCGGCCGGGCGGATCGTGATCGAGGGGCGCGACGTGACCCGCCTCCCGCCCTATGACCGCGCCCGCGCCGGGCTCGCCTTCGTGCCGCAGGGGCGCGAGATCTTCCCCCTCCTCACTGTGCGCGAAAACCTCGAGACAGGGTTTGCCGGCCTGCCGCGCGCCGAGCGGACCGTCCCGGACGAGATCTTCGAGCTCTTCCCCGTCCTCTCCACCATGCTGAAGCGCCGCGGCGGCGATCTCTCGGGCGGTCAGCAGCAGCAGCTCGCGATCGGGCGCGCGCTGGTCACCCGCCCGCGGCTCCTGCTGCTCGACGAGCCGACCGAGGGCATCCAGCCCTCGATCATCAAGGATATCGGCCGCGCCATCGAGCGCTTGCGGGCACGCGGCGACATGGCCATCCTGCTGGTCGAGCAATACTTCGAGTTCGCGCGCGACCTCGCGGACCGGTTCGCGGTGATGGACCGGGGCGAGATCGTGCTCGAGGGGACACGGGACGAGATGGTCGAGAGCGATGTTCGACGGCGCCTGTCGGTCTGAGACCCTCCCGCGGGCGCGCGGTGCGGCGGCGGTCGCGGTGCGCGTGGCGGGCGGGCGCTCGCGTCTGGCGCGGCTCCGCCACGAGGGCTGCGCGAAATGCCTGCTGCCGCGGGCGCCTGGCGCCCCCCAGGCGGTGCTGATCAACACCTCCGGCGGGCTGACGGGCGGCGACCGGATCTCCTGGACCGCCGAGGCGGAGGCCGGCGCCGAGCTCACCGTCACCACCCAGGCGGCCGAGCGGATTTACCGCGCCGCCGGGGGCGAGGCGCGGGTCACCACCCGCCTGACCCTCGCCCGGGGCGCCACGCTCCGTTGGCTCCCCCAGGAGACGATCCTCTTCGACGGTGGCCGGCTCGAGCGCAGCCTCGAGGTCGAGATGGCCCCGGATACCCGCCTCCTCGCGCTCGAGGCGGTGGTGCTCGGCCGCGCCGCGATGGGCGAGACTGTGCGCTCGGGCCACCTGATCGACCGCTGGCGCGTCACGCGCGCGGGCCGCCTCCTCCATGCCGACACGCTCCGCCTCTCCGGCCCCGTCGCCGACATCGCCGCCCGGCCCGGCGTCTTCGCCGGCCACCGCGCTGCCGCGACGCTCCTTTACGTGGGCGCGGACGCCGCCGACCGCCTCACAGCCCTGCGCACCGCGCTCCCGGCCACCGCAGGCGCCTCGGCGCTCGGCGAGCGGCTCGTCATCCGCCTCCTCGCGCCCGATGCGCGCGCGCTCCGCGCCATCCTCGCGCCGCTCGTCGGGCGCTTCGGGCCCATCCCCGCCGTCTGGTCCTGCTGAGGTCGCCCCATGAAGCTCACCCCCCGCGAGAAGGACAAGCTCCTGGTCGCCATGGCCGCCGAGGTCGCCCGCAGGCGCCTCGCCCGCGGCGTCAAGCTCAACCACCCCGAGGCGATCGCGCTGATCACCGATTTCGTCGTCGAAGGCGCGCGCGACGGGCGCTCCGTCGCCGATCTGATGGAGGCGGGCGCCCATGTCCTCACCCGCGCGCAATGCATGGACGGGGTGCCGGAGATGATCCACGACGTGCAGGTAGAGGCGACCTTCCCCGACGGGACCAAGCTCGTCACCGTCCACGAGCCGATCCGGTAGCGCCGATGTCCGGCACGCTCTGGCAGGGGATCGCCGCCGCTGCGCTCGTCTTCCTCATCGAGGGGTTCGAGAGCCTGATGCGGCGCCTCTTCCCGGACCGGAGCCGGGCGCTCTACTGGTCGGCCAAGGTGGCGTTCGGGCTGCCGCTGACGATCGGGCTGCTCTGGCTCGGGCAGTTCCGGGGCGACGAGCTGTCGATCCGGCCGATCCTCGTCGGGGGCTGCCTGGCCGCGGCCTATATCGTCTGGCGCTACGGCGAGGACGAGGACGACACGGGCGGCGGAACGGGCGGCGGAACGGGCGACGGAACGGGCGGCGGAGACAGCAGGGGAGGGCAGGCATGATCCCGGGCGAGGTGATCTGTGCAGAGGGCGAAATCGAGCTCAATGCGGGCCGCGAGACGGTGACGCTGACGGTGGCCAACACCGGCGACCGGCCAGTGCAGGTGGGCAGTCATTACCACTTCTACGAGACCAACGATGGCCTCTCCTTCGACCGGGAAGCCGCGCGCGGCATGCGCCTCGACATCCCCGCCGGCACCGCGGTGCGGTTCGAGCCCGGGCAGTCGCGCGACGTGACCCTCGTCTCCTATGCCGGCGCCCGCCGCATCTTCGGCTTCAATCAGAAGGTCATGGGGGATTTGCAAAAATGAATGAAAACTCCGAGCCCAGCGATTTGAATTCTCAGTGCTTTCAATTGTTTTTGCAAGAACACAAATCCCTACGCGAAGAAATGCAGCATCACCTGTCCAACATGGAAAAGATTTTTGACAGGACGGCAGTTGTTGTGATATTTCTTGTAATATTACTGTTTGCTGGATATATTCCAGGCTATTCAAATCAAATTAGTTTTGAATCTCCAGCAATATGGTTTATTCTGGCAGTGCTTCCGATAGCGGTTACCTTTGCCGGCATGAAGTACTACTTTGGGACGCTGAGTATTGTGGTTCTCATCGGCGGTTATATAAGAATCATAGAAGCAAAAATATTTCCCGAGAACTCTACAGTTCGAGAAAAAGTAATCCAATCAACAACGCCACTCTCTGATGCAGAGATAGTGAAAACCTCAGGTTGGCAAATATATCTGAATTTAGGGGAGCGGAAATTTGATGAGATCAATAAATCTCGAACACACCTTTGGCAACTAACACACCTTTGGCAACTAATGTTTATAATCGCAAGCTTTCCAATTATTGCATCTATAATACAATTTATTCACATATCTTCTGGAATGCCGAATAATCAATAATTTCAATGTAAATCGTTTAGCGCCTTGAATTATGTAATAAACCAAGAAATGGTTTTAGAATCAGTTGCTTTAATCAAGACGCAACCATCCATGCAGCCCAGTTACAAGTTCACGGGGGCGGAAACGGGCCGATGATCCTCGGAGTGTTCATCGTGGTGACGCTGGCGATCGGGTGGTTCGTGCCACGGCTGGTGATGGACCGGGTGGCGCTGCGCTATCCGATCCTGATGAGTTCTGCCGTGGCCTGTGCGCTCGGCGCCGCGGTCATCTGGATCGGCGCGCAGGCCGCAGGCACACTCGGCCTCGGCGATGCGCAGACCGAGTTCGACCGCGGCTTCTCCGCCTGGAAGATCATGCTCTTCCTCGCCCCCGCCGCCGCCCTCCACCGCCAGAAGCAGCGCGCCTCCGAAGGCGCCGCCGAACGCGCCCCGAATAGCGCCCCCGACCACACGCCAGAGCAGGACCCCTGAGGAGCCCAAAAATGCCCCGCATGATCTCCCGCCCCGCCTATGCCGCGATGTATGGCCCGACCACCGGCGACCGGCTCCGCCTTGCCGACACCGAGCTCGTGATCGAGGTCGAGCACGACCACACCACCTATGGCGAGGAGGTGAAGTTCGGCGGCGGCAAGGTGATCCGC
>CAYORO010000274.1:0-5070 GCA_964406355.1 uncultured Limibaculum sp.
GACTGGAACCGCTCCGGCGAGGACGCGATCCAGGACTACACCAAGGGCGACATGGTCCATGCCCAGGTGCTCGATGTGGATATCGAGAAGGAGCGGATCTCGCTCGGCATCAAGCAGGTCGGCGGCGACCCGTTCGCCGAGGCGACCAAGGGCGTCAAGCGCGGCTCGATCGTCACCTGCGCCGTGACTGCGATCGAGGATGGCGGCATCGAGGTGGAGGTCGACGGCATGAAGTCGTTTATCCGCCGCTCCGATCTCGCGCGCGACCGGCAGGACCAGCGGCCGGACCGCTTCTCGGTCGGCGACCGGCTCGACGCCAAGGTGATCAGCCTCGACAAGCAGGCCCGGCGCATCGGCCTCTCGATCAAGGCCCGCGAGATGGACGAGGAGAAGGAGGCTGTCGAACAGTACGGCTCGTCCGACTCGGGCGCCTCGCTCGGCGACATCCTGGGTGCAGCGCTGCGCAACCGCGGCGACGAGTGACCGCCGCGTCTGGGCAAACGGGGAGTGCGCCGGAGAGCGCGCTTCCCGATGATCCGCTTGTGCTCCGATTGCTTGCCCGTCATGAGTTGTATGGCGCCGCGGCCCCTGAAGGGAGCAACACGACATGAAGCGGAGACTTTCGCGGATCGGCGTTATCGGCAACAGCCTCGTCGCAGCACTTGGATCGGCGGCTGCCGCGCTTGCGGCGGTGCCGTCGCTCTGGCCTGCCGCGGGTGCCGCGGTTGTTGGTGCGATCGTCGCGTTTACCGCAACGAACGAGATCCGCCGCAGCGGCGACTGACGGTTCCCGAGATCGGTGACGCTGTCTTTGGTGGTTGCGCTTCCCGGCGTGACCACATCTGTTATCGCAAATCTCGGCAGCCAAACCCTTCCAAGCCGCCAAGACTATATCTCCGTCGCCCTCGATTTTTTCAATGCGACGGACATAACTTGTCTCTTCGTCATCCTCTACCGATATGAGCGAGCATCCGATGCTGCGTTCGGCAAGGTAATGCGGGACAACATCTCGACGGTGATCGTGGCTCGACTGATCAACCTCATCGGGACCGGGATGGAACTCGTTCAATCATTCGCACTTAGGTTGTGAGCGGCGCCGCCTGCGCGGGTAACGCCCTATATCAGGTGGGCTTGCCAGCGGCGGGGGGGCGCCCTACCCCTTGGCATCACAGGAAAACCCGGAGACGCCCATGGCCACCCAAGCCGAGAGCATCATCGAGCGCCGCCGCCTGAGGAACCGCCTCGCGCTCTGGCGCACCGTCGCGATCATCGCGGTCCTGGCGGTGATCCTTCTGCTGGTGCCGCGGCCCTCGGATTTCGGCTTCGGGCGCAAGGAGGCCAGGGGCGATCACGTTGCGCGGGTCGACATCAACGGCGTCATCGCGAGCGACCGCAAGCGGCTCGAGGCGATCCGGCGCGTGCGCGACGCCGACCGGGCCAAGGCGCTCGTCGTGCGGATCTCGAGCCCGGGCGGCACGGTGGTGGGCTCCGAGGCGCTTTTCGAGGCGCTGCGCGAGGTGGCCGAGAAGAAGCCCGTGGTCGCCGTCCTCGGCGAGATCGCGGCCTCGGGCGGCTATGCGGCGGCGATCGGGGCCGACCACATCATCGCCCGGCGCAACACGATCACGGGCTCGATCGGCGTGATCTCGCAGATCCCCAACGTGACGGGGCTGCTCGACAGCATCGGGGTCGACATCCTCGAGGTGAAGTCGGCGCCGCTCAAGGCCGCACCCAACCCCACCACGCCCACGAGCCCCGAGGCGATCGCCGCCCTCGAGGCGCTGATCCTCGACAGCTTCGAATGGTTCCAGGGCATCGTCGGCGAGCGCCGGGGGCTCGACGGCACGGCACTGACCACCGTGACCGACGGGCGCGTCTTCACCGGCCACCAGGGGATGGCGCTCGGCCTCGTCGACGAGATCGGCGACGAGGAGACCGCCCGCGCCTGGCTCGAGACCACCCATGAGATCGCGGAAAGCCTGCCGGTGCGCGACTACAAGGCCAAGCGCGACCGGCTGCCCTTCGGCCTCGACCGGTTCATGGACCGCGTGGAGGGTCACCTGCCCGCTCCGGTCCAGCTCGGGCCCGGGCCGCGCCTCCTCGCGCTCTACACCGGCTAGTCCCCGGCGTTGACCCGCGCGTCGCTGCATGCGAGGGTCTCGAAAACTAAAAATGCGATCCCGGTCAGGGATTTGCGCGGGACAGCGAGGGACCCCATGATCAAGTCGGAGCTCGTGCAGCAGATCGCCGAGGAATATCCGGATCTCTACCAGCGCGATGTGGAGCGGATCGTCTCGACCGTGTTCGAGGAGATCACCGAGGCGCTCGCGCGGGGCGACCGGGTCGAGCTGCGCGGCTTCGGCGCCTTCTCGGTCAAGATCCGCGACGCGCGGGTCGGGCGCAACCCGCGCACCGGAGAGGCGGTCTCGGTGCCCGAGAAGACGGTGCCGTTCTTCAAGGCGGGCAAGGAGCTCCGCGAGCGGATGAACGCCGACTGAGCGACGCCCGGCGGGGGCTGAGACGGGGGCCACGGGCCATGCGGATGATCAAGCTCCTGTTTCTCACCCTCCTCGGCTTCGGGCTCGTGGTGGTGGGCGTGGCCAACATGGCGCCGGTCGACCTGCATCTCCTGCCACCTGAGATCGGGCTGACCGCGACCCGGCTCGAGGGCGTGCCGCTCACCTTTGTCATTCTCACGGCGATCGTAGCGGGCATCCTGATCGGCCAGCTGATGGAATGGGTGCGCGAGGCACGCCATCGCCGGCTGGTCGAGGAGCGCGGGCGCGAGCTCGGGCGGCTGAGGCGCGAGATCAAGCGCCTCTCGACGGGCCTCGGCGAGGGCGAGACCAGCCTGCCGCGCCTGCCCGACCCCGGCCGGCGCTGAGATCGGACGCGCCTGCCATGAAGGTCAAGATCTGCGGCATCACCGAGCCAGAGGGCCTCGCGGCGGCGATCGCGGCCGGGGCGGCCTATGTGGGGTTCGTGGTCTTCCCGCCCTCGCCGCGAAGCCTCGCGCCCGAGGATGCCGCCCCGCTGGCCGCGGCAGTGCCGGCCGGCGTGACGCGGGTGGGCCTCGTCGTCGACCCGGACGATGCGCTGCTCGACCGGGTGGCGCGGATCCCGGTCGACCTGATCCAGCTCCATGGCCGCGAGAGCCCGGCCCGGGTGGCCGAGGTCAGGGCACGCACCGGGCTCCCGGTGATGAAGGCCGTCGGCATCGCGGGCGCCGAGGACCTCCCCGCGCTGGCGAGCTATGAGGGGGTGGCCGACCGCCTGCTCGTCGACGCCAAGCCCCCCAAGGGCGCGACCCGGCCGGGCGGCAACGCAGCGGCCTTCGACTGGGGGCTGTTGGCCGGCCGGCAGTGGGCCGGCCCCTGGATGCTCGCGGGCGGGCTGCGGCCCGAGACGCTCGCCGAGGCGGTCAGGGTCACCGGTGCGACCGAGCTCGACGTCTCCTCGGGCGTCGAGCGGGCGCCGGGCGTGAAGGACCCCGCCCTCGTCCGCGCCTTCATCGCGGCCGCCAATGCCGCCCCCGCCGGGGTCGAGCGCGCGTGACCGGCTCCGGCCTGCCCGTCCGGTCCCGGATATGGCGGGGTCCGGAGCGGGCGGCGACGCTCGCGGCGGTCGGGCTCGGCCTGGTGCTCTGGGCCCTGACGGCCGCCTGGCTACAGATCGAGGTGCTGGGCATCGGGCTCCTCGACAATGGCGACGGGTTCCGCGTGCTCGACAAGGCGCTGGTGCCCCGGCGGCTTCCTGGGCTCGGCGCCGGCGTCGGGATCGCCGAGAGCTATCCGATGATGCCATCCGAGGCAGCGCGGTTCTGGCGCGTGGTGCCGGACAGCCTGGCCGGCCTGATCGCGCTCGTGATCGGGGTGGTGGCGCGGCTCGGCGGCGCCGAGCGCGTCTCGCTTGACGCGCTCACGGCCGTCTACCACCTGATCTATGCGGCCGGGGCGGCGGCGCTGCTGGCGAGCCTGTCGGGCGCGCTCCGCTGGGTGGCGGCAGCGGTGCTGGCGGCGGTTCTGCTCTGCCCGCTCACGCTCGGCTATTTCCGCTCGCTCTACGAGGAGGCGGCGGCGATCGCGCTCCTGCCGCTCTGGACGGCGGCCGCACTCCATGCGCGCCATGCTCCTTGGGGGACCGTGGCGTTCGCCGCCGTCACCGCCGCCATGGTCTATGCAAAACCCTCGCTCCTGCTGGTGGTGATGCCGGCCTCGGCCGCGATCCTGGCGGGCGGCTGGCCGATCTGGCGATGGGTGGTGGTCGGGATCCTGGTCGCCGTCGTCGCGGTCGGCCTCGTTCGCAACCAGATCCGATATGGCGAGCTCAACGCGACCAACCGGGTGATGACCGCGATCCCCTACACGCTCGCCGGTGTCTCGGGCTGGGAGGCGCGCATGTTCCACGACCGCCTCGCCGAGGCGCCGTCCCGGCTCGACCCCGAGGCCGCCCGCCGCGCAGGGCTCTCGGCCGAGGCAACGGCAGCCCTCACCGCAGGCGTCTATCCGCGGCTCCGGCAGATGGATCCGCAGCGCCGGGTGGCGATCGCCGCAGAGGGATCGGCCGCGCGCCAGATCGGCGGGCTCCTCGCGCGCCCCGGGCTCGGGCTCAGGCTGGCAGCGCAGGCCTGCCTGACCGCGCTCCGGGCCGACTATCGCCTCGCCTATCTCTTGGCGCACCGGCTGCCGCAGCCGGCCTCGGCGGTGCTCGCGCATGCCGGATGGCTGTTCGCGGCCGTGGCGGTGGGGCTCGGCCTCGCACTCCTCCGGGGCCGTTGGCTCGCGGCGGCGTTTCTCCTGCCGCCGACCCTTGCGCCGATCTTCGTGGTGCTGGCCGACGGCTACTATGAGTTCGAGAAGCACCTTCTGCCCTTCCTGCTCCTCGGCCTCTTCGCGGCCCTGCCTGCGCTCGGGCTCGCCGGGCGCGCCGGCGCCGCAGCGGCAGAGCTGCCCCTCGACGCGCCCGATGGGGCCGGCTAGGACCGGAGCAAAGGAGAGCCGCCATGAACGAGACGCCCCCCAACAGCTTCCGCACCGGCCCCGACGAGCAGGGGCGCTTCGGCCTCTTCGG
>CAYORO010000275.1:0-5070 GCA_964406355.1 uncultured Limibaculum sp.
GGTTGATCCCTAAATACGCCTTGCCGAGCGGGACCAGCGCGCCGTACTCGGCCCAGACGCCGAAGGTGTAGTCCGAGTAGAACGAGCTGCGCTTGCCGTGCCCGCGCTGGGCATACATCAGCACGGCGTCGATCACATGGGGGTCTTTCTTCCATTTGAACCACGGACCCTTGGGCCGCCCCGGCACATAGGCGCTGTCGCGGCGCTTCAGCATCACGCCCTCGATCACCGGGTGTGGCGGAGCCTCGCGCAGGCGCGCCACCTCCTCCCAGCTCCCGAACGGGATCAGCGCCGAGCAGTCGACGCGGTCAGGGTCGAGCCCCGCCACCAGCCGCTCGAGCCGGGCGCGGCGCGCCTCGAAGGGCATCGGCCGGAGATCCTCCGCATCCGCCGCGAGGAGATCATAGGCGCGCAGGAACACCGGATGCGTGCCGAGCAGCCTGGCCGAGACGGTCTTGCGGTTGAGCCGCTGCTGGAGCTCGGAGAATGTGCCGACCCGCTCGGGCGTGCCGATCGCCGCCCCCGGGCGCATCACCAGAAGCTCGCCGTCGATCGTGCCCTCGAAGGCCAGCGCCTCGACGAGATCGGGGAAGGCGCCGGAGATATCGTCGCCCGTGCGGGAATAGAGGCGCCGCGTGCCACTCTCGGAGCTCGCCTGCACGCGGATGCCGTCCCACTTCCACTCGGCGAGGTAGTCGGCGGGGGCGAGCCGGTCGAGGTCGCCCTCCTCCACGGGGTTGGCGAGCATCACGGGGCGGAAGAGCGCGCGGGCCGAGTTGCGGGGTTTCGGGCTGCGTCCCTCGAGCCAGGCGAAGAGCCCGATGTAGGGCGGCGCGAGGCCGTGCCAGAGCTCCTCGATCTCGGTCACCTCGACGCCGCCCCAGTCCGCCAGCGCCTGCTTGGCGAGCCGCGCCGAGACGCCGACGCGCAGCCCCCCGGTCACGAGCTTGATGAGGGCGTAGCGCGCCGAGGGCTCCAGCGTGTCGAGCCAGGCCTCGACCTGTTTGGGTGCCGACTGGCGCGAGAGCCGCTGCAGCGTCTCGACCACCGTGCCGAGAGAGAGGTCCTGGTTGGTTGGCCGCGGCGCCCCCCAGACGAGCGAGATCGTCTCCGCCAGGTCGCCCACATAATCGTAGGACAGCTCGAAGAGCACCGGGTCGATCCGCTCGGCGACCAGGGCCCGGAGCATCGCGGGCTTGACCGAGGCGACCTCGAGGTCGCGGGTGATCGCCGCGATCGCATAGCCGCGGTCGGGGTCCGGTGCCGCCGAGAGGTAGTCGCGGAGCAGCTTCAGCTTGCCGAGGCGCGCGGGCGTGAGGACCAGCCGGTCGAGCAGGGCGGCGAAGCGCTGCATCTCAGCGGAGCGGATAGCGCTTGAGGATGCGGTCGACCGGCCTGCCGTCGGCCAACGGAACCGCGGGCACAACGCGCCAGGTCTCGAAGCCCATGCGCGTGTAGTAGGCGAGGCCCGAGGCATTGTCGGCCCTGATCGCGGCGTTGATGGCGGCGATGCCGAGCGCAGCAAGCTGGGCCCGCGTGGCGGCGAAGAGCGCACGGCCGACGCCGCGCACGGGGTCGGTGCGCCGGGCAAAGGTCGCGATGTCGGCCCAGTCGGGCGGCAACTCGGGGTGCCGTTCGGTCGACTGGAAGCCGGCGGGCCGACCATCAGGCGCGAGCGCGACGACGCAGGAGATCCGGCCCTCCCCGTCGAGGAGCTCGGCGGCGAGATCGGCCTCGCTCACCTCGGTCTCGCGCGCGGTGCTGCCGCCGATGCGGATGATCTCGTTCAGGAGCGCGACGAGGGCCGGGAGATCACCCCTCTCGAGGGGACGGACGGGGGGCAGGGCGGTCATGCCTCGGCCTCGTCCTCATACCCCACCAGATTGAGCGGGCGAGCCGGCACGCCCTCGAGCGCGCACCAGCGCACCAGCGCCTCCTCGCGGCCATGGGTGACCCAGACCTCGGCGGGGGCGAGCTCGGTGATCGTGGCGGTGAGCTCGCTCCAGTCGCAATGATCCGAGATCACGAGCGGCAGCTCGACGCCGCGCTGCTTGGCCCGCGCCCGCACCTGCATCCAGCCGCTGGCAAAAGCCACCAGCGGCTCCGGGAAGCGCCGCGCCCAGGATCCCGCGAAGGCCGAGGGCGGCCCGAGCACGACTGCGCCGGCGAAGTCGCCCTTCTTGCCGCGCTCGACCGTCGCGCTCTCCAGCACCCCGAGATCGATGCCCTCGGCGGCGTGGTAGTCGCAGAGCCGCTTCAGCGCACCGTGGATGTAGATCGGGCAATCATAGCCCACCTCGCGCAGCAGCCGGATCACACGCTGCGCCTTGCCGAGAGCGTAGACGCCCACGAGATGCGCCCGCTCGGGGAATTGCGCGAGCGAGGTGAGGAGTTTTGCGATCTCGCCCGCAGGGTCGGGGTGCCGGAAGACCGGCAGCGCAAATGTCGCCTCGGTGATCAGCACATCGGCCGGGACCGGCTCCCAAGGCTCGGAGACCGGATCCGCCCCGCGCTTGTAGTCACCCGTCACCACAATCGAGAGCCCGCCCGACACCACGCGGATCTGCGCCGAGCCGATCACATGCCCCGCCGGGTGGAAGGAGACCGTCGCGTCGCCGATCCGGATCTCCTCGCCCCAGCCGGCCGCCTGGGTGGCGCCCGCGTGCTCCTCGCCGTAGCGGATCGCCATCACGTCGAGCGTGCGGCGCGTGGCCAGCACCGCGCCGTGGCCGGGGCGGGCATGGTCGGCATGGCCGTGGGTCACCAGCGCGCGCTCGACCGGGCGCACGGGATCGATATGGAAGCCGCCGGCCGGGCAGTAGAGCCCCGCCTCGGTCGGGTGCAGGAGCGCCTCGGGTCGCATATGCCGAGCCTAGCGCGCCACCGGCGGCACGCCAGCCCGATCGGGTGCTGTTGCAAACGCGAAATGCGCGCGATAGCGTCTAGGCTGCAACCAGCGGCGCCCCGATCGGAGGCGCTGAGGCAACAGGGATCGGTCATGAAAAAGCTCCTCCTCTGCGGCGCCGCGGCGCTCGCCCTCAGCGCGGCTCCGGCCAGCGCCGAGACCTTCAAATGGGCCTTCCAGGGCGATGTGCAGTCGCTCGACCCGCACGGCCTCAACGAGACCTTCACGCTCGGCTATCTCGGCAACGTCTACGAACCGCTGGCGATGTACGACGCCAATCTCCAGCTGATCCCCGCGCTCGCCACCGAGTGGGAGAACATCGAGCCGACCAAATGGCGGTTCAAGCTGCGCGAGGGCGTGACCTTCCACAACGGCAACCCGTTCACCGCCGAGGACGTCGTCTTCACCTGGAAGCGCTCGCTGACCGAGGGCTCGGACCTCAAGAGCTTCGGCAACAAGATCTCCGACATCGAGGTGGTGAGCGACCACGAGGTCGTGGTGAGCACGCCGGCGCCGAACCCGATCCTGCCGCAGGAGCTGGTGTTCCTCTATGTAATGGACCGCGAATGGGCCGACGAGAACGGCGCCATGGAGGCGACCTCGCCCCAGGCCGGCGACGAGACCGCGACCTATGCCGCGCAGAACGCCAACGGCACCGGGCCGTTCCGCGTCGTCGAGCGCCAGGCGGACGTCAAGTCGGTCTTCGAGCGCAACGCCGACTACTGGGGCAATGACGAGATCAAGACCAACATCACCCAGATCGAGTTTACGCCGATCAGCCAGGCCGCGACCCGGGTGGCGGCGCTGATCTCGGGCCAGGTCGATCTCGTCTATCCGGTGCCGGTGCAGGACTGGGCGCGGCTCGAGGAGGCCGAGGGCGTGCGCCCGCTGACCGGCCCCGAGGCGCGCACGATCTTCCTCGGCATGGACCAGTCGCGCGACACGCTGCTCTATTCGAGCGTCGAGGACACCAACCCGTTCAAGGACATCCGCGTCCGCCAGGCCTTCGCCCACGCGATCTCGCTCGATGCGATCAACGACAAGATCATGCGCGGCGCGGCGACCCCCTCGGGCCTGATGGTGGCGCCGCAGATCAACGGGTGGAACGGCGATCTCAACACGCCCTATGCGTTCGACGCCGAGAAGGCCAAGGCGCTGTTGACCGAGGCCGGCTATCCGGACGGCTTCACGGTCAGCATGGACTGCCCGAACAACCGCTATGTGAATGACGAGCGGATCTGCCAGGGCGTGGTCGGCTTCCTCGCGCGCATCGGCATCACCGTCGATCTCAACGCGCAGCCGAAGTCGAAATACTTCGCCAAGGTGCTGAGCCAGAACGGGTACGACACCTCGTTCTACCTGCTCGGCTGGACGCCGTCCTCGATCGACAGCCACAACGTGATCAACAACCTGATCGCGAGCCAGGACCCGGAGAAGGGGACGGGCCTGTTCAACCTCGGCAACTACACCAACGCCAAGGTCGACGAGCTGGTGCATCTGATCCAGACCGAGACGGATCAGGGCAAGCGTCAGGCCTATATCGACGAGGTTTTCCAGATCGTCAAAGACGAGTACGGCTATATCCCGATCCACCAGCAGCCGCTCTCCTGGGGTGTGCGCGACGGCGTGGAGGTCGCCCAGCGGCCGGACAACGTGCTCGACTTCCGCAATGTGGTGATGCCCTGATCGATCGGTAGGGCGGGGCTCGGCTCCGCCCTATCTTCCGATAGAATGGCACTCTTCATCCTCACACGGCTGGCGCAGTCCGTCCTCGTGATGCTCACGGTGGCGCTGATCGCTTTCGCGCTGTTCCGCTATGTGGGCGATCCGATCAACAACATGGTCGGCCAGGACACCACCGCAGCCGAGCGCGTGGCACTGGCCGAGCGTCTCGGGCTCAATGATCCCTTCTTCGTCCAGTTCGCGCGCTTTGCGGGGAATGCGGTGGAGGGCGAGTTCGGTATTTCCTACCGTCTGCGCCAACCGGTCTCGGACCTGATCGCCGAGCGCTTCCCGGCCACCATGGAGCTCAGCCTCGTCTCGGCGCTGATCGCGCTCGCGGTCGGCATCCCGATGGGGGTCTACACGGCGCTGAACCGACGGGGGATCATCTCGCGCGCCTTCATGACGCTGTCGCTTCTCGGGGTTTCGCTGCCGACCTTCCT
>CAYORO010000276.1:0-5062 GCA_964406355.1 uncultured Limibaculum sp.
CCGGGTCGTAGAACGAGGTCTCCTCGAGGCCGGGCTCGAGCTCCTCGATCGGGTATTTGTGCGGCACATAGGCCGCGAGCGTCACGTCGCCCCAGGCGAGCGCCCGGTCGGTGCCGGCCACGGTGAACTTGCCGTCGGCGAACTGGATGTCGGCCTCCGAGGCTTCCAGCAGGTGGGCGGCGATCTTCTTGGCCTTGGCGACGATCTTCTCGATGGATTTCACGATCGCCGAGCCGCCGACCGCAAGCGAGCGCGAGCCGTAGGTGCCCATGCCGAACGGCACCTTGGAGGTGTCGCCATGGACGATATCGACCTGGGCTTCCTCGAGGCCGAGCATGTCGGCGACCACCTGAGCAAAGGTCGTCTCGTGGCCCTGGCCATGGGAGTGCGAGCCGGTGAAGACCGAGACCGAGCCGGTCGGGTTCACCCGCACGGTCGCCGCCTCGTAGAGCCCCGCGCGCGCCCCGAGCGCGCCGACGAGCGACGACGGCGCGATCCCGCAGGCCTCGATATAGGAGGCGATGCCGAGGCCGCGCTTCTTGCCGCGGGCCTCGCTCTCGGCGCGACGGGCGGCAAAGCCCGCCGCATCGGCCACCTCGAGCGCCTTGGTCAGCGTCGCGTCATAGTCGCCGATGTCGTACTGCACCGCGACGGGCGTCTGATAGGGGAACTGGTCCGGCTGGATGAAGTTCTTGCGCCGCAGCTCCGCCGGGTCGACACCGAGTTCCCGTGCCGCCTTGTCGATCACCCGCTCGATCTGGAAGGTCGCCTCGGGCCGGCCCGCCCCGCGATAGGCATCGACCGCCACGGTGTTGGTGAAGACCGCCTTGACGTTGGTGTAGATCAGCGGGGTCTTGTAGTTGCCGGCGAGCAGCGTGCCGTGCAGCCAGGTCGGGATGCAGGGCGCGAAGGTCGAGAGATAGGCGCCCATATTCGCCAGCGTGTGGCAGCGGAGCGCGGTGAAGTTGTGATCGGCATCGAGCGCGAGCTCGACCGTCGTCACATGGTCGCGGCCCTGGGCATCGGAGAGGAACGCCTCCGAGCGCGACGAGGTCCACTTGACCGGCCGCCCGACCTTCGCCGCCGCCCAGGTGACGAAGGCCTCCTCGGCGTAGTGATAGATCTTCGAGCCGAAGCCGCCGCCCACATCGGGCGCCACCACCCGCAGCTTGTGCTCGGGGATCGAGAGCACGAAGGCCCCCATCAGCAGGCGCGTGACATGGGGGTTCTGCGAGGTGGTCCAGAGCGTGTACTCGTCGCGACCCGCGTCGTACTCGCCGATGGCACAGCGCGGCTCCATCGGGTTGGCGACGCAACGGTTGTTCACGAGCTCGAGCCGGGTCACATGGGCCGCCTCGGCGACCGCCTTGTCGACCGCCTCGCGGTTCTCCTCCACAAAGCCCCAGTCGAAGCAGAGATTGTCCGACAGATCGTCATGCACGGTCGCGGCACCCGCCTCGAGCGCCTTGGCCATGTCGATCACCGCCGGCAGCGCCTCGATCTCGAGATCGACCGCCTCGGCCGCGTCATGGGCCACCTCGAGGCTCTCGGCGATGATCGCGACGATCGGGTCGCCCACATGGCGCACCTTGCCCTCGGCGAGGATCGGGTGCTTGGGCTCCTTCATCGGGTTGCCGTGCCGGTCGGTCACCTGCCAGCCACAGGGCACGCCGCCGACGGCCTCGAGGTCCTTGGCGGTGTAGACAGCGACGACACCGTCGGTCAGCCGCGCAGCCTCGGTCTCGAGCTTGGTAATCCGGCCATGCGCGACTTCGGAGCGCAGAAAGTGGCAATAGAGCTGGCCCGGGCGGCTGATGTCGTCGGTGTACTGACCGCGGCCGGTCAGGAATCTCACATCCTCGCGCCGCTTCGAGCTGGCGCCGATCCCCTGATCCTTCGGCATGGTCTCCTCCCTATCTTGTCGTGCTGTGTCAGCCGGTCACTCGGCGGCCTGCGCGGCTCCCTGCTGCTGCGCGGCGGCGGCCTGGATCGCCTTGACGATGTTGTGGTAGCCCGTACAGCGGCAAATGTTGCCCTCGAGCCATTCGCGGATCTGGTGCTCGGTCGGGCTCGGATGCTTCTGGAGGAGATCCGCCGCCGACATCACCATCCCAGGGGTGCAGAAGCCGCACTGGAGCCCGTGGTGGTCCTGGAACGCCTGCTGGATCACCGAGAGCGAGCCGTCCTCGTTGGCCAGGCCCTCGATCGTCGTCACCTCGGCGCCCTCGCAGGCCTGCGCGAAGACCGTGCACGCCTTGACGCTCTCCTCGTTGACGATCACCACGCAGGCGCCGCACTGCGAGGTGTCGCAGCCGACATGGGTGCCGGTGAGGCCGAGCCCCTGCCGCAGGAAGTCGACGAGAAGGGTGCGCCCCTCGACCTCGCCCGAGACGTCATTGCCGTTCACGGTCATCGATACCGTCGCCATCCGTTCCCTCCTCTGGGAAAGGCCGGCCCCCGGGTGGCGCGGAGTGCCGGCGGTGTCGTCCAGTCGGCCTGCCGGGCGCTCAGGTGCCGATCAGCCGGTTGAACCAGGATTTCTTGGGCGCGGCGTCCTCGCCCGCGCCTTCGGCCGTGCCGTCGGGGCTGTCGGTCGCGTCGGCCCCCTCGGCGGCGGGCGCCGACGCATCGGCAGGCGCGGCCTCGCCGGGCCCCTCGACCTCGGCCTTGAAGCGGTCGAAGAACTGGTCGGCCATCTTCTTGGCAAAGCCGTCGATCAGCCGGGCGCCGAGCTGGGCGATCTTGCCGCCGACCTTGGCGTCGACCTCATAGGCAAGCCGTGTGCCCTCCTCGACCTCGTCGAGCCGCACGCTCGCGCCGCCCTTGGCAAAGCCCGCGGCGCCGCCCTTGCCCTCGCCCGAGATCCGGTAGCTCTCGCCCTCGACGATGTCGGTGAGCTCGACCGCGCCCTTGAAGGTCGCGCTCACCGGGCCGACCTTCTGCTTGACGGTCGCCTCGAAGCCGGTGTCCGAGGTCTTCTCCATGGTCTGGCATCCGGGGATGCAGGCCTTGAGCACCTCCGGGTCGTTGAGCGCCGCCCAGACTTCCGCCCGCGGCGCCGCGATCACGCGCTCTCCCGACATTTGCATCGGTCGGCCCTCCCTGATTTTGGCGTCAGCCTAGGGTGGGTCCGAGGGGCCTGTCCAGACGGCAAAACCGTCGCGGCGTCGTCAGTTGCGTCATACGCCGCCGCGGAGGCGGTCGAGTCCGGCGGAAAGGTCCGCGATCAGGTCGTCGGCATCCTCGATGCCCGCATAGATGCGCACGAGCTGGCCCTTGGCCCGGCCCGGCCGCGGCCAGACGGTCGCCGTGCGGCGAGGGCGCGCCGGCAGGATCATGCTCTGGTAGCTGCCCCAGGAAAAGCCGATGCCGAAGAGCGCGAGATCGTCGATGAAGGCCGCGACCGGCCCAGGCGCCGAAAGCCCCTCGTCAAGCACCACGGCGAAGAGCCCGCCCGCCCCCTTGAAGTCGCGCCGCCAGAGCGTGTGGCCGGGATCGCTCTCGAGCGCGGGGTGGATCACCTCGGCGATCTCGGGCCGGCCCTTCAGCCACTCGGCCAGCCGCAGACCGGTCTCCCAGTGCCGCGCGAGGCGGAGCGGCATCGTCCGCATCCCACGCAGCGCGAGATAGGCGTCGTCCGGGCTCGCCGAGAGGCCGAGCTGTTGCCACCCTTTCTGGAGCGTGGCGTAGGCCGGCTCGGTCGTCGTCACCGAGCCCATCACCAGATCGCCGTGGCCTGCGACATATTTCGTCACCGCCTGGATCGAGACATCGACGCCATGCCCGATCGCGTCGAAATAGAGCGGCGAGGCCCAGGTATTGTCCATCATCACCGTGGCGCCTGCGGCATGCGCCACCTCGGCGATGGCGGGAATGTCCTGCACCTCGAAGGTCTGGCTCCCGGGGCTCTCGGTGTAGACCACACGCGTGTTGGGGCGGATCAGGTCGCGGATCCCCGCCCCGATCAGCGGATCGTAGAAGGTCGTCTCGATGCCCATCCGCGCGAGCAGCCCGGTCGAGAGCTCGCGCGTGTTGCCATAGCAGCTGTCGGTCATCAGCAGATGGTCGCCCGCCGAGAGGAACGAGAGCAGCGGCCCCGACAGCGCCTGCGCACCGGCCGAACAGAGCCGCGTGCGGAACCCGCCCTCGATCTCCGCAATCGCCGCCTCGAGCGCATAGGTGCCCGGCGTGCCATGCACCGCATAGGAGACACCGTCGCCCGAGCGCGTCCGCTGCGACGCCGCCAGATCGGCCAGGTTGTCGAACAGGATCGTCGAGGCGTGGTAGACGGGCGGATTGACAAAGCGGGGATCGGGACCGGGCGTTCGGCCGGCCTGGACCGCGCGCGTTGCATCTTTCATGGGCAATCGTCCTCAGTTTGGGCGGGCTTGGGCACGCTAGGGCCGGCACCGGACCGGTCAAGCCCGGATTTCGCCCAGAAATTCCACAATCTCACGGGCATGCGCCTTGACGCGCCTTTCGCGGGTTGTTCAACGTCCGTGATGGGGCACATCCCCAAAGGCAATGACATTCCGCGCGCCAGACAGCGTCGCGTCCCGGCGCTCCACAGGGAAGAGGTTGACCATGAAAACTCCGGCATCCATCGCCGCCGCCGCTGCCGTGCTTGTCGCCGGCGTGGCATCCGCCGACACGCTCCAGGCCGTCAAGGACAAAGGCTTCGTCCAGTGCGGCATCAACACCGGCCTGACCGGCTTTGCCAGCACCGACGACCAGGGCACCTGGCAGGGCTTCGACGTCGCGATGTGCCAGGCTGTCGGCGCCGCGATCTTCGGCGACCCGTCGGCGGTCCGCTACACCTCGCTGACCGGCAAGACGCGCTTCACCGCGCTGGCCTCCGGCGAGATCGACTTCCTGTCGCGCAACACCACCTGGACGCTGTCGCGCGATGTGGATCTCGGCTTCACCTTCCTTGGCGTGAACTACTATGACGGCCAGGGCTTCCTGGTGCCGACCTCGCTCGGCGTCAGCTCGGCGGCCGAACTCGATGGCGCCACCGTCTGCATCCAGACCGGCACCACCACCGAGCTCAACCTCGCGGACT
>CAYORO010000277.1:0-5059 GCA_964406355.1 uncultured Limibaculum sp.
TTCGCGGCCGAGCCCTCGTCGCGGATCATCGGGCACTCGATGAAGTGGATCGGAAGGATCAGCCCCTCGCGCCCCTCGGCCTCGGCCTTGTCGACAAAGCGCTGGAGTTCCTCTCGGCAGGGCTTTGAGTTGAAAAAGGACGGGGTGATGACGGGGATGAGATAGGTCGCCTCGTCGATCGCCCTGTCGAGCCGCGCGCGCCAGTTGTCGCCGCCCTTGATGTCGTCGGTGTCCTGGAAGATCTCGACCGGCTCGCCGAGGCGGCGTGAGACCTGGTCCTCGAGGAGTGCGCGCATCTCGGAGAGGAGCCCGCCCGTGGCTCGGTCGTCGGCGCGCGTGTAGCTGAAGAAGGCGACGGTGTGGGGCATCGGCTCGGTCTCAAATGGGCGTCCACGGATAGCAAGCCGGCCCCGGGCTGTCCAACGGCCCGGCGTTAACTCAGGGGTAGTCCGGCTCGGCTAGCCAAATGGGCGATACACCACCCGGCCGAGCGGAGTGGAGCTGCTTCCCGGCCCGAGATCGGAGAGCCCCCATGAGCTGCCTGCGTACCGCGTCCGCCGCCTTTGTCGCCATCGCCGCCCTTGCCGGGCCTCCCGCCGCGGCCAACGAGTTCGCGCCGCTGCTGGAGGCGCTGACCGACAGCGAGATCCGCGTCGTCATCGAGAAGCCCGAGATCATCGCTGCGATCCGCGCCCAGAACGCCGAGACCCGGGGGTTCGACGGCGACCGGATTGCGGCGCTCGACCGCGACTGGCGGAGCCAGATCGGCAAGGCCTCGGCGCCGCTCATCGAGGAGGTCACCGTGTCCGAGGCCGCCGACCTGCTGCGCTCCAAGCGCGAAGCCTCGGCGGGCCTCTTCAGCGAGATCTTCGTGATGGATGCGGTCGGTCTCAATGTCGCCGCCAGCGACGTCACCTCCGACTATTGGCAGGGCGACGAGGCGAAGTGGCAAGAAACCTACCCGCGCGGCGCCGGAGCCGTGCATATCGGCGAGGTTGAGTTCGACGAATCGAGCCAAGTCTACCAGAGCCAGATCAGCGTTGCGATTGTCGATCCGGAAACCGGTGAGCCGATCGGCGCCGCCACCTTCGGTGTGAACGTCGAGTACCTGCAGTAAACGGCAAGGCTTCGAGAGAAAACCGGTATGAGCTATTCGCATTCGGAGGCGGCCGATCGCCGCCGGCGCAGCCTTGCGCCGAAGATCATCGGGATCTTTTCGATCGGCATCCTCGTCACGATCGCAGCGGCGATCACGACGGGGGTGCTGACCACCCGATCGTTTGCAGAGCGCTCGCTCGGCAAAGAGGTCGCGATGGCGAGCCGGCTGCTCACTGAACAGGGCGGCGGTGCATTGCGCTTCGGCAAGCTTGATCAGCTGCGCCTGAGCATCACGGGCCTGATCGCGCAGTCCGATGGCGCAATCTATGCGGTCACGGCCTTCGACCAGACCGGCCAGCCGGTCCTTGCGATGGAGAATGCCTCGGATGGCCCGGCCGAGGTGAGTGCTCGTCCGGAGGACATCGAGATGGCCGCCGAGGTTCTGTCCGGTGGCGAAGCTGCAGTGCAGGGCGTGGGCCTCGTGCGCGTCAGTCCGGTCACCTTCGGCCCGCAAAATGGCGTCGTTGGCGCGATCGCGGTGAGAGCTTCCGAGACCCATGCGCATCGGGCGGCGCTCGAGACGGGCTTCACCCAAGCCGTGACGTCGGTCGGGATCGGCGCTCTGGTTTTGGTTCTCGCGCTCCTTGCACTCCGACGGGTGATCGTCCAGCCGCTGCGGTCGCTGCAGACGGCGGCCATGGACGCGGCCGCCGGCAAGGAGATTATGATCGCGACGGGCAAACGGCCCGACGAGGTCGACGATGCGCGACTCGTTCTGCGCGATCTCGCCGGCAATATTCGCGACTGTTCGGACGCCGCGGAGCGGATCGCAATTGGTGACCTTTCGGTCGAGATCGAGCCGCGCTCCGAGATCGACCGCCTTGGCCAGTCGCTGAAATCCATGGTCGCCGCGCTGGGGCGCACTCTTGCCTCCGCGGCTCAGCATGCGAGCGAGGTCGCCAACACCTGCGGCGAGCTTCGGGGCATGGCGCAATCCATCAGTGCGGGCGCGAACCGGCAGGCGGGGGCCGCACAGTCGGCCTCGGCAGCGATCGAGCAGATGGCCGCAAATATTCGCCAGAGTGCAGACAATGCGGCCCAGACTGAGAAGATCGCCACCCAGGCAGCCCAGGAGGCCCGGCACTCCGGCCAGGCGGTCGCCGACGCCGTCTCCGTGATGCGAACGATCGCAGATAAGATCACGATCATTCAGGAGATTGCGCGGCAGACAGATCTCCTGGCCCTCAACGCGGCGGTCGAGGCGGCGCGGGCCGGCGAGCACGGCCGCGGCTTTGCGGTCGTGGCCTCAGAGGTGCGCAAGCTCGCCGAACGCAGCCAAGCCGCGGCGAGCGAGATTGGGGATCTCTCCGCTCAGACCGTCTCGGTCTCGAGCGAGGCGGGACGGATGCTCGACGCTCTGGTTCCAAACATCGAGAAGACGTCAGAGCTCGTTCAGGAGATTTCAGCGGCCACGCGCGAACAGAACATCGGGACCGAGCAGATCAACAAGGCGATCCGCGATCTGGACCAGACAATTCACGAGAGCACTGCCGCCGCTGACGAAGCCGAAAAGACAACGGCGTTCGTTGCAGATCGCTCAGAGGCGATGCGCCACATCATCGCGCGGTTCACTCTGGCTTCCGACATCGAGTGTGGCCTCGACCCTGGATTGTCGCCCAAACCTGAGACGCTGGCGATCGCCCGGGCCGCGTGATCGGACCCGTGGCAGAAGCAACACCCGATCAGATGCTGGCGGCACGCGCCTCCGCGACATAGATCTCGCGGAGACGCCGCGCCACCGGACCCGGTTGGCCGTCGCCGAGCGTCACACCGTCGATCTCGACCACCGGCATCACGAAGATCGAGGCAGCGGTCACGAACGCTTCGCGCGCCTCCTGCGCCTCGGCGACGGTAAAGGGGCGCTCCTCGATGCGGAACTGCGCCTCTCGCGCCAAGCGAAGCACGCTCGCACGCGTGATCCCGTGGAGGATGGAGTTGGAGAGCTGCCGCGTCACGATGGTGCCGTCGCGGGTCACGATATAGGCATTGTTGGAGCTGCCCTCGGTCACCGACCCGTCCTCGACCATCCAGGCATCATCGGCGCCCGCCTCGCGCGCCGCCATCTTGGCGAAGCTGGGATAGAGAAGCTGCGTCGTCTTGATATCGCGCCGCCCCCAGCGGAGATCTTCCACGGTGGCGATTCGGATTCCGGTCTCGGCGGCCGGCGGCGCGACCAGCGCCTTCTCCTGCGTGAAGAGCACCAGCCCCGGCTCCGCCGCATCCGGCCAGGCGAAATCACGATCCGCCGCGCCTCGGGTCACCTGGAGGTAGACGACACCTTCCTCCAGGCTGTTCCGCCGCACGATCTCACGGTGGATGCTCAGCAGCGTCTCGTCGTCGACCGGGGCGCTCATCCTGAGCTCGGCCAGAGACCGGTGAAGCCGCGCACGATGCCCCTCATAGTCGCAGAGCCGACCGTCGATCACGGCGGTCACCTCATAGACGGCGTCGGCCATCAGGAACCCACGGTCGAAGACCGAGATCTTGGCGTCCGCCTCGGGCAAGAACGCGCCGTTCACATAGACAATTCGATCCATATGGCCCTCCTCACCCCCAGAGCGCCGCAGGCGCCGGGTGGATCCCCTTCTCGTCGTAGGTCATGGGAGACGCACGATCTTCGGCCAACAGCAGCGGCGCATCGAGATCGACCACCCGCACAGCCTGGGCCACCAGCACAGCCGGCGCCATCGAGAGCGACGAGCCGATCATGCACCCGACCATGATGCCAAGCCCCGCCGCCTCGGCCTCGGCACGCAACGCCAACGCCTCGGTCAACCCGCCCGTCTTGTCGAGCTTGATGTTGACCATGTCGTACTTGCCGGCGAGGGCCGACAGCGTCGCGCGGTCATGGGCCGCCTCGTCGGCGCAGACCGGCAGCGGCCGGTCGAGATCCGCAAGGGCCGCATCGTTGCCAGCCGGGAGCGGCTGCTCGACCATCTCGACGCCGAGATCCAGAAGCGCCGGTGCCATCGCCGCATAGGCCGCCGCATCCCACCCCTCATTGGCATCGACCATCAACCGCGCAGCGGGCGCGCCGGCCCTCACCGCGCGCAACCGCTCGAGATCACCCTCGCCGCCGAGCTTGATCTTGAGGAGCGGGCGGTGCGCGTTGGCCTCGGCCGCAGCCCGCATGGCATCGGGCACCTCGAGCGACAGCGTGTAGGCGGTGATGACCGGTCCGGGCGCGGCCAGTCCCGCGAGTTCCCATACCGCACGGCCAGAGCGCTTGGCCTCGAGATCCCAGAGCGCACAATCGAGCGCATTGCGGGCCGCGCCGGCCGGCAGCGCCGCCTGCAATGCCTCGCGCGAGAGATCACCCTCGACGGCGCCCCGCACCCCCTCGATCGCCGAGATCACGCTCTCGACCGTCTCGCCATAGCGCGCATAGGGCACGCATTCGCCCTGCCCGACAGCGCCGTCGGCCTCGAGCCGCACCTCGACCACCCGCGCCTCGGTCCGCGACCCCCGGCTGATCGTGAAGGCCTGCGCAAGGCGAAAGCGCCGCTCGGCAACCGTCAGCGCCACCATCAGAGCGCCTCGGCGAGCCGGCCCGCTCCCTGCCGGAACGGGTCGACACAGGGAAGGCCCAGCCGCTTCTCGGTCTCCTCGATGAGGGTCATCGCCTCGTCCTCGCCGAGTGCGGCGGTGTTGATCGCGCAGCCCGTGACCCGCGCCCCGGTGTTCACGATCTGCGCGAGCTCAAGCGCGAGCGTGCGCAGCGCCTCGAGGCTCGGCACGCCGTAATGGGGCAGGCCGCGCAGATGCGTGCGCGTCGGCTCGTGGCAGAGGATGAGCGCATCGGGCTGGCCGCCATGCACGAGCGCCATGGTCACTCCGGAGAAGGAGGGGTGGAAGAGCGAGCCCTGCCCCTCGATCACGTCCCAGTGGTCGTCGTCGTTGT
>CAYORO010000278.1:0-5019 GCA_964406355.1 uncultured Limibaculum sp.
AAGTGCGAGAGCGAGCAGTGCGCCACCCCGGCCAGCTTCTCGAGGGTCAGATGTGCATCGACGCGCGACTCGATGAAGTCGAAGATCCGCGCAAGCGTGCGCTGGTCAAATTCCCGGCCCTCGCTCACCGGCGGTTTCGTGCTCTGAACGTCGCTGAGCAACCGACCCAGCAGCTTCTGGGTCAGCCCGTCGACCATCAGCGACGCGGCCGGATCGCTCGTCGCCGCCTCGCGCCACATGCGCCGCCCGATGCTGGCGATCTGCGGATCGACGAACATCGTCCGCGCCGCGAGCGGGTCGAAGATGCTCGATGTCACATCCGCGTAGTCGTCGAGCAGAGCGGACACCTGCCGCTCCGGCATCGCCACCACCAGCATCTTGTGAGGCCCGTGGACCTCATAGTCTGCGGCGGCCCCGATCGGGGTCAGGGCGACGCCGTTGGTCGTGCGGGGCGTCACCGGGCTCCAGCCATCACCGATGTTGCGGCGAAACGTGGTGTCAGACTCGAGCATGATCACAAGCACGAGCTCCGGCGCGGCCGGGTCCGAGAGTTCATGGTCGGTCTGGGTGACGGTGAACAGGTGGACGGGCGCCTTGCCCGCCTGGCGATGCTCCTGACGGAAGCGACTGTAGGGCGAGGTCTTGTAGAACTCGTGATGCGGCTGCACCTGGCCTGTGCCGTGTCCGTCCACATGCGTGGTCGAGGCGGGCGGATCGTCACGGAACTCCTGATCTTGTCCGATCGCGTCGGTCTTCAGGAGGCTCATGTTTCCCATATTCGACACTTCGTGACCAGCATCGGTTCGGCGGCAGGGTCCGGGGCGTCCATCGATCGCTGCGCCGCAGCATCCCCCGTGCCGCCTGGGGGGTGGACGCATGCATAAAGCCGTGTCCGCGGGATATCGAAGCCCCGGCGGCATTTCTGTCGCATCTGCGCCCCGTCAGTGGCGTTTCGCTCCTGCTGAGCGTGCATCCATCGCGCCGCGGTCAGTCCGGGAACTGCTCGAGCGCCGCGAGCCAGTCCCAGAGCCTCACTGCCGCGGCGCTGGCCGTCGCGCGCGGGGTGAGGCAGGCGAAGTAACCTCGGCTCGTCCGCACCCGCCGCGACGACGCGGGCGCGAGCTGGCCAAGCTCGATCTGGTCGCGCAGCAGCGTCTCCCAGCCGAGCATGATCCCGTCACCGTTGAGCGCCGCCTGGAGATAGACCACGAAGCTCGTGAACCGGCGGTCCGAGCTGGGCGGGGCGGGCATCGCGCCGGTGCCCTCGAAATAGGTCCGCCAGTCCTCACCATGGAGCCCCATTGTCAGATGCAGGAGCGGCTGTCGGACCAGGGCGGCCGGCTCGTCCGCCACCGCCGCGGCCAGGGCGGGGCGCGCGACCGGCACGAGCACTTCGGGGAAGATCCGGGCCTGTCGGGTGCCGGGCAGCCGGTCGGGACGATCGAACACGATCACGATGTCGGCGCGGCCGTCGGCATAGCTGTCGTTGAGGTCCCGCGAGATCAGCTCGATGGTCACGTCCGGATTGGCGGCGCGAAAGGTCGGCAGGCGCTTCATCAGATAACAGTTGGCGAAGCCGATCGTTGTGTTGACCGTGACGAGGTCGCGATCCGGGGTCTGTCGCACCTGATCGAGGGCGCTGCGAACCTCGGCGATCCCGCCTGTGAGCGCGAGGAACAGCACCTCGCCCTCGCGGGTCAGCGTTGCGGTCGGTCGCGTGCGGCGCAGGAGTGAGACGCCGAGCTCCGCCTCGAGCGCGGCCACGCGGCGGCTGATCGCCGGCTGCTGGACATTCAGCTCGGTCGCCGCTCGCGAGAAGTTCCGGTGGCGCGCGACCGCCTCGAAGGCCGTGAGGAGCTTCCAGTTCATCTGGCGCATCGCATTCCTTCAGGGAATAAAGACTATGAGCAAAACCGGCGTTCCACCAGCACCCGATCAGGTGGAAGACTCCGCACCAAGGGCCTTCTTCCGAGGCGCATAAGGTCGCCATGTCCATCGAGACACCCGACAGACCCGTGCTCGCCGGCGCAGCGAGCGAGTGTCACCAGACGCCGGTCCTCCTGACGCGGGTCACGGGGTGCCTGCATCCTTGGCTCCGCGAGTCCGATCGCCCCGGGAATTCCGGACTGTCAGCTTGATGACCGAGCCCGCGCTTCTCCGCCTGGCCCGGTTCGTGGCCGAGGACCCGCTCGAGGCCGATGCGCCGACGCTGGCCGTGCTCCGCGACGGGGTGATCGACACGCTCGGCTGCATCCATGTCGGGACCCGGACCGAGACCGCGACCCGCGCGCGTGCGGCGGTCCGCGCCATGGAGGCCGCCGGCCCCATCCGGGTGATCGGCACGACCATGACCGCGTCGCGCCCCCAGGCGGCCTTTCTCAACGCCGTGGCAGGGCACGCGCTCGACTTCGACGACTGGGAGGTCCCCGGCAACACCCATCCGAGCGTGGTCATGGTTCCGGCGCTCCTGGCCCTGGCCGGGCCCGAGACCACGGGCGCCGAACTCGCCCGCGCCTATCTCGCCGGCTTCGAGGTGATCGCGCGGCTCGGCGAGGCGCTCAACTTCGCGCATTACGACCGCGGCTGGCACTCGACGGCGACGCTGGGGGCGATCGGCGCCGCTGCCGCCGCGGCTCGCCTGACTGGGTGCGACACCGAGCGGACGGCCCATGCGATGTCGTTCGCGATCAGCGCGGCCGCGGGCTACACCTGCCAGTTCGGCAGCCACGCCAAGCTCGTGCAGGCCGGGTTCGCCGCCCGCGCCGGGGTCGAGGCCGCGAGCCTCGCCGCCGTCGGGCTCACCGCCCAGGCCCATGTGCTCGACCATCCGCGGGGGATGGAGGCCCTGATGGCCGGGGTCGGCCGCGTCCGGCTCGACGCGGCGCTCGGCCGCCTCGGGGCGCCGCTCGCGCTCGCCGAGCACGGGCTGGTGCTGAAGCCCTGGCCAAGCTGCGGCTACACCCACCGGATCATGACCTGCGCGCGCCGGCTCCGCGGGCGCGTGGACCAGAGCCGCATCGCGCGGATCGACCTCCACCTGCCGGATTTCCACGCGGCCGTCATTCCGTTCCGCCAGCCGCGGTCGCGCAGCGAGGCGCTCTTCAGCCCGTCCTATGTCGCGGCGATGGGCCTGGTGCGGGGCGACCTGACGCTCGCCGATCTCGAGACGGCGACCTGGGAGGCGCCCGACATCGCCGAGCCGATGGTCCGGGTGGCCGTGCATCCGTTCGCGCCGCGCCGGCCCGATCTCAACTATGCCGAGGAGGATCCGGACCGCATGGTCGTGACCCTCGGCGACGGGACGCGGCTCGAGGAGACCTGTGCCTTTCCGACCGGCAGCCCTCAGGCGCCGATGTCCGAGGCGGAGCTCTGGTCGAAATTCGCCGCCAATGCGGGGCCGGGGCTCGCGTCCCGGATCGAGAGGCTCGCCACCTGGCCGGCCGCGCCGCGCATCGTCGACCTGCTGTCCGAGGGAGGAGCCGTGTCATGAGCAGACCGAGAGGCGGGCGCGCCGCGCGCCGCGCCGAACGCCGCGACGGGGCGGGGTCCGGCCCGACCGCCGCGATCTGGCCCGGGATCGAGGGCGGGCGCTACCGGCCGCTCTCGGCCGAGGGCATCGAGGCGATCCACCGCACCGCGCTCACGATCCTCGCCGAGATCGGCCTGGCCAATGCCTCGCCCCGCTGCATCGAGACCGTCACGGCGGCGGGCGGGGCGCTCTCGGACGGGGGCCGGCTGCTCTTTCCGTCCGAGCTCGTCCTGCGGATGCTCGAAGGCGCAGGGCGCGGCTTCAAGCTGCACGGACAGCGCCCCGAGCACGACCTCGACCCGAGCGGACTGCGCATCCATCTCGGCACCTCGGGCGCGGCGGTGCACATCATCGACAGCGCGACCGGCGCGTTCCGCGAGAGCAAGCTCGCCGATCTCTACGCCATGGCGCGGCTCGCCGAGGCGCTGCCCAACATCCACATGTTCCAGCGCACCGTCGTGGCGCGCGACATCGCCGACACCCATCAGATGGAGCTCAACACCGCCTATGCCTGCGCGGCGGGCACGGCGAAGCCGATCGGCACCTCGTTCAGCTCGGTCGAGACGATGCGCGCGGCGATCGAGATGTTCCACATGATCGCGGGCGGCGAGGCGGCCTGGCGCGCGCGGCCCTTCTGCTGTGTGTCGACCTGCTTCGTCGTGCCGCCGCTGACCTTCGCCGAGGAGGCGCTCTCGATCATCGAATGCGCGGCCGACACCGGCACGCCGCTCAAGCTCGTCTCGGCCGGTCAGGCGGGCGCGACGAGCCCGGCGCCGCTCGCCGGCGCGGTGGCGCAGCAGACGGCGGAGGTGCTGGCGGGCCTCGTCTATGTGAATCTGCTGAGCCCCGGCCATCCGGCGACCTTCGGCGCGCTGCCCTTCGTCTCGGATCTGCGCACGGGCGCGATGTCGGGCGGTTCGGCCGAGCAGGGGCTGTTGATGGCCGCCTGCGCCCAGATGGCCCAGTTCTACGACATCCCCTGCGCCGTCAGCGCCGGCATGACCGACAGCAAGATGCCCGACTTCCAGGCGGGCTACGAGAAGGGCTACACCGAGCTCCTCTCGGCGCTGGCGGGGGCCAACCTGATCTACGAGGCGGCGGGGATGTATGGCTCGCTGCTCGGCTGCTCGCTCGAGAGCTTCGTGCTCGACAACGACATGATCGGCTCGGTGCTGCGCGCGGCCCGCGGGCTCGAGGTGAGCGAGGAGACGCTCTCGCTCGACACGATCCGCGAGGTCTGCGTCGGCGGCCCGGGGCATTTCCTCGGCCATGCCCAGACGATCGGGCGGATGCAGTCGGACTATTTCTACCCCGCGCTCGCCGACCGGAGGACGCCCCAGGAATGGGCCGAGGCCGCGGACAAGGATCTGCTTGCCCGCGCCCGCGCCCGGACGGCCGAGCTGCTCGCGATGCCGGCGCCCGACCATCTGCCGGCGGAAGTCGACCGAGCGATCCGCGGCCGGTTTCCGATCCGCCTGGAAGCTGCCTAG
>CAYORO010000279.1:0-4988 GCA_964406355.1 uncultured Limibaculum sp.
CCGAGCCGCAGGCCGAGGCGATCCTCAACATGCGCCTGCGCTCGCTGCGCCGCCTCGAGGAGATGGAGCTCCGCGCCGAGCGCGACCGGCTGATCGAGGAGCGCGAGGGGCTCGACGCGATGCTTGCCGAGCCCGAGGCGCAGTGGCGCCGCATCGCCGAGGAGATCCGCGGGGTCCGCGACCGCTTCGGCGCAGAATCCCCGGGCGGCGCGCGGCGCACCCGGATCGAGGCTGCGCCCGCGATCGAGGAGGTCCCGCCCGAGGCGATGATCGAGCGCGAGCCGGTGACGGTGGTCTGCTCGCGCGAGGGCTGGATCCGGGCGATGAAGGGCCATCTCGGCCCCGATGCCGAGATCCGCTACCGCGACGGCGACGGCCCGCATTTCGTGCTCCACGCCCAGACGACCGATCGCCTGATCGCGCTCGCGGCCTCCGGGCGCGCCTTCACGTTGGCCGCCGATCGCCTGCCCGGCGGGCGGGGGCAGGGCGAGCCGGTGCGCCTCTCGATCGATCTCGAGAGCGAGGACCCGCTGGTCGCGCTCTTCGTCCACAGCCCGGGCGCCAAGCGCCTCCTGGCCTCGAGCGCCGGCGACGGCTTCGTGGTGGCCGAGGATGCGCTCCTCGCGCAGACCCGCGCCGGCCGCGTCGTGATGACGCCCCGCGAGGGCGCCCGGCTCCTCGTCTGCCGCCCCGCCGAGGGCGACCATGTCGCGACCATGGGCGAGAACCGGAAGATGCTGGTCTTCCCGCTCGCGGAGCTGCCCGAGATGGCGCGCGGGCGCGGCGTGCGGCTCCAGAAGTTCAAGGATGGCGGGCTGTCGGATGCCTGCTGCCTCACGCTCTCCGAGGGGCTCTCCTGGCTCGAAGTGGGCGGGCGGCGGCGCACGGAATCTGACCTCTCGCCCTGGCTCGGGCCGCGCGCCTCGGCGGGTCGGATGGCTCCACGCGGCTTCCCAAGGGACAACCGATTCCCTGACGGTCCATCTTCCTGACTGTACAAACGTCCGAAATGTCGGGAGTGCCGGTCAAACATGGGATTTGCTGCGCGCTCTGCCGCGCCAGTTCTGCAATCAAATCCAGATTTGTAGGTAAATTGTGGCGAAGAGTCTGTGACTGCCATCACAGACGAATCTCGGCCAAATCGCTACGATGCCCAAACAATTTGACGACAAACTTTCGTCAGATCGACCGGTGATATCAAGCCTGCCGAGTATGCGGCACACGGCGTGTGAGTGGTTCTGAGTGGTGTCTGGTGGCTGCGGCTGTGCGCCGCGGGTTGTGTTCACCAGAGGCTGGCCGGCAGAAGCTGGTCAGCCACTGCCGTGAGTGGTTTTCCGTCGAGTCTGCGCGTGTATGTGTGTGTTGAAGGCGTCATGTCCGGTCGGAGGGTTGAGTTTGTGGGCGTGAGACTCCTGATCCCGTCTCTGCATCAGCGACTTTAGTGGGCCCAGCCGTCTTGGGCCCGCGCCACCCGGCGTCTGGTTTGTTGAAGGGGTGGCGCGGGTCCGAATCGCCTCAGGGACGGGCGGCGCGCAGGACCGGGTAGTACTGTGTGAAGACGAAATCGGTCTCTGCGTTGACCTCGTGGCAGGCGTTGCACGACGCCGTGGGGAAGGCGGCAGCGGTCTCGGCATAGGGTTCCGGCTGGTGACCGAAGGAGTAGTAGGCCCAGTTGCCCGGCTCGTCGGCATAGCGCGACGCATCCTTGACCTTCAGCTCGAGCCCAGCGAACTCGCCCTGAAAGTAGCCCTGGCCCGAGGTCTGGAAGCAGGCGCCGGTCGCCGCGTCCTGCTCGCAATCCGCCGCCTGCCGGATCAGCACCAGCTCCTTGACGAACTGCGTGCCGTCGGCCCATTCGCCGGTGCGGCTCCAATGGGCAAAGGCCGAGGGCTCGATATAGACATTGTGGTACTCCGGAAACGCCGCCTCGCCGTCGTTCAGCGCGTTGGGCGTCAGCGGGGCGCCGACAAATACCCACTGGCGCCAGCCGACGGGGCGGTTGACCGAGCCGTCATCGTTGAAGGAGGCACGGTTGATCTCCTGCCCGAGCGCAGGCACCGATAGGAGGGCGGCGAGGGCGGAAACACGGAGGGCGGTGGCGAACATCGTCATGGCTGGGGATCCTTTCTGGCTAGGCGAGTGCACATCCTGATGTTAGGGCCCAGCCCGGCACAAATACCGTTGCTCTATCGCGCGAATAGCTGCGGATTATCGCGGAGGCGGGCGGGACATATGGAATTCCATCAGATCCGTTATTTTCTCGCGGCCTGCGACCACATGAACTTCACCCGGGCGGCCGAGGCCTGTGCCGTGTCGCAGCCCGCGCTCACCGTCGCGATCCGCAAGCTCGAGGATGAGCTCGGCGGGCCGCTCTTCGTCCGCGACCGAGGCCGCATCGCGCTGACCGATCTCGGCGCGCAGATGCGCACGCATCTCGCGCGCATCGACGAGACCCGGCGCGCCGCCGAGCATGCGGCGCGGGCGCTTGTCGAGACCGGCGGGCGCCAGGTCGCGCTCGGGATCTATTCGACGATCGGCCCGCGCTCGGTCTGCGGCGCGATCGGGGCCTTTCAGGAGGCCGAGCCGAATATCGGCCTCGTGATTCACGACGTGTGGGGGCCGCGCACCTATGAGCTGCTGCTCTCGGGGGCCTTCGATCTGGCGCTCGTCGCGCGCCACGGGCCGCTACGGGAGCGGATTACCGCGGTCGAGCTCTATCGCGAGCCGATGGTGCTGGCGATCCGGGCCGACCACCCGCTGGCGGGGCAGCCGGTGCGGGCGGCGGATCTTGCAGGGCTCCCCTATTTCGACCGGCTGCGCTGCGAGTTCCGCACTGAGATCCGGGCCGAGCTCTCGGCCCGCGGCATCGCGATCCGCGCGTCGCTGAAGAGCGAGCCGGAGGACTGGGTGCTGAGCGCGGTCGCCGACGGGCGGGGCGTGACGATCATCCCGCGCGACCAGGTGATCATGGCCGGGATCGCCACCTGCCCGCTGGCCGATCTCCACTATGACCGGGCGATCGAGGTGGCAACCGTCACGGGCCGCCCGCTCTCGGCGGCGGCGAGCCGCCTGGTTGCGTTTCTCGCCGAGCGCGACTGGAGCTGAGCCGGCGTTACTCTGCGGCCTGGGCCGCCACCGCGTCGGCCTGCTCGGCGAGGAATTTCTCCGCTTCGAGCGCCGCCATGCAGCCCATCCCCGCCGAGGTGACGGCCTGGCGGTAGATGTGGTCGGTCACGTCGCCCGCGGCGAAGACGCCGGGGATCTCGGTCGCGGTCGAGTCGGGCTTGGTCACCACATAGCCGCCGTGATGGGTGTCGAGCTGGTCGCGCACGAGCTCCGACGCCGGCGCGTGGCCGATCGCGATGAAGACGCCGGCCGCCTCGATCTCGCGCGTCTCCCCGGTCCTGGCGTGGCGGAGCCGCGCACCCGTCACGCCCGCGGCGGGACTGCCGAGGATCTCGTCGATCTGATGGTCCCACACCACCTCGATCTTGGCATGCGAGAGCAGCCGACGCTGCAGGATCGCCTCGGCCCGGAGCTGGTCGCGGCGATGCACGAGCGTGACCTTGGAGGCCAACCCGGCGAGATAGAGCGCCTCCTCGACCGCGGTGTTGCCGCCGCCGACCACGATCACCTCGCGCCCGCGATAGAAGAACCCGTCGCAGGTCGCGCAGGCCGAGACACCGAAGCCCTTGAACTTCTCCTCCGACGGTAGGCCGAGCCAGCGCGCCTGTGCACCCGTCGCCAGGATCACCGCCTCGGCGTGCCAGACCTGCCCGCTGTCGCAGCGCGCGACGAAGGGGCGCGCCGAGAGGTCGAGCTCGGTCACGAGGTCGGAGACGATCTCGGTGCCGACGGCCTTGGCATGCGCCTCCATCTGCACCATCAGATCGGGGCCCTGGGTGGTGACGAGGCCCGGCCAGTTCTCCACATCGGTGGTGATCGTCAGCTGCCCGCCCGGCTGCAGCCCCTGGATCAGCACCGGATCGAGCAGCGCGCGGGCGGCGTAGACGGCGGCGGTGTAGCCGGCAGGGCCTGACCCGATGATCAGGACCCGGGTGCGGCGGGGCTCGGCCTCGGCAGACATGGGCAGGCTCCTCTGGTTCGGGGTTGCGCCAAGATAGGCGCCCGCGGCCGCCGCGCCAAGCCGCCTCACCAGAGCCCGAGGCGCCGGACGATCTCGCCCGCCAGCCGGTCGGCCTCGGCCAGCGGCGCATAGCTCCACCGCTCGATCCGCCTCGCGAAGGGCCGCGCGATGCCCCGCGCCTCGAGGCTCGCATGGAACCGGCGCGCTTTCTCCGACGGCCCTGCGACGTGGAAGACATGGACCGGGAGCCCGCTCGAGCCGGCCTCGGACGCCATGTTGACCGTATCCGCCGTCACCAGCACCGCCTCGGCAAGGCCGAGGATCGCCGGATAGGGGTTCTCGCCGCCCGTGTGGAGGAGGTGCCGTGCGGGGTCCAGCCGGGCGTTGAGCAGGGCGATCAGGCCCGGATCGGTGCGCCGCGAGGCGGTGACGAGCAGCGTCCAGCCCTCGGCGGCGAGCCCGGTGAGCGCCTCGGCGAGGCGCTGCGGGTCCTCCGCCCCCCAGCGCGCCATCGGCCCCGGTCCGCCGAGGAGCACCGCGAGCCGCGGTTCGGGCAGCCCGTCGAGCCGCGCCCGCCACGCCTCTGCCTCCGTGGCGATCCGCTCGGGCGTCACGCGACCGGGCGCCCCGAGGCCCGTGAGGATGTTGGGCCCGGCCACCGCGTCATGCTCGGGCACCACCACGAGGTCGAAAGCGTCATGCGGCATCCGCGGGTCGAGCACCTGCACCGTCCGGGCGCCCTGCAGGCCGAGCGCGGCGACCAGCGGCGCCACCCGCCGCCCCGCCCCGATCACGAGCCCCGGCCCCGGCGCCGGCAGGGCCGCGTGCCCCGTCTCGGGCCAGCCGGGGAGGACGCGCCCGAGGGCGTGCGACCACGCCGCCGGCAGCGCTCGCGCTCGGG
>CAYORO010000280.1:0-4968 GCA_964406355.1 uncultured Limibaculum sp.
GCCGGAACTTCGCGATCCGGGTGCGGCGCGTCTCGGGCCTCTTCGCCGAGGCAAGGTTGATGACATAAGTCTTCTGCCGCCCGGGGGTGAGCGCATGGAACGCTTCGGCCAGTTCAGGATCGGCGTCGAGGGCCTCGGTCAGCTCGTCGGGCAGGTCGAGAGCGCGGCCGTCCTTCGGCGGTTTGATCCCCGCCTCAGCGTAGCCCATGGCCTCCGCGAGGTAGGAGCGGATTGTGCCTTCCGCGGCCGACACCGCCGCGTTGTCGGTGAAGCGGATCATGTCAGGGTGCTGCGTGTTCGGCCCCTGACGCTCGAGCACGCCGGCTGGATCGCGCATCAGCGCGGCGTTGAAGAAGCTGAGGCGGAAGTCGCTTCGGAAAGCGCCGATGATCGCGATGTTGCGGCCGTCGTGCATGTAGCAGGGATGGCCCCACTTCACGGTCTCGACGAGACCCGCGTCCCGGCAGATCCGGCCGAGCGCCCGCAATCCCTCACCCCAGGCTCGTGTCGAACAGTCGGGCGTGGCGAAGCGCGGGCAGCGCCCGCAGCCCTTGGCAAAGTAGTCCTCGATCTCGGTGATCATGCCCAAAGCCGCGCCTCCTGCCGTTCGGCCATCCTAGCGAGGGACGCACCGCGGGAGGAGCACGCCGTCGAGGGGTCCTCGCGATTGACATAGATACCATACGTACGGTATCTATTCTTCATGCCCAGACCGACGAAACACCAGCCCGAACGCGGTGACGCTCGCACACGCCTCCTCCAGGCCGCGCGCGAGGTGATCCGGCAGAAGGGGTTCACGGCGACCAGCGTCGACGATCTCTGCCGCGCCGCGGGCGTGACCAAGGGCGCCTACTTCCATCACTTCCGCAGCAAGGAGGCTCTCGGCGTCGCCGCGGCCGAGTTCTGGGCGGAGACGACCTCGGCTTTCTTTGAGGCGGCGCCCTACCATGCGCCCGCCGACCCGCTCGACCGGGTGCTGGCCTATATCGACTTCCGCCGGACGATCATCGACGGAGATCTCGCCGAATTCACCTGCCTCGTCGGCACGATGGCGCAGGAGGTCTTCGACACCCATCCCGCGATCCGCGACGCCTGTGCCGCCAGTATCCTCGGCCACGCGGCGACGCTGGAGCCAGACATTGCTGCCGCGATGGCCGCGCGCGGGATCGATGCCGACTGGACGCCCGCGAGCCTCGCCCGCCACACCCAAGCGGTGCTGCAGGGCGCCTTCATCCTCGCCAAGGCAACCGGCGATGCCGACGCTGCCCGAGAGAGCGTCGACCATCTCGAGCGTTACGTCCGACTGCTGTTCAACGCGCCGGCGGGAGAGCCGGCCAGCCAGGAGCACGACCCATGAGCACCGACGCCGACCTCACCCTCGCGATCGAGCGCGTGCTCGATGCGCCCCGTGCCGCCGTCTGGCGCTGCTGGACCGAGCCCGCGCTCCTCGCCGAATGGTTCTGTCCGAAGCCCTGGCGGGTCGCGGAGGCCGATCTCGACCCGCGCCCCGGTGGGCGCATGAACGTGACCATGGCAGGCCCCGACGGCGAGCGGATGGAGAACACCGGCGCCTATCTCGAAGTGGTTGAGGGCCATCGCCTCGTCTTCACCGATGCCTTCGCCGAGGGCTTCGTGCCCCGGCCCGAGAGCTTCATAACGTCGACGGTCGACCTCGCGGACCACGGCGAGGGGGGCACGCGAATGGTCTGGAGCGCGCGCCACGCGACCGAGGAGACCCGCGACCAGCACCTCGAGATGGGCTTCGAGGCCGGATGGAATGCTGCCGCGAACCAGCTCGAGGCCCTCGCGCGAACGCTCCCCGCCCTCGGCCAAGGTGAGGTATCCGCGCGGGTCCGCACCTGCCTGTGGTTCGATGGTGGCGGCGAGGAGGCCGCGCGCTTCTACGTCTCGCTGCTGCCGGACAGCCGGATCGAGGCGATCTCGCACCGGACGCCGGAGGGCAAAGCGCTCGTCGTTCAGTTCCGGCTGGCAGGCGCTCCGTACATGATCCTGAACGGCGGGCCGCACTACAAGCTCAACCCCGCTGCCTCGATCTCGGTGCTGGCCGATACCCAAGGAGAGATCGACCGGCTCTGGGACGCGCTCATCGAGGGCGGCGAGGCGATGCGCTGCGGCTGGCTGACCGACCGCTGGGGCGTCTCCTGGCAGATCGTCCCCCGCATCCTGCCCCAGATGTTCGACGCCCCGGACCGGGCTGCCGCCGGGCGCGCCCAGGCCGCGATGATGGAGATGGTCAAGCTCGACATCGCCACGCTCGAAGCCGCCTTCGCCGGCCAACAGAAGGAAACGACCACATGAGCTATGTCGTTGTCGCCGTCATCGCCGTCGAAACCGCGAGGCGCGCCGAGTACGAGGCCCATTCCCGGATGGCCGCGGAGGTCTTCCTCGAGCACGGCGCCGAGCGCATCGTCGAGCTCTGGGGCGACGATGTGCCCGAGGGCGAACTCACCTCCTTCCCGATGGCCGTGAAGGCCGAGGCGGACGAGACCGTCTGCGTCTCGCTCATGTACTGGGCCGACCGGGCGGCTCGCGATGCCGGCATGGAGAAGATCTTTGCCGACGAGCGCCTGCAGGCGCCCATGCCCTTCGATGGCAAGCGCATGATCTTCGCGAGCTTCGACACCCTGCTGGACATCGGAAAACCCGCGGCATGAGCGCCCGCGACGAGATCTTCGGGCTCTGCGACCGGCTCGGCGCGGCGCACGAGGCCCGGGACGCGGATGCGATCCTGGCCTGTTTCGCAGATGATGCCGTGATCTATGATTTGGCGCCGCCGCTTGCATGTCGGGGGATGGGACGGGAGCGCTTGACCGAGTGGCTCGCGACTTGGGACGGGCCGATCCGCTTCGAGGCGCAGGACGTCGAACTCACCGTCGAAGGCGATCTGGGCGTGATGACCGGGCTCAATCGCATCATCGGCGTCCAGGGTGGCGTCACCCAGGACATGTGGTTCCGCGTGACGACCATCTTCCGCCGGAGCGATGCCGGATGGCGGATCGTGCACGACCACGCTTCGGTGCCCTTCCACATGGATGGCTCTCACCGCGCAGCCGTGGAGCTTCAACCATGACCGTCACCATCTCCGCCTTCCGCTGGGTGCCCGACTTCGCCCAAGGGTACGTCAAGGACATTCGCGTCCGCTGGGCGCTGGAGGGGGCGGGGATCGCCTATGATGTTGCCCTCGTCGACCCGCCCGTCGCGCGGGAAGACCCATATCGTGCGTGGCAGCCGTTCGGCCAGGTACCGGCGTACCGCGACGAGACGGTCAATCTCTTCGAGTCTGGTGCGATCGTCCTCCACATCGCGGCGCCAACCGCCACCCTCTCGCCGGCGGACGCAGCAGGGGGCGCCTAGGTGACCATGGGCGTGATCGCCGCACTCAACTCGGTCGAGCCGCATGTCGACAACTATGTCCTGCTGGACATCTTCCACGCGGGCGAGCCCTGGGTCGAGGCGCAGCTCCAGACGTTCCGCGAGCACGCACCCGCCTGAACCCAGAGGAGGACGGCCATGCCGAAGATCGATATCGCAGCAGTGCCCGTGCTTAGCGGCTCGGACTACCCGCTCGCCTACGCCGCGCCTTGCGCAGAGCGCATCCGCCAGCGCTTGGGGGAGGCGGGAGGGCTGAGAGATTTTGGCGTCAACCTGATGCGCTTGCCAGCCGGCGCCTGGTCGAGCCAGCGCCATTGGCATTCCCATGAGGACGAGTTCGTTTATGTGCTCGCGGGATAGCTCGTGCTGATAGAGGACGAGGGCGAGACGCTGCTCCGGTTGGGCGACTGCGCGGCCTTCGCCAAAGGCACCGGCAACGGGCACCATATGATCAACCGGTCGAGCAGCGAGGCGCTCTACCCAGAGATCGGCTCGCGCCAGCCGTAAGACGTCACAACCTGCTCCCACATCAACATGATGAGCTCCAATACAGACGGCCGATTCATGTGCAAGGACGGAGCTCCATACGCGGACTATTTGCTGAAGTTTGATCTGTGTGTGACCGGTCATCGTAGGCTCGCACGCAGCCAGAGTGGAGTCCCCCACTGAAGTGGCCCACCGACTGGGATAGGTTCTACTCCGCAATGAAGAGGACCAGAGATGGCTGGGAAGCGAGAGAAGCCGGAAGAGCTGAGCCATGTCGCGCCATTGGTCCGAGCGACAATGGCGACGGGCATGCTGAGCAACGCCGGCTGGCATGTGAACCACAAGCGGGTGCGGGCTCCCAATCCGAAGTCCGGAGGAGTTCGGTTGTGGTCCCGTGGAGCGGATCTGGCGGCGCGAGGGGCTGAAGATCCCGCAGAAGCAGCCGAAGAAGGGCCGTCTCTGGATGAACGACGGCTCGTGTATCCGGCTGCGCCCGGCGCGGGCGAACCATGTCTGGTCCTACGACGTCGTCCAGGACCGCACCCATGACGGGCGGGTCTTCCAGACGCTGAACATCATCGATGAATTCACGAAGGAGGCGCTGATGATCCGCACAGGTCGCAAGCTCAACTCCGTCGACGTGGTCGACGCCCTGACCGATCTCTTCATCCTTCGCGGCCCGCCGGAGTACATCCGCTCCGACAACGGTCCCGAGTTCATCGCTGAGAAAGTGCGCGGCCGGATCGCCGCCGTGGGCGCCAAGACTGCCGACATCGAACCGGGATCACTCTGGGAGAACGGCTATTGCAATTCGTTCAACGCCCGGTTCCGAGACGAGCTGCTGAACAGCGAGATCTTCTTCTCGCTCCGCAAGGCTCAGATTCTGATCGAGCAGTGGCGCCGCCATTACAACACCGTCCGGCCTCACAGCGCCATCGGATACCGGCCACCCGCTCCGGAGACACTCATCCCGGTCGACCACAGGCTGCCAATGCACCAACACTCAACCCGGACCATTCGATCGGGGAAGTCCACGGAACTGTCCCGCCACACGGCTCCCGCCGCAGCGCAGTCTTGATCGTCGTATCG
>CAYORO010000281.1:0-4950 GCA_964406355.1 uncultured Limibaculum sp.
TCCAGAGCAGTCGTCACGTGCGGCGTCCGGGGCTGTTGTGGAGAACCCTCACTCGCGGGGACCTCGGCAAGTGACCGACGATCGACGAACCAAGGGAGTTTGCGCGAACCTGCAACCATCTGGTTTGGTTTGGACCGCGGAGCCTTTCGCGGCAGCCGGCCGGGCCCAGTGGCCGGCTGCCCAGAGTACCGGAGCCTGAGATCAGATGAGGGACATCTCCTCGAGCGTGAAGGCCAAGAGCGCCGTGTCGATCACCTCGCCACGGCCGCTCGCACCGGAGAATGCCGTCGCCTCGATTGCGTAGGAGCCGCTCTCAAGGTCGAAGTCCGGGCCGAACGCATCGCCATCAATGTCGCCGAACAGGAAGTAGGGCTCGACGTTCTCGATCCGCTCTGAAACCAAATCGCCGTCGATGTCGATGAGACGAAGCCGTACCGAGCCGATTGCCTCTTCGGCCGCGACCTCGACCACCACAGTTCGCTGATCGGCGTCGACGCCACTGGCATCGAACGGCACGCCGCTCTCGAGCACGCCGGCCACCGTGTCGCTTGCGGCGTCCACGAGCGAAAACACGAATGCGTCATTCGGCGTCGGAAGCGCGCCGCTCTCATCGATCGTAAACGCGATCGTCTCGGTTTCGCCAATCTGTGTGCCGGCCAGGTTGTCCTCGGTGAAGCCCGAGATCTCCAGCACGTACGCTCCGTCGGCAAAATCGAACTCCGGAACCTTGAAGTTTCCGCGAATGTCGCCGGTCAGGGAGTACGGGCTCACGTTCTCCACAGCCGTCGTGACGATGTTGCCGTCGTCGTCGCGCAAGATGAGCTCGACCGACTCGACCGCCGTGTCGGTGGTCTCGACCGAGATGGTTCGGCGATCGCTCGACGCGAAGAGCGGATCGACAACAGACCCGTCGGCGACCTCCACAATCTCGATATCCAGCACGGCATCTGCCAGCATCGCCGAGAAGATCGACGGCGTGCCGAAATCCAACGCCGCGACAAGCGGCTCGTGATCCGAGAACTGCTCGAAGAACTCGACGTTGATGTTCACCTGATCGAGTGTCGCGACCGTTTCAAGATTGGAGCTGACGAGGATATGGTCGAGGGTCTGGCTGTTGCCTTCGAAGATGAAGGTGTAGCGCTCATTCTCGGGCAGGGTCTCCACCAGGTTCGAGAGGACGGACGGCTCGCCGCTCTCCTCGATCCCAAATCCGTTGTCTGTGGAGACCGCGGTCCCGGCGACGATGTCGAGCGGCGAGATGAACTCGAACTCGTTGAGATCACCGAGGACGACGATCTTTGCGTCTGCGTCTTCGGCGAGCACGCTGTCGACATAGTCGTTCACCGCCTGCGCCTGCTCTCGGCGCTCGTTCAGCGAGCCGTTGATCGACGGATCTTCCTGTCCGAGATCGGTCGGCTGAACGCTTCCAAAGAGCGGGGCCGAGCCGCCCTTCGACGAGAAGTGGTTGTTCACCACGGTCACCTCCTCGCCGTCGAAAGCGAAGGTCGCCGCGAGCGGAAGGCGCGAGCCGTTGAAGGGGCTCTCGGGATCGTTCTGCGGCAAGAGGGCGCCCCGCTCGGAGCCGACGAGGTCGACGCGCTCCGGGTTGAAGAGGAACGCGGTGCGGATATTGCCGCCGGGCTGACCGCCATTCAGGTCGTCGAAGATGAAGGTGTTGTCGATGAACTCGTAGGTCGGCCCGCCGGCAGCGATGATCGCGTCCGTGAGCCCCTGCAGGGTGTCGCTCGCCGAGACGATATCGCTATTGGTCGGACCATCGTTGTCTTGGATTTCCTGGAGACCGATGATGTCCGGCAACCCAAGGTTGTTGACGATCTGCTCGCCCAGGCCGGCGAAGCGCGACGCGCCGTCCCCCGGATCGAGGTTGAGGACGTTGTAGGTTGCGACGGTGAGCGTCTCCTCGTCGCCGCCAAGCGCCGTCGTCTCGGGCTCGAGTTCGCTCGCCATCTCGACTGCGAGCGTGACGGTCGGATTGAACTCGTACTCGCCGCCCGAATAGGTCACGACCGCGGTGATGTCGGCGAGCGTGGCGCCGACATCGACCGCCGGTGCGCTGCCGACGCCGAGGCCACTGTCGACCTGAACGAGGAGCCGCTCGGGGTTGAAGTCCTCCGGGCCGTTGTTGTTGGTGCCGCGGCTCGAGAAGCTCGGGCTGTTGGCGCCTTCATCGGCGACGACGTAGATTTCTGCACCATCGGTCGGAGACACCGCGACCGGGTCCACGATCTCAACGAGCATGCCCTCGATCGTCTCGTAGAAGGCGATGCCGTTCGCGACGCTGTCGTTCGGGATCGTGCGGCCGTCGCCGCCGATCTTGACGGGCGTGATCGCATTGCCGCCCGAGATCACCTCAACGGCGAAGACATTGCTGATCTGGGTGAGGCTCAGATTGGTGCCGCCGCCGAACTCGGACACGACGCCCTCGACCTCAACAAGATCGCCTACTGTCGCCGAGGGTGCGCCAGCGGTGAAGACGAAGATGCCGTCCGAGGTTGCATCGTCGCCGTCGCCATCGGCGTCCTGCATGTAGAAGCCGGTGGTGTCGACGGCAGTGACAACGCCCCGGGTCAGAACCGGCTGCCCTGCGATCGGCGACGTGGCACCGGTTCCCTGGATCTCGGGGATCGGTGTCAGGATGAAGTCGTTCTCGGCGATGGTGACCGAAAGGTTGCGGATCGGCGTCAGATCGTCGCCGAAGTCCGGATCGGCGCTTGCAGTAATCGTGTGAGTGATCAGGCCGTCATGGATCGAACCTTCGAACACGCTGTCATCCACCGCACGGACCGTCACCGTCTGCGGCGCGATGTCGGTCAGGTCGAGCGAGATCGTGCTCGCGAAACTGATGCCGTCGCTGCTGACCTCGAGTTGGTCGTCCGCCGCGATCTCGACCGTGACCGGCCCGTCGACCTCTTCGCTGAGCGCGAGCGTATAGGTGTCGGTTGCCCCGTCCTCGGACACGGCAGTGTCGCCCGCGCTCTCGGTGAGGATGACCGACTGGGACGGAATCTCGCCGACGCCCGAGATCTGGATGTTTTGGAAGGCGTAGGCCTCCTCACCACCGTTGAAATTGGCGTCCAGCGTCAGGGCGAGCATGGAGCCGGTGCCGGTGATCGCGCCGATGATCGTCTGGAGCGTGTTGTCGAGCAGCACACCGTTGACGCGCATCGGATCGGCGAGCGCTACGGTGGTGCCACTTTCGAGCGTGTAGGCCTGCGATGCGGCCTCGTCGACGCTCGAGCTGAAGATCTCGATCGCAGGCGTACCGTCGATAGAGTAGCTCCAAGTGAAGACGTCCGACGTCTCGAAGTCGCCCATTGCGCCCATGTCGATGGCAAGCTCGAGATCGGAGAAGCCCGCGATGTCGAATTCCCAGGTGGCGCTGGCGTCGCCGCTGGTGTTGTCGTTGTTCACGGTGTCGACGACGCCAAAGAACGGATCGGTGTTGAACTCGCCGATGATGCCCTGCGTGTCGGGCGTGAAGATCGAGAGCGAGTCATCGACCACGGCAAATGGGATCGACGGCGACACGAAGCGCTGGAAGACTTGGAAGCCGTCGCCGGCAGAGCTGAACGCGCCGTTGAACGGGTTGGTGAAGCTGAGGCGGTTCTGCGAGGCGCCGCCCACGAGATCGAACGCAAAGGTCTCACGCGACGGCGCGAGTGCGCCATCGATGCGGATGTTGTCAAACACGAAGCCCTCGGAGCCGCCGTCGGTCGTGGCGTCGAACTGGAGCGTGAGGGTTGAGCCGAGTTCGGGGATGCTGGCAGTCAGCGTTTGCAGCTCGTCATTGAGCAGGGTGCCGTTGATCAGCAGCGGATCGTTCAGGACAGGCGTCGCACCGCTCTCCATCGTGTAGCTCTGGTTGCCGGCCTCGTTCACCGAGGAGGAGAAGAGCGGCAGCGCAGTGGCGCCGTCGATCGAGTAGGTGAATGTGTAGCTGTCGTTCGAGGTCTCGAAGTCGCCCATCGCAGCGAAATCGATCGAGACCGAGAGGGCGCTCGCTCCGGAGATGTCGAACTCCCAGATCGCCGTTGCCGATCCGCCGGCATTTGCGCCGTTCACAAGATCGATGACGCTGAAGAACTCATCCGTCGCCGCGGTCCGGCTGTCGATGATGCCCTGCGTGTCGGGCGCGAAGGTGCTGCCCGAGACGGGGAACACGCTATCGTCCGCGATCCCGAAGGGAACGCCCGGCGGGGTTCCCTGGGGCCAGGCGCCATAGGCTCCCCAGCCAAACCAGTCGCCCGGCGCCCAGCTGGCAGGATCGGCACCTCCCGAGGTGCTTACCAAGAAGCTCGTCGCGTTGGTTCCGCTGTCGTTGTCGATCCCGGCCGAGGTGTTCGACCCGTTGGCAAATCCGATCGTTGGCATGGAAGTCCTCCGTTGGCGCTCACTTGGCCAGCCCTTCTGGAGCCTGGCTCTTGGATTTCGAGTGCGGTTGGGATCGGTGTTTTGGAGCGACGGCCGATCTGGCCAGCTGCGGGTCCGTATTCGCCAGACGAGGTCGTCACGGGCCGGAGGCCGGTGTCACTGGTGCCGGCAACCTACGGACGCGTCACTCCTCTTCCGGACCGCTAACCATCTCGTCCCACAGCGCGGTCTGTCGGAGTTCTGCTACCCAGCCATGACAACGGCAAAACAGTTTTTCATCATTCGGGTGGTCAGGGGGGCCTGATCCTGAGAACTGGTGCGATCTGAATGCGAGATTTCGGGCATGATCCTGAGAAGGAGGAGTGCCCCGGCATGGGGGTGGCCGAGATCCGCCGGCTCAAGCAGCTCGAGGACGAGAACAGCAAGCTGAAGCGCCGTGTCGCCGATCTGAGCCTGGATAGAGAAATGCTCCAGGACGCGCTGCGAAAAGACGGCTGCGCGGTCGCCACCGGTTCGAGCGCGCCCGCGAAGCTGCCGCATCGTGCTCGAGGGCCTGCG
>CAYORO010000282.1:0-3761 GCA_964406355.1 uncultured Limibaculum sp.
CGCAGAAGGCGCAGGCCTATTCGATCGCGGCGGTCGACGAGTACGACGTGATCATTGAGCACATCTACGACTATGCCGATGCGCTCGGGCTCGATATCGACACGGTAATCCAGGAGGGCGGCGCCGCGCAGCTCGAGATCAATCTGCGCCACGGCGACCCGCTCGAGCTCGCCGATCAGGTGTTCTTCTTCAAGCGGCTCATCCGCGAGGCGGCGCTGCGTTGCGGATGTTTCGCGACCTTCATGGCCAAGCCGATGGAGGGCCAGCCCGGCTCGGCGATGCACATCCACCAGTCGGTGGTCTCGACCGAGACCGGGGCTGCGCTGTTCTCGACCAAGGAGGGCGGGCCGTCAGAGCTTTTCTTCCATTTCATCGGCGGGCAGCAGGCCTATTTCCGCGCGGCGTGCCCTTTGGTGGCGCCCTATGTGAACTCCTATCGCCGGCTGGTGCCCCAGCTGACCGCACCGATCAATCTCGACTGGGGGCGCGACAACCGCACCACGGGGCTGCGCGTGCCGGTCTCGGAGCCCGAAGCGCGGCGGGTGGAGAACCGCGTGGTTGGGGCCGACGCCAACCCCTATCTCGCGATCGCGGCGACGCTCGCCTGCGGCTATCTCGGGATGGTCGAGCGGATCGCGCCGCGCCCGGAGGTCACGACCGACAGCTATGACCGGCCGCGCGAGCTGCCCTATGGGCTCTTGGATGCTGTGGCCGAGTTCAAGGCCTGCACACCGCTGCGCGAGGTGCTGGGGCCCTCCTTCTCGGCGCTCTATGCGGCGGTGAAGGAGCACGAATACGATGAGTTCATGCGGGTGATCTCGCCCTGGGAGCGCGAGCACCTGCTCCTCAATGTGTGAGGCGGGGCCAGCTGGGGGCCCGTCGGGCGCCCCGCCCACCCACCCGTCGCCCGACGGGCCCCGCGGCGCTCATCCTGCGAGGGCGCGGGCAAACGCCATGAGGGCGGCGGCGGGGTCGTGGGCCTGCCAGAGGAGCGAGGGGTCGGGGACCACGAAATCGGCGATGTCGCGGAGCCGCGCGGCGTCCTCGGGTGCGACCCCGCCCTCGGCAACCGACGGTGTCTCGATCATCTCGGCCCACCATTCGAAAAGCGCGTCGGTCTCGGGGGTGAGTGGCCCGAGGGTGACGTAGTCCGCCCCCGCCTCGGCGAGCGACATCGCGATGTGGCGCGTGGTGCCGCCATCGGCGCCGATGATCGCGTCCCGCCCGAGCGTCTTGCGGACCGGCGCGAGCGCGCTGCCCGCGGCGAGGTGGACACCGTCGAGCCCGAGCCGGCGCACGAACTCCACATGGCGCGCAACGACGACCGGCACCTCGGCGGCATGGGCGGGTGGCATCAGGAGATTGGCCGCGCGGACCCAGTCCTCTTCGGGCGCGTCACCGAGATCGATCCGGAGGCAGGCGACTTCTCCCGTGGCCAGCATCGCCTCGCCCGGCTCGAGAAGCGTGTCGGGCGCGGCGGCAGGCGTCACGAGATAGAGGCGCGGCGCGGCGCCCTCGGCTGTGGGCATTGTGGCGCTCAACTCTCGCGCGGGCGGATCTTCATGCCGCCGCCGCTGCGCTTCGGCCCCTGGGCCGCGTCGTTGCCGGGAGCGCCGCCAGCGCCGACGGGCCGCCCGGTCTGGGCCTCATAGGCCGCCATGTGCTGGTTGAAGAAGGCGACGAGCTGGGAGAAATCCTGCTCGCGCATCACAACATTCACGACGTCCTCGGGCGGCAGGGGTTTGGGCTGTCCGCCCTGGGTCGAGACGGCCTGATCCTGCAGCGTGAAGCTCACCATGCCGCCCTGGATCATGAAGTTCGCCATCGAGTTCACGAACAGTCTCGGCATGCGGCCCTCCTTCGGCGCGGTCTGGGCACGGTCTCGCGCGGGCCGTGGTTCCCTGTCAACGTTCCCTGTCAACGTTCCCTGTCGACGGGCGCTCAGTCCCAGACGGGCGCGCCGATGCGCTTCGGCTCGAGGAGCCGCGCCGGCCGGCGCCGGGCCGCCTCGGCGAACATCGGGCCCACATTGCGCCCGCGATCGGCGACGCCGTCGATCATCCGGAGATGGCGGGCCAGCGCAGGCGTGGTCGCGGCCTCGACGAGGTCGGGCAAGGTGTCCGGGCGGTCGAACTCCGGCCAGAGATAGGCGAGCGGGTCGCCGCGGCGGATCACCCAGTCACGGTCGCGGTCGGTCCATTCGAGCACCGCGTTGAGGGCGCGCGGCCAGGCGGTGAGGGGGAACCGGCCGCCCACCAGGCTCCCGGGCCAGGTGCGAAACGTGTCGGAGAGGAACGGGGCCGAGAGCGAGAGCGTTGCCGGCGCGTCGGTGACCAGCACGAGGTTGAGGGAGATCTGCACGGCGGGGCGGGCCGGGTCGCGCCGGGCCGAGGAGGTGATCGGCGTGACGAGCCCGCGAAACCCTTCTTCGGTGAGCCCGCCCGGCTCCTCGACGCGCAGGAACCGCACGGGCCGGACGGCGGCGGGCGTGATCCTGACGCGGAGCGAGAATGCGGCCCGCGCGACAATCACCCGGCCGGCGAGCGGCCCACCCTCCGGCCCCAAGACCACGGGCGGGAGAAAGGCGAGCGATGCCTGCGGGCTCGAGGTCCGCCAGCCGATCAGCGCGCGCTCAGACATGGGCCTCGGCGAGCGGCACCATCAGCTGCTGGGGCCGGCGCGCCGCGGCGCTGTCCCAGACCTGCTCGACGGCTCCGGTCAGGTGGCGCACGCCCTCCATCCCCTGGCGGTACTCGGCGAGCGCGTCGGTCAGCGCCGCCTCGACGAGACGCGGGCGCTTGGCCGGGTGGTTGAACTCGAAAAGCGCATAGGCCAGCGGCTCGCCCTGGCGGAGCGTGAGCTGCTCGTCCGGCCGGTCCCATTCGATCGCGACGGCGAGGTCCTGTGGCCAGATCGCCACGGGCCAGCGGGCGACGACCATGGTGCCCGGCCAGCGCCGCATCGCGGGCGAGAGGAAGGGCGGCAACAGGCTCGCGAAACAGGGCGCGTCGGTCACGAAGAAATACGGCAGGCGGACCCTGAGCACCGGGCGCCGCGGGTCGCGCCAGCGCTCGGGCGGCTCGAGCCAGACCGCCTCGGCGATCGCGTCGGGCTGGGCGAAGGTGCCGTGCTCGATCACCGAGAGGGCGGGGCCGTCGGCGTCCTCCTCGAGCTCGAGCCGGATGCCGATGGGCGACGGGATCTCGACGAGCTGGCGCTCCAGCGCGTTGACCGCGGGGCAGTTCTGGATCGCCCGTTTGCCGAGCGGTTTCTCCCGTGTGGAGAAGACGGTCCGCGGCGGCTCATAGGCAAATGCCCCGGACGGGTCGGCAAAGCAGTATCCGATATCGCAGTGAATGATCTCGCCATACATGCCCGTCTCCGTGAGTGCGGAGTGGACATATCGGCGATATGTAAAGCTTTAATGTCAGTTTCGCGACTTAACCCGGGTGACGTGGCGTCGGACGCCAATCCGGTGGGGCGAGCTCGAAGCCGTCGAACTCGAAGCCGGGCGAGACGGTGCAGCCGCAGAGCGTCCAGGCGCCGAGCGAGGTCGCGGTCTGCCACCAGCCGGCGGGCACCAGGCGCTGCGGGCGCTGACCGGCGGCGATCTCGGGGCCGAGGATATGCGCCTCGGCGTCGTGCCCGTCGGGCGAGAGGGTCAGCGAGAGCGGCCCCCCGGCATACCAGTGCCAGATCTCGGCGGCGTCGACCCGGTGCCAGTGGGAGACGTCGCCCGCCTCGAGCAGGTAGTAGATCGC
>CAYORO010000282.1:3861-4941 GCA_964406355.1 uncultured Limibaculum sp.
TCTGATCGCCTGGGGCCACAAGCCCGGCGCGTGGTTTCCGCGGGCGATGGCCGCCGCCAATGCCGCGCAGGCCCGCGGCGAGCCGGAGGCAGCGATCCCGGCTGCGGTCGCTGCCTGTGTGCCCCGCCGCCGCTGAGACCGCCGGATCCTCGGCCTGCGGTCGCGCTCAGGCGCGGCCGCGATAGATGTTGACGAGCTTGCCGAGCATCTCGAGCGCGTCGGCGCGGGGGCGCTGGAAGGTGTTGCGTCCGATGATCGAGCCGTTGCCGCCGCCGTCGCGGATCGCGCGGGCGTCGTCATAGACCGAGTCCTCGCCCTTCTTGGCGCCGCCCGAAAAGACGATGATCCGCCGGCCGTTGAAGGCGGCGCGCACACAGTCGGCCACGCGGGCGGCCTGGGTGGAGATGTCGATCTGATGCGCCTCGTAGGCCTTCTTGGCGTCCTTCTGCTCGAGATGGTCCGAGGAGAGCTTCACCTTGATCACATGGGCGCCAAGGAGCGCCGCGATCTGGGTGGCATAGGCCGAGACATCGGCCGCCGTCTCGCCGTCCTTCGAGAGCGCCTCGCCGCGGGGGTAGGACCAGATCACGGTCGCCACGCCCTTGGCCGCCGCCTCCTCGCGCATCTCGGAGATCTCCTCGAACATCTCGAGGCCGCAGGAGCTGCCTGGATAGATCGTGAAGCCGATCGCCGCACAGCCGAGGCGGAGCGCGTCGTCGACCGTGGCGGTGATCGCCTGGTCCTTGGCGTCGTCCTTCGGCATCAGCGAATTGGCCGAGTTGGCCTTCAGGATCGTCGGGATCTGCCCGGCGAAGGTGTCGGCGCCCGCCTCGAGCATCCCGAGCGGCGCGGCATAGGCGTTGATCCCCGCCTCGATGGCCAGGCTGAAATGGTAATGCGGGTCATAGGCCTCGGGGTTGGGCGCAAAGCTGCGCGCCGGCCCGTGCTCGAACCCCTGGTCGACCGGCAGGATGATCATCTTGCCCGTGCCGCCGAGCTTTCCGGTCATCAGCATGCGGCAGAGATTGCCCTTCACGCCCGGGTTGTCCGCCTCATATGCCGCCAGAATGCGGCTCACCG
>CAYORO010000283.1:0-4915 GCA_964406355.1 uncultured Limibaculum sp.
CACGATCCACTCCTACACCGGCGACCAGCCGACGCTCGACACCATGCACAAGGACCTCTACCGGGCGCGCGCCGCAGGCATGAGCATGATCCCGACCTCGACCGGCGCGGCCAAGGCGGTGGGGCTCGTGCTGCCCGAGCTCAACGGCAAGCTCGACGGCTTCGCGATCCGCGTGCCGACGCCCAATGTCTCTATGGTCGATCTCAAATTCGTCGCCGCGCGCGAGACCACCGCCGAGGAGGTCAATGACGCCATACGCGCCGCCGCCGGCCAGAGCCTCAAGGGGATCCTCGGCTTCACCGACGACAAGCTCGTGAGCTCGGACTTCAACCACGACCCGCATTCGAGCGTGTTCCACACCGACCAGACCAAGGTGATCGACGGCACGATGGTCTCGGTGCTCGCCTGGTACGACAACGAGTGGGGCTTCTCCAACCGCATGTCCGACACCGCCGTCGCGATGGCCGAGCACATCTGATCGTCCCATCGGTCCGGGGAATTGCAATGGAGTGGTCTTTTCGCCTGCTGATGGTGTTCGCCGCGGTCTTCGCAATCCTGGCGGCGGATCACTATCTGCTGGGCGAAGCGGTGTCCGACACCCTCGGCGGCGCGGCGCGGCGTCTGGTGGCGGGCGGCTGAGCCGGGGCGAGGCGTGGCGCGCGCACCGGGCGGCCTGGTGATCCTCGTGCTCCTCGGCGCAACCATCGGTTTGGTCGCCTGGCTCGCGGACATCCGCTCGCTGACCGATCTCAAGCACCTGTTCGGAGGCCGTTGAGATGACAGACCGAACCACCCCGATCCCGCTCACGCCGCCGTTTCGGCTCGGCCGGGCCGAGGATGCGCCCATCCTTGCCGATCTGATCGCCGCGGCGAGCGAAGGGCTGGCACCCTATTTCTGGGAGCGCTCGGTCGGGCCTGAGCGCGCACCCGCCTACGGTGTCGAGCGCATGGCCGCCCGCGCCGAGGCCGGCGAGTGGATCGTGGCGGACGATGGCGCAGGCGCGGTTGCGGGCCTGATGGGTCATCGCCTGCCCGACGCCCCGGACCCGATCCCCGACGATTTCGAGCCGCTCTTCCGCCCCCTCGAGGAGCTGGAGCACGCCGCCCCCGGCACTTGGTATGTCCATGTGCTGGCCACCGTCGAGGGCGCACGGGGCAAGGGCTGGGGCACGCGGCTCCTCGCGCTCGCCGAGCGTCTCGCGATCGCCGAGGGGTGCCGCGAGATGTCGATCATCGCGGCCGACAACAACACCGGGGCCCGCCGGCTCTATGAGCGCGCCGGCTTTCTGCCAACCGCCAGCCGCGCGATGGTCAAGGGGGACTGGACGGGTCCGGGGTCGAACTGGATCCTGATGATCCGGGACCTTGATGACCAGCCGAGATCGTAACCGCGCCTGACGGTGATCACGCTCTGAGCCGCGGGCTTGCAAAGCCCGCTCCGGGACGCCAAACCCGCCCGAGACAGTCTCGCGCCGGAGGACCCCATGGCGTTCCGCACCCTCGACGAGCTCGACCCCTCGGGCAAACGCGTCCTCGTGCGCATCGACCTCAACGTGCCCCTCAGCGGCAAGCGCGTGACCGACGACACGCGGATCCGCGCCCATGTGCCCACGATCGAGGAGCTCGCGCGCAAGCGCGCGCGCGTCGTCCTGCTGGCCCATCTCGGGCGGCCAAAGGGGCGTCACGACCCGGAATTCTCGCTCGCGCCCGTGGTGCCGGCGCTGGTCGGCGCGCTCGAGCGCAGCGTGATGTTCGCGGAGAGCGAGGGCGAGTTCGAGGCGGCGAGCCGGGTCGAGATGCTGCGCCCGGGCGATGTGATGCTGCTCGAGAACCTGCGGATGTATCCCGGCGAGGAGGCGAACGATCCGGACTTCGTGCGCCGGCTCGCGGCCTTCGGCGACATCTACGTCAACGACGCGTTCTCCGTCGCGCACCGCGCCCATGCCTCGACCGAGGGGATCGCGCGCGTCCTGCCCGCCTATGCCGGGCGTCAGATGCAGGCCGAACTCGAGGCGCTCGAGCGCGCGCTCACCAGCCCCGAGCGCCCGGTGGTGGCGGTCGTCGGCGGGGCCAAGGTCTCGACCAAGCTCGATCTCCTGGCCAATCTGACGGCCAAGGTCGACTGCCTCGCGATCGCCGGGGGGATGGCCAACACCTTCCTCGCGGCGGAGGGACTGCCGGTCGGGCGCTCGCTCTGCGAGCTCGATCTCCTGGACAAGGCGCGCGAGATCAAGGCCGCCGCCGCAGCGCAGGGCTGCGAGATCCTGCTGCCGAGCGATGTGGTGGTGGCCCGCGCCTTCGAGGCGAATGCCGAGAACGAGGTGGTCCCGGCCGATGCCTGCCCGGCGGACGCGATGATCTTGGACGCGGGGCCGCAGGCGGTCGAGGCGCTGGCCGAGCGGCTCGAGGCCGCGCGCACGGTGGTCTGGAACGGGCCGCTCGGCGCCTTCGAGATCCCGCCCTTCGACCGCGCCACCGTGGCGGCTGCACGTCGGGTGGCCGATCTCACCCGCGCCGGGCGCCTTCTCTCGGTCGCGGGCGGCGGGGACACGGTGGCGGCCCTCAATGCGGCCGGCGCGGCCGGAGACTTCTCCTATGTCTCGACCGCGGGCGGCGCCTTCCTCGAATGGCTCGAGGGGCGGGAGTTGCCGGGCGTGGTGGCGCTCGAGGCCGCCGGCTGATCGCTCCGCCGCGCCCCCGGCGGCGATGAATTGTCACGAACCGCGCCCGCGAATCGTGATATCCCCGCCGGGCCAATCGTGTCCCGGAGGATGCTCCCATGAAACTGAAACCGTCCATTTGCCTCGCGACCGCGCTCAGCCTCGCAGCGGCCCCGGTGCCGGCGACGGCGCAGAGCCCGGCCGAGATCGCCTCGGCCGAGGCCGCGCTCAACCTCTTCCAACGCTTCGCGCTCCAGTACGTTATCCTGTTTGCCCGCACCACGATTGAACTGACCTATGACAGCCTGTCGGTCGACAGCCGCAACCAGGAGACGGTCATCGGCGGCCTCGTGCTGCGGCCGAAGCTCGACTGGGACCCCGACCGCCTCTGCGAGATCCACATCGACCGCCTCGCGGGCTTCGGCTCGGGCGAGATCGCGCTCATCCGGTCGATCCTCGAGCTGACCGACGTCACCGCCGGCACCGCCTGCTTCGATCCGGGCACCGGCGCGATGCTCGCGAGCTTCGGCTATGACGAGCTGACAATCGACCGCGTCTCGATGACCATCGCCTACGACCTGCCGAGCTCGGGCGCCCAGGTCGAGATGACCGCCGACATCGCCGACGCCGCCGAGATCACCGTGAATGCGGATTTCGACTATGTCTTCCTCGAGCAGCCCAATCTCGGCTTCCAGATGCAGGACGAGGACGATTTCGATGAGTTCGGCGCGGGGCTCGAGCCGGTGGCCCGGCTCGCGACCGCCGAGATCGTCGTCTCCAACGAGGGGATCTGGGAGCGCGTGTCGCCGATGCTCAACGCCCAGCTCGGCGATGTGCGCCAGCTGCCGGACATGATCGGACCGATGCTCGGCCAGATGCTGGTCGCGCCAGGCCAGGCCCTCGGTGCCGAGGAGCAGGCGCTGATCGAGAACCTGCGGGCCGAGCTCGCGCGGTTTGTCGAGAACGGCGACCGGCTGGTGATCAATGTGGCCCCCGAGGGCGGGCTGTGGCTGACCGAGGAGATCTTCGCCTCGCCCCAGGCAGCGATCGCCGCGCTGAAGCCGCGGCTCTCGGCGGCACCGCTTGCGGCCGACCTGATCCTGCCGGCCGATATCCTCAGCGCTGCGCTCGCCGGTGGGGACGGGCTCGACGATGACGCGCGCCTCGCGGCCGGCACCGCGCTCGTCCGCGGCATCGGCGCGCCGCGCGCGATGACCGAGGGCGTCGCGCTGGTGCGCCCGCTCGCCGATCGGTGGAACGGCGCGGCCGCCGCCCTGGTGGCCGAGGCGATGACGATCGCCGGCGACAGCCGCGGCGCCTATGCGATGGCGCTGCGGGCGATGGCGGGCGATGCCGACGGCGCGATCGGGATCGCCGACGGGCTCGAGGGCGCACTCAGCATCGAGGACGTCGTCGCCACCCAGGCGGAGGCGCTCGCCGCCTGGCCGGGCGCCGGTGCCTGGGACAGCCGCAAGAGCGACGCCCTCGCCGCCGGCCATGTCGCCGAGCTGCGCCGGCTCGCCTATGCCGCCCATGCCGGCAGGGCCGCGCCGCGGAGCTATGCCGAGGCCTATTTCCTCGCCTCGCTCGCCGCAGCCGCCGGCGATCCCGGTGCCGCCCTCCTGCGCGACCGGATCGACGCGCGCTTCACCGCGCCCGACGGCTCCCGCGAGCCGGCCTGGAACGCGGCCGCCTCTGCCGCCGCCACCGCCGCGCTGGAGGCCTGGACCACGGGCGGCCTCGCGGCCCGCGTCACCGCCGCCTACGGCCGCTGAGCGGCGGCTCCCACAGTAGCCGCTGCGGAGCGCTCCGCAGCGGCCGGCCTCCCTCCCCTGCCTCCCACACCCACCGTGGAGCGTGAACTCCGCAGCGCGCGGCTCAATACGGGTCCCGGGCAGCATTCAATTTTGGGTATGGACGAATGAAAGCGACGCGAGCGGTCAGCCGCATTCTCGCGGCCTACGAGGCCGACAATCCGGGTGTGAAAGGCAATCTCTGCCGGATCCTCATGACCGGCAAGCTCGGCGGCACGGGCAAGATGATCATCCTGCCGGTCGACCAGGGCTTCGAGCACGGCCCGGCGCGCAGCTTCGCGCCGAACCCGCCGGCCTATGATCCGCACTACCACTACCAGCTCGCCATCGATGCGGGCCTCAACGCCTATGCCGCGCCGCTGGGGATGCTGGAGTCCGGCGCCGACACCTTCGCAGGCCAGATCCCGACGATCCTGAAGCTGAACTCGGCGAACTCGCTGA
>CAYORO010000284.1:0-4888 GCA_964406355.1 uncultured Limibaculum sp.
CGGCAACCCGCTGGCAGACGATACCCTGGCCCGGGCCACCCTCGCCGACGAGCGGGTGCTTGAACTGGCTGATCTGATAGCCTTGGGGCAGGTCGGGGTAGAAGTAGTTCTTGCGGTCGAAGACCGAGCGCAGGTGGATCTCAGCCTTGAGGCCAAGGCCCGTGCGGATCGCCTGCTCGACACAGACGCGGTTGATCACCGGCAGCATCCCCGGCATCGCGGCATCGACCAGTGAGACCTGGGTGTTGGGATCGGCCCCGAAGGCCGTGGCTGCGCCCGAGAAGAGTTTCGCGGCGCTCGCGACCTGCGCGTGCACCTCCATGCCGATGACGAGCTCCCAGTCCTCCTTGACCCCGTGGATCACCTTGGGCTCCGGCTCGCGATAGGCGAGCGGCGTCTCCGCGCTGCGGGCGAGGGTCTCGGTCATGGCGGGCTCCTCTTCGGCCGGCATCCGCCGGCGCTGCGGTCTCCGGTTTAGGCGACGATCCGCGCCCCGGGCAAGCGCCAGCACCGGGAGCACGAACCGGGCTGCCGGGCGCGGTGCCGTCGGCTAGGAGGAGCGGACCGGCAGAGCGGAGCGTAGCATGACCGAGATCGCGCAACGGATGACACCGAGGCTCTGGGCGCTCCTCGTGGCGCTGTCGCTCCTCTGGGGCGGGTCGTTTCTCTTCATCGGCATCGCGGTGCGCGAGCTGCCGCCGATCACGGTCGTCTGGATCCGCGTGGTGCTGGCTGCCGTCGCACTCTGGGCCTTTGCGGCCGCCTCGGGGCGCCCGCTGCCGCGCTGGTCGGCCTGGCGCGTCTATCTGGCGATGGGGGCGCTCAACAACGTGATCCCGTTCGGCCTGATCGCCTGGGGGCAGACCGAGATCGCCTCGGGTCTCGCCGCGATCCTCAATGCGATGACGCCGGTCTTCACCGTGCTGGTGGCCCATGCGCTGACGGCCGATGAGCGGCTCTCGGGCGCCAAGGCGGTGGGCGTCGGCGTGGCGTTCGCGGGCTGGTCGGGACCGACGCGATCGCGGGCCTCGGGACGGCGATCCTCGCCCAGCTCGCTATCCTCGCCGCGGCCGTCTCCTATGCATTTGCCGGTGTCTATGGCCGCCGGTTCCGGAGGATGGGCGTCGATCCGGTCGCTGCCGCGGCGGGCCAGGTGACGGCGTCCTCGGTCCTGCTGCTGCCGGCGGTCGTGCTTGTCGACCAGCCCTGGCGGCTCGCGGCGCCGGGGTGGGACGTGGTCGCAGCACTGGTCCTGCTCGCGCTCGCCTCGACGGCGCTCGCCTATGTGCTCTACTTCCGCATCCTCGCGGCCGCGGGCGCGACCAATCTGCTCCTCGTCACCTTCCTGATCCCGCCCTCGGCGATCCTGATGGGGTGGGCCGTGCTCGGCGAGGCGCTGGGGCCCAACCATTTCGCCGGCCTCGCGCTCGTCCTCGCGGGGCTTGCGGCGATCGACGGACGGCTCCTCGCCCCTCGCCGCCGGGCCCCTCGCCGCCGGGCCCCTCGCCGCCGGGGCCCGCCCGCGGGGTGAGCGCGTCAGCCGCCCGCGCGGGTCGACGGCGGCCCCGGAGCAGGGCGTGCGCTCACGGCCGTTTGTCCGGCTCGTAGATCATCTGGATCACCAGAAAGACGATGGCGGTCGTCCATCCGATGATGATCGTGCCGTTGGTCGCTGCAAAGGCCCCGAGCAGGCGCCACTCCGGAGCGAGCACCACATCGCCGTATCCGAGCGTGGTGTAGCTCACGGTGATGAAGTAGACTGCCTCCTCGAGTGTCTCGAGCGCCCCGAGCCACAGCATGAGCGTCGCCCAGGCCCAGCACTGGATGCAGATCGAGATGAAGAACCAGTGCACCACACCGGCCACCACCAGCGCCTTGTAGATCGGGTTCGTCGCCCATCGGGTCACGGCCTTGAACAGGGGTTCCGCGCCCAGCATGAAGCTCGAATGGATCACCACCGTCAGGGTGATCATTCCGCACGCCATAAACGTCTGGTGCAGCATCAGATGCGGGGCCCTCGCCGGCGGGCGGGATGGGCGGTGGCGGTGCCCATCCTGTCAGCGCGGGTTTGACACCGCCCCGGTCCGGCCGGCCGAGCCCAAGCCGTCAGGCGTCGGTGTTCCAGATGTCGCGGTGGAGTTTCCAGGTGCCGCCCTCCTGTTTCCAGTGGACGATGTACTTGCCGGCGATGGCAGTCCCGCCGAGCGTCGCCGCGAGCGTTCCGACCTCGGTGGCCTCGCTACCCGCCTCGTGGATCTCGGTGGTGGTCAGCACGACATCTCCGAGGCCGGCATCGATCGCGGCCTGCCAAAACGCCCTGATCCCGTCCGTGCCGTCATGGCGCGGGGCGCCGGGCGGAAAGACCGCGCCGTCGGCGGTGTAGAGGGCGGCCGCGGCGGCGGCATCCTTGGCGTTGACCGCGGCGGCGAGCGCGGCGCCCCCGGTCTTGATCCCGTCTTCCGCTGTCATGTCGGTCTCTCCTCCCTCGCCGAATCTCACAGGCCGGCCTCTATCCGCTCAGACTAACAGGTCGCGCCCGTCCCGATAGCGCCGATCGGCTCAGTCGGCGGGCGAGGGCGCCTTGGCATAGCGCTCGGCCGCCTCGTGCTCGCGCATCAGCTCGAGCTTTTTCTTGTAGCCCGACTGGAGAACATCGACGATCACCAGCACCGTGATTGCCATATAGAAGGTCGTCTTCGACATCGGCTCGACTTCGTAGCCGAAGAGATGGAGATGCGGCTCCGCCGCGTGGCCCGCTTCGCCCAACAGCACCACGCCGACGATCAACAGAATGAAGAGGCCAAGCACCTCGTATTTCCGGTTCTTCTTGATGAAATCGGAGACCTCATCGGCCAAGAGCAGCATGCCGACACCCGAAATCACGATCGCCGCTGCCAGAACCAGGAACACGTCGGTGATCGCCAGCGCCGAGAGGATCGAGTCGAAGGAGAAAATCAGGTTCATCAGCACGATCAACGCGATGGCTGCATTTGCCGACTTCTTCTCCTTTGATCCCGTCTTCTCCGGATCCTCGATCTTCAGCAGGTGGTTGATCTCCTTGACCGCGGTGTACATCAGGAAGCCGCCGCCGAAGATGAAGATAACGGTGGAGAAGTTCACGCCGCCCTCGATGATCCCCGGCAGATCAAACACATAGAAGGGTTCGGCCAGCAGCTCGATCAGCTGGATCATCACGAAGAGCAGCACGATCCTCAGCGCGATCGCGACCAGGATGCCGGTGCGACGGACCCGCGCCTGGTCGGCCGCGGGGGCCCGCTGGCTCTCGATCGAGATGTAGAGCAGGTTGTCGAAGCCCAGCACGGCCTGCAAAAAGATCAGGACGCCGAGGTTGAAGAGGCTTTCGAGCGTGAAGGCGTCGGCCATGACGGAGCTCCTGTCGTTGCGTCAACTGCCGCTGTAGACTGTGGGGCAGGTCGGCTCAAGGCTGGGCAGGGGGCAGGGATCGAGACGTGTTCGCGACCATCGGATATGAGGCGGCGACGCTGCCCGACGTCATCGCCCGGCTGAAGTCGGATGGCGTGGTGCGGCTGGCCGATGTGCGCGCGGTGGCGGCGTCGCGGCGGGCGGGGTTCTCCAAGACGGTGCTGCGCGAGAGCCTCGAGGCCGACGGGATCGGGTATCTGCATCTGCGGGGCCTCGGCACGCCCAAGCCCGGGCGCGAGGCAGCGCGCAGGGGGCGGGTGGCCGAGATGCGGGCGATCTACGAGGCGCATCTCGGCTCCGAGGCGGCGATGGCCGACTGGCCGCGCCTTGTCGCCGCGGTCAAGGCCGAGCGGGTGGCGCTTCTTTGTTTCTGCGGCCGCGCCGAGGGGTGCCATCGGCGCGTGCTCTCGGAGCGGCTGGCCGATCTCCTGTCCTGCTCCTGGGTCGATCTCTGAGCGCCCCGGCGCTCAGTGGGCCGGCCAGATCCCGTGAAAATGGTGGAGCGGCCCGTGGCCGTTGCCGATCCCGAGCCGGTCCGCACCCGCGATTGCGCTCTGGAGCCAGTCCCTCGCCGCCTCCACGGCAGCCGGCAGATCCCGCCCCTTGGCGAGCTCGGCGGCGATCGCGGCCGACAGCGTGCAGCCCGTGCCATGGGTGTTGCGCGTGGCGATCCGCGGCCGCGCGAGCCGGAGCGGCGCGGCGCCGGCCCGGATCAGGAGATCGGCGCTCTCGGGGCCGTCCCCGTGCCCGCCTTTCATGAGTGCCGCGCCGGCCCCCGCCGCCACGAGCGCCGCGCCTTGGGCCGTCGCCTCGGCCTCGGTCCCGGCGAGCGGACGCCCGGCGAGCCGCGCCGCCTCCGGCAGGTTGGGCGTGACGAGCGTGGCCCGCGGCAGCAGCCGGGCGCGCAGCGCGGCCACCGCCTCCTCGGCCAGCAGCGGGTCGCCCGACTTCGCGACCATCACGGGGTCGAGCACCACCGGTCCCGTATAGCCCGCGAGCGCCTCGGCGACGGTCTCGATCACCTCTGCCGTGCCGAGCGCGCCGATCTTCACGGCATCCGGCGGCAGGTCCTCGAGCACCGCGTCGATCTGGCCCCGGATCATCGCGGGCGGCAGGATCTCGACCGCGCGCACGCCGACAGTGTTCTGCGCCGTGACGAGCGTGAGGGCCGTCGCGCCGAAGACGCCGAGCGCCGAGACGGTCTTGAGGTCCGCCTGGATCCCGGCCCCGCCGCCCGAATCCGATCCCGCGATGCTGAGCACGATGCGCGCCGTCATGGGCCTCCCCCGGTTTCGAGGCGTGATAGGCGGCCGGGCGGCCCAGGTCAAAGCCGCGTTGCGCGCATCGGGGGGCGCCGGTATTCAGGCGCCACGGCCCCGTAGCTCAACTGGATAGAGCACCGGACTTCTAATCCGACGGCTGCAGGTTCGAGTCCTGCCGGGGT
>CAYORO010000285.1:0-4884 GCA_964406355.1 uncultured Limibaculum sp.
CCATGCTGACAGCACTCGGGGTCGACCGGCCCTAGGCCCGGAGCGCCCGCCACCCGCCCGGGCGCGGCGCCCTGCGCACAGTCCCTGACCCGCAGCCCCTGACCTGCGGCCCCTGACCTGCGGCGATGTCCACCCATCGCCGACCGTCTCCACGAAATCTCCAGAACTTGCCCATGCCACCGTCAAGCAACGGGAGGCCGCATCGCCCATGTCTTCCGCACAGGACGCAAGCCTGTGCAACCGAAGAGAAAGGAGAGAAACCGATGTCCACGATGAAGCGCGGCGACAAAGGGTCTGCCGTAAAGGCTCTTCAGAAGCGGCTCGCTAAGCTGAAGACCCGGCCGCGGGTGAGGGAGATCAGCGGGCGGTTCGACTCGACCACGGAGGATGCGGTCGAGTTCGTGCAGAAGAGCGCCGGGCTGAAGGTCACCGGCATGGTCGACCGCGAGACCGAGAAGGCCATCCACTCGATGGGCCTGCCGCCGCTGACCTGGCCCGTGCCCGATATGGCCCGGCCGATGACCCAGCTCACCAAGAAGATCCTCGAGTACCGCAAGCGCAACCAGAAGCTCCAGGCTGCGGTCAAAGGCAACAAAGACCCCGACATCAAACACGAGATGCGCGGCTATAATATATACTACGACGCCTTTGTCGAGACCACAGATTACCTATTCGATTTCACCACCAAGATCCAAATCTGCCGCGATCAGTTTGGCAACGTGTACAAGTACGACCGAAAATACCAGGAGGATCTCGTCGAAGAGGCAAAGCAATATTACAAGGACGCGCAGGTCAAGAACCACGCAGCCGACAAGCTGCTGCGGGCCGTCGATCTCCATGTCGACGCGCTCGAGGTGATGCTGGGCGAGATGGTCTGATCGGACCCCGACCCACCCGTCGACAGCGCCGGGGGCCACGGCTCCCGGTGCCCGGCTCGGAGCGTCCCCTGCGCCCGGGTCTCCAGTAATCCCGAGAGGAAAGACCATCCCGATGAACATCGAAGCTGCCGTCACCCCCGATCTCGTCGCCATCAAGGCCCGCCAGAACGCCACCTGGGCCACAGGCGACTATCCCGCGATCGGCACCACCTTGCAGATCGTCGGCGAGAGCCTCGCCGAGGCGATGGACCTGCGCCCGGATACGCGCGTGCTCGACATCGCCGCCGGCAATGGCAACGCGACCCTCGCCGCCGCGCGCCGGTTCTGCTCGGTCGTCTCGACCGACTATGTGGCCGACTGGCTCAAGGCCGGCATGGCGCGGGCCGAGGCCGAACGCCTTCCGGTGGCGTTCCGCGAGGCCGACGCCGAGGACCTGCCCTTCGAGGACGCCTCCTTCGACGCCGTCGCCTCGACCTTCGGCGTCATGTTCACCGCCGACCAAGACGCGGCTGCGGCCGAGATGCTCCGCGTCTGCCGCCCCGGCGGCGTGATCGGCCTCGCCAACTGGGTGCCCGACGGTTTCATCGGCGCGGTCTTCCGCACGATCGGGCGCCATGTGCCCCCGCCGGCTGGCCTGCGGTCGCCGCTCGCCTGGGGCACGCAGGCGCGTCTCGCCGAACTGTTCGGCGGCCAGGCCCACCGGATCGGGATCGAGCAAAGGGCCTTCGTCTTCCGCTTCCGCTCGGCGGCCCACTGGATCGAGCTCTGGCGCGCCGCCTACGGCCCGATGGCCAAGGCCTTCGACGCCGTCGGACCCGAGGGCCAGGATGACCTCGAGCGCGACCTCACCGCCCTGGCGCGCGACTGGTCCCGCGTCGACGACGCGATGATCGTCCCCTCGGCCTATGCCGAGATCGTCATCCGGCGCGCCTGAGCCACCCGGCGGGCCGGGACGCCGATCCCCGGCCCGCATCTCCCCACGCAGCTCACAGGAGAGCCCCGATGACCGCCGTCGCCGCCATCAGCCGTCCGCAATCCCTCTTCGACAAGTATGGCGGCATCACCGCGATCCGCCGCGTGATCATGGATTTCTACGAGCGCGTGCTCGACAACGACGTGGTGGGCCCGTTCTTCGAGACCGTGGATCTGGCCCATCTGATCGATCACCAGACCAAGTTCTTCGCCATGGCGCTCGGCGGACCGGCCGAATTCTCGCTCGACCGGCTGGCGCGGGCGCATGCGCATCTGGGGATCACCCATGCGGAGTTCGACGAGGTCGCGGTCATCCTGCGCGAGACGCTCGATGGCGCCGGTTTCGCGCCTGCCGACCGCGACGCTGTTCTCGAGGCCGTCGAGGCCCGCCGTTCCAACATCGTGACAGGATAACGTCCGCCATGCTGCCCGCTTCGCTCTCCGAGACCCTGGTCAAGACCATGGGGGTCGGGATCGCGCTCGCCGATGCGGGCGACCGTGCGATCCTCTTCCGCAACCCGTCCTTCGAGAGCTGGTTTCCCGAGGCCGGCCTCGGCTCCCGGATCGATGCGGTCCTGGATGCCGGGGCGCTCGACGAGGCCCTCGAGGGGCGGGTGCTCGAGATCCAGACCCGGCCGAAGCGCCGGACCCTCGTCATCGAGATCCGGGCCTACCGCGCCGACCATCACGGCCGCGAGATCATCGTGCTCGAAGCCCAGAACATCTCGCGCCTGCGCGAGACCGAGGCGCTGATCGACAGCTATTCCCGCATGGCCGACCGCCGCGCCCGCGACCTCGAGCGCGAGAAGACCCAGGTCGAGAAGCTGTTGCTCAACGTGATGCCGCGCGCGGTCTACGAGGAGTACAAGGCGTTCGGCACGGTGACGCCGCGGCTCTACGAGCCGGTGTCGGTCCTGATGCTCGATTTCGTCGGCTTCACCGAGATGGCGGTCTCGCGCGACCCGACCCTGACGGTGACCGAGCTCAACGACCTGTTCACCGCCTTCGACCGGATCGCCGAGCTCCATGGCTGCGAGCGCATCGAGACGGTCGGCGACTGCTACATGGCGGTGGCGGGCCTGCCGAACCCCACGCCGGACCATGCCCGCAACGCGGGGCTCTGTGCTGCCAAGATGCTGCGCTATCTCAACCACCGCAACGAGATGCATCCGACACGGTGGCGGGCGCGGATCGGCATCGCATCGGGCGCGGTGGTGGGCTCGGTCGTCGGCATCAACAAATACGTCTACGACGTCTTCGGGCCGGCAGTGAACCGGGCCGCGCGGCTGCAGGCGCTGTCGAACCCGATGGAGATCAGCATTTGCACCGAGATGGTCAACGACCTCGGAGACGAGTTCCAGATCGACCGGGTGCGCTCCGAGACGCTGCGCGGGTTCGGCACCACGACCGTCGCGGCCCTGACCGAACGCGACAGTCGATCGCTCGCGGCCTGAGGGCCGGGCCCGCCCGCGCGCCCCGAATGCCCGGAGCGTCGGCCGAGACCCGGCGCCGCTGCTTGCCTCCTGCCCGTCTCCTGCGGCCGGTCCCTCAGATGATCTCGAAGTCGTAGGTGAAGGTGTCGAGGAGGGTGCCGTTGCCGCCGCTGCTGGAGAAGACCTGGACGGTGAAGGTGTAGTCGTCGGGCGCGAGCGTGGTGCCGGCGTCGAGATCGCCGCTGGCATCGCCGAACAGCGCATAGGGCGCCACGCTCTCGGTGCGGGTCAGCGTCGAGCCGTTGCTCAGCGTCAGCACCATGCTGCCGACCGCGCCGTCCAGCGCCCCGCCCGCGACCACATCCGCCGACAGCGTCAGCTGGCCGCCGCCCGGCAGATCCTCGGCGCTGTAGACCGCGCCGTCCGCGAGGAACTCGAAGAGCGCATCCGAGCTCGCATCGTAGATCCCGACCGCGATCGGCTGCGTCGGCTCGACCGCGTCGGTCACGCTGACCGTCACCGCCTGGGCAACCGGCGGGTTCTGCCCGTCCGACGCGCTCACCGTGACCTCGTAGACATTGTCGCCGTCGCTGTCGCCCGGCGCCTCGAAATCCGGCGCCGAGACGAAGCTCAGCGCCCCGCTCGCCGCGTCGAGATCGAAGAGCGCCGCATCCGCGCCGCCCGCGATCGCATAGACCAGCGGGTCGAGCTCGGGATCGAGAGCCGACACCGTGCCCGCCCCGGTCTGGTTCTCGGCCGCGTCGAAGGCCACCGGCCGGCCGGTGAAATCGGGCGGCAGGTTGGCCGCCGCCTCGGTCACCGTCACCTGCAGCGCGGCCGTGGCGTCCGGCGTCGCGCCGACGGCCGGGTCGTCGGCCTCGACCGTCACGTCGAGCACCGGGTTCGCGGCAAAATCGAGCGACGCCCCGGCGATCAGCCGCAGCTCCGGCACCGCCCCGCTCTCGTCGATCTCGAAGAGCGCCGCATCCGCGCCCGAGAGCGCCAGATCCACCGTGCCGAGCCCGTCATCGCTCACCGCGATCGTCGCCACCGGGATCGCCGCCGCGGTGTTCGCCGCCTCCGAGATCTCGCTCAGCACCGGCGTCAGCACCACCGCCGTCGGCGGCAGGTTGTCCTGGATGCTGCCGGTCGCCGGCGCGGCGTCGAACGGCACCTGCGGCGCGCTCGCATCGATCGTCGTGCCGAGATTGGCGGCGAGGATCTCAACCTCGAAGCTCTCGATCGGCTCGAGCTCGGCATCCGCGAAGATCACCAGCGGCCCGGCCACCGGCGAGCTGCTGCCCGCCGGGATCACCAGATCGACCACCGTCGCCCCGCCCGCGTCGAAGGCCACATCGCCCCCGGCGCCCGCGGCCCCGACCGTCGCCGCAACGCCCGCCCCAGGCGACAGCGCCACGCGCACCGCGATCGGCTGGTCAAACCCGTCCGACGACAGCCCGAGCGAAATCCCAGCAGGCGACCCCTCCTCCGTCACTGACGCAACACCAACAGACACAGTCGGCGGCGGCACCGGCCCCGCCACCACCTCGAAGTCGTAGGTGAAGGTGTCGAGGAGGGTGCCGTTGCCGCCGCTGCTGGAG
>CAYORO010000286.1:0-4852 GCA_964406355.1 uncultured Limibaculum sp.
GGTCCTCGCGGACGACTTCGTGCCAGCCATTGGCGGATCGGTCACCAGCGTCGAGTGGTGGGGATCCGCAGCATACAGTCGCAGTTGGGAGATCACCTTCCACAGTGATGACTTCGGCAGCCCCGAGGCGACTTCACCGTCCGGCGGGATCGCCCAAGAGTTCGTCACAGCGATCGGGTCTGATCCCGATGGCGACGGCGTGTTCCACTTCTCCGCCGACTGGTCATCCTTCGCCGATCCAGCCCTCACGGCGGGCGACACGTTCTGGTTCAGTGTTGCAAACTTCACCCAGGGATGGACATGGGCGAACGCGGGACCAGCGACCCCCACGGTGGGCTCGGAGAACCATAACGCGGTTGTCTCGACCGGGGTCGGTCCGAATGGTGGCCCGCATTTCGGGCCGTGGGCCATGCTGTTCGCCGGGGACAACCAGATGAAGCAGGACTTCGCGTTCCGGATCAACGTGATCCCGGTGCCAGCCAGCCTTCCGTTCCTAACCGCGGGGCTGCTCGGCTTTGCCTATCTCGGCCGGCGACGCCGTCGGACCGCTTGAGCGGGCGCGCGTCCCAGGCGAGAGCGCTGTCCGACCTGATGGGGTCAGGTCGCGCGCTCTAGCGCTGGCATTGATCGCGTTCTCCAGACACCAGACTGAGTCAGTCTGGTCGGAAACCGCTCTAACCGACGGAACTCGCGCAGCCGGCGGCGGCGACCGATCGCGGCGGCCGCGCGAGCACCCAGGCGGCGACATCGGCCCAGACCCGCGGCGCCTGCAGGTCGCGAAACAGCATGTGCCAGCCATCAGCATAGCGGATCGTCTCGGCGGGCGCCAGCACCTCGGCAAAGACGCGCTCGACGGCGCGCCCGGGCGCGATCTCGTCGCGCTCGCCGAGCAGGAGGAGCGCGGGCATCCTCACATGCGCAGCGGCTGCCGCCGCGCGGTCGATCACGCGCACGAGCCCCATGATCTCGCGCGCCGAGGGCGGGCCGAGATAGAGCGGGTCGCGACCGAGCGCGCGCAGCATCTCGATGTTGTCCGAGGGTCGGATCCGCACGACGCCGCGGCCCGTGAAGCGCTTGTCGGGAACCGTCGCGGCGGCGAGCCACGCGGCCGCACGGTGCATCGGGTTGAGCGCATCGCCGCCCCAGATCGCAGGGGCCGCCAGCACCAACCCGTCGATCCGGCCACCGAGGCGCGGGGCCGCGGCCATGGCCACCCCGCCGCCCATCGAATGTCCGAGCACGACGAGCGGCGCGCAGGGGTGGCGCCGGCGGGCCTCGGCCACAGCGTCCTCGAGATCGGTGACCAGGCGCTCGGCGCCGGGCCAGAAGCCGCGCGACGGATTGCGCCCAAACCCGCGCTGGTCATAGGCGAGGGTTGCGATCCCGAGCGCCGCCCATGCGGCGGCGGCGGGGCCGAAGGTGCTGGGCCCGTAATCGCCGAAGCCGTGGAGCGCGAGGATCACCGCGCGCGGCTCCTCGGGCCCCCAGCGGCTGAGCGCGAGCGCTGCGCCGTCGCGTGCGGGCACCGCCGCGCCGCCGACCGGCACGAGGATCGGCGCCGTCGCGGGCTCGAGCAACGGTCCGCCAGCCGCACAGGCCGAGCCGAGGGCCGCGAGCGCCAGCGCCGCCCGCCGGGTGAGCGCGCGGGTCACGGCGCCTCCAGCACGGCCGCGACCGCCGCCCGGAGCCGGGGCACCATCTCCGCCTCGAACCACGGGTTGCGCTTCAGCCAGCCGGTGTTGCGCCAGCTCGGATGCGGCAGCGCCACCACACCCGCCGGGGTCGCGGCGGCGCGCACCGTCTCGGTCAGCGTCCGGCCCCGCGCGCGGCCGAGATGCCAGGCCTGCGCGTATTGCCCGATCACCAGCGTCAGACGGATCGCCGGCAGGAGCGCGAGCGCCTTCGCCCGCCACAGCTCCGCACAGTCTCGTGGCGGGGGCAGGTCGGCGCCCTTCTCGTCGTAGCCCGGGAAACAGAAGCCCATCGGCAGGATCGCGATCCGCGCCTCGTCGTAGAACGTCTCGCGGTCGATCCCCATCCAGCTGCGCAGCCGGTCGCCCGAGGGATCGTCGAACGGCAGCCCCGAGGCATGCACCCGGGCGCCCGGCGCCTGGCCCGCAATCAGGAGGCTTGCTGAGGCCCGCCCGCGCAGCACAGGGCGCGGCTCGTGGCCGGTCACGGTCACGGCGAACCGGGCCGCGCAGTGCCGGCAGGCGCGGATCTCGCCCTGCAGCGCCGCAAGTGCAGTCTCCGCCTCCCCGCCCGACATGCCCTTACGCCCGTCGATGCCCGAGACCTCGTCCATCCCCTCCTCCGCCGCGGCCGAGACCCGGCTGGCGAGCCTCGGGCTTGAACCCCCCGGACCGTATGGGTAAGCACAGAGAACGCAAGACGCCTGGCTCACAGGCCGCAGACGAGGGACCGATGCCGCGGCTTCTCCTGATCTCGGTAACCCTCTTCGCCTTCTGGCTGTTGCTGTCGGGGAACTATCAGCTCTGGCTGATCGCCGCGGGCGCGGCCACGGCGTATCTCGTGGTGCGCTATGTCGGGCAGATCGGGATTGTCGACACCGAGGGGTTCCCGGTTGAGCGGCTGCGGGCGGGGTTCTCCTATTGGCCGTGGCTCGTGGTCGAGATCGCGAAGTCGGCGGTCAATGTCTCGAAGATCATCCTCAACCCGGCATTGCCGATCTCGCCCCGCATGGTCGCGGTGACCTCGCTCACGCACTCATCGGTCGGGCTCGTCACCTACGCAAACTCGATCACGCTGACGCCCGGCACCATCGCGGTCGAGGTCGGCGAGCGGAGCAACACCATCTGGGTGCATGCGATCACCGCGGAGAACGCGGCCGGGTTCGCCGATGACGAGATGAACCGCCGGGTCGCCGCCTTCGACGGCGCACCTGATGGCGACGCTGCGGGTGACGCTGCGGGCGACGGGCCGGGCGACGAGGGCGGCGACACCACTCGGGCGGAGGGCAGCGCGTGAGCGGCGAGATGTTCGTGCTCCCGATCCTCGGCGTGCTGGCCGCGCTGGCGCTGGCCGTGGCACGCGCGGCGATCGGGCCCACGGCCTTCGACCGGCTGCTCGCGGCGAACCTGATCGGCACCTCGGCGATCGTCCTGCTGGCGCTCGTCGGCTTTCTCAGCGGCCGGCCCGAATTCCTCGATATCGGGATCACCTATGCGCTGCTCAACGTGATCGGCATCCTCGCCGTGCTGAAGTTCTTCCGCTACGGCTCGCTCGGGCACGAGCAGGACGAGCGGCAGGACCCGAACTGATGGAGGGCGCGGGGATCGGGGATCTGCTGATCGACGGCATCAGCGCGATGCTCCTGATCGTCGGCACGGCCTTCTATGTGATCGGCGCGGTGGGCGTGAACCGCATGCCCGACCTCTTCACGCGCATGCATGCGGCCTCGGTCTCGGAGACGCTCGGCGTCGGGCTCTTGTTCCTCGGCATGATGCTGCAGGCGGGGTTCACCCTGGTGCTGTTCAAGCTGGTGGTGATCCTCGCGCTCCTGCTGATCACGGCGCCGCTCGCCACCCATGCGCTCGCCCGCGCGGCCCTGCATGACGGGCAGCGCCCGCTGCTCGCGCCGGAGGAGGCCGGTGGCCCCGTCGGCAAGCTCGAGCAGACCGACCCGGTGGATCTGTTCCCCGAGCTCGAGGAGCGGCTGCGCCAGCCGACCTCGTCCGAGAGCCTCGCCCTCGGGGGGCCGGAGACCTATGGCATCGAACGGGAGGTCGGGCCATCGAACTCCTGATCAACATGGTGCTCCTGACGCTGCTCGGGGTGATCACGCTCGCGATCGTGCGGGTGCGCAATCTCTTTGCGGCGGTGGTCCTCTTCGGCGCCTACAGCTTCCTGATGGCCACCGTGATGCTCGTCCTCGACGCGGTCGATGTGGCGCTGACCGAGGCGGCGGTGGGCGCCGGGATCTCGACCGTGTTGCTGCTCGGCGCGCTCTATCTCTGCAAGGCCGAGGAGGCGCCGCCGCGCTTCTCGTCGATCATGCCCTTCGTGGTGGCTGCGGGGACGGGCGCGGTCCTGGTCTACGGCACCTGGGACCTGCCGGGCTTCGGCCTCGCCGACACGCCCGTCAACACCCATGTCGGGCAGGATTATGTCGCGCGCTCCTACGAGGAGACCCACATTCCCAATGTGGTGACCGCGGTGCTCGCCTCCTATCGCAGCTTCGACACGCTCGGCGAGGTGACGGTGGTCTTCACCGCAGCGATCGGCGTGCTGCTGCTGCTCAAGCGCCCGGCCGAGGGGGAGTGAGATGCGCCTCGACGTGATCCTCCGGGTCTGCGCCAAGCTGCTGATCCCGTTCATCCTGGTCTTCGCGATCTATGTGCAGTTCCATGGCCACTACAGCCCGGGCGGCGGCTTCCAGGCCGGGGTGATCGCGGCCGCGGCGCTCATTCTCTACGCGATCGTCTTCGGGGTGCGCGAGGCGCTGCAGGTGGTGCCGGCCCGGATCGCCGAGGCGCTGGTGCCTGCGGGGGTGTTGATCTATGCCGGCACCGGGGTTGTCGGCCTGATGCTTGATGCGAATTACCTCGACTTCGATCCGCTGCTCTCCGACCCTGTCGAAGGTCAGTATTGGGGCGTGTTCGTTGTCGAGATTGGCGTGCTGGTGACCGTGACGGGCGCGATGATCTCGATCTTCTACGCCTTCGTGATGCGGGGGCGGCAATGATCGACCTCGACGAGTTGCTCGTCTCCTCACCACTGTTCACGCTGATCGCCGAGCGGTACAACACCTGGGCGACGATCCTGCTGATGGTTGCGGGGCTCTACATCGTCGTCGCCAAGTCGAACATGATCAAGACGCTGATCGGCATGG
>CAYORO010000287.1:0-4842 GCA_964406355.1 uncultured Limibaculum sp.
TCGACCCCGACAAGGGCTTCCGCCTCGCGACCTACGCGATGTGGTGGATCCGCGCCTCGATCCAGGAATACATCCTGCGGTCCTGGTCGATGGTGAAGCTCGGCACGACCTCGGCGCAGAAGAAGCTCTTCTTCAACCTGCGCAAGGCCAAGGGCAAGATCGGCGCGCTCGAGGAGGGCGATCTGCGGCCCGAGCACGTGACCAAGATCGCCCATGACCTCGGCGTCAACGAGGACGAGGTGGTCTCGATGAACCGCCGGCTGTCCTCGGGCGGGGACAGCTCGCTCAACGCGCCGCTCAAGGGCGATGCCGAGAGCAGCTCGGAGTGGCAGGACTGGCTGGCGGATGAGGATGCCGACCAGGCGATGGCCTATGCCGAGACCCAGGAGAAGGAGGCGCGCCACGATCTGCTGGTGCAGGCGATGGAGGGGCTCAACGAGCGCGAGCGCCACATCCTCACCGAGCGGCGGCTGCGCGAGGACCCGGTGACGCTCGAGGAGCTCTCGCAGCACTACAAGGTGTCGCGCGAGCGGATCCGCCAGATCGAGGTGCGCGCCTTCGAAAAGCTGCAGAAGAAGATGCGCGAGCTCGCCCGCGATAAGGGGATGCTCGAGCGGTCCTCCTGACCGCTTAGGCAGCTCAACCGGGGGCGATGCAGCCGCGGATATCGGCCGCATAGCCCTCGCCGAGGAGGGTGATCCGCACATCCGAGCGGGTGATCCAGGCGACGGGGTCGTCGAGCGTGAGCATCGCCTCGACGGCCAAAGCGCCGCCCGATGCCGCGCCGAGCGGCGCCGTCTCGACCCCGTGGAACCACGCCCCCGCCGGCCCTTCGAGCACCACATAGGGCGCCGATCCAACGGCCCCGTGCGCGATCTCTGCCGAAAACCTGCGATCCGCCCCCGCACCCGCGATCCGGCAGGTGGCCGTCGCGCGCCCCGCCTCCGGCACCCGCGCGACCGCGGCGGCGACCTCGGCCGCACCGACCGCCTCGCCGGGCGCGAGCTCGATGGCGAACCGCACCTCCTCGAAGATGCAGATCTCGCGGCAGACGCCGAACTCCGCCTCGAGCGCGAGCGTGATGGGCTGGCCCGGATCCTCCGGTACGAGGCGGATCGGCAGGACCACCTCGTCGCCATAGCCGATCGACATCATGCCAAAGCTCTCGAAGATCTCGGGCGTCGGCCACAGCACGTCGAGAGCGGCGAGGTTGCGCGAGCCCGACCAGTCGAAGCGCGGCGGCACGCCGGCCTCGCCCGGCATCCGCCAATAGGTCTTCCATCCCGGCGCGATCGAGAGCGCGAGGCCGGCCACGCGCTCGCCATCCGAGAGCTCTCCGGGCAGGAGCCGCACCTCGAGTTGGGACGGACCGGTGGCGACGATCGACTGCGCAAGGAGGGGCGCCGGCGCCCCGCCGGCGAGCCCGAGGACGGGGATGGCGACGAGGCGGGCAAGGACGCCGGGTCGAAGCGATGGGACCAGGTTTTTTCGCGTGAACATGGCCCTCAGATATGCCACGCTCGCGAAGAGGGCGATAACAAGTCCGAGACGTCGCTGCGCTTGGAGACCGCCGAACAGCATGTCCTCCTCATCTGTCGTGCACGAGGTCGACAGCCTCTCGGGCCAGGTCCTGATCGCAATGCCGGGTCTTCAGGATCCTCGGTTCCACCGGACGCTTGTGTTCCTCTGCGCCCATTCCGAGGACGGTGCGATGGGGCTCATCGTCAACAAGCCGGCCGAGACGCTGCTGCTCAAGGATCTGTTCGAGCGGCTGAACATCCCGACCACCTCGCGCGCGGCCGGACAGCGCGTGCGCTTCGGCGGGCCGGTGGAGACGGCACGCGGCTTTGTGCTGCACTCGGCCGACTACCAAGCAGAGCAGGCGACGCTGCGGGTCGACGAGACCACCTCGATGACGGCGACCCTCGACATCCTGCACGCGATGGCAAGCGACGAGGGGCCCGAGCGGGCGATGGTTGCGCTCGGCTATGCCGGCTGGTCGCCCGGCCAGCTCGAGCGGGAGATCCAGACCAACTCCTGGCTCTATTGTGCGGCCGACGACCCGCTCCTCTTCGACGAGGACAACGACACCAAATGGGACCGGGCGATGGCCAAGATCGGCGTCGACCCCTCGCTGCTCTCGGCAGGCGGCAGCGCCTGACGGTCGCCGCCGCGGGCCTGCCGGAGGCCCCACCCACCTCCCCCCCCCGCCCCGCCCCCCCCCCCCCCCCGCCCTCCTCCCCCCCCCCCCCCCCCCCCCCCCCCCGCCCCCCCCGCGGCTCCGCGCGCAGCGTCAGTCTTCGGCCCGCCCGCGGCGATCAGCCCTGAGCGAAGCATAGAGCACGTGGTTGCGCCAGCGCCCGTTGATCTGGAGATAAGCCTGCGCGACGCCTTCGTATTTGAACTGGCACCGCTCGAGGAGGCGGCGGGAGGCGACATTGTCCGGCAGGCAGGCCGCTTCGAGCCGCGAGAGATCGAGCGCCCCGAAGGCGTGGTCGCGCAGCGCCGCCAACGCCTCGGTCATGAAGCCGTTGCGGGTGTGGCGCTCGCCGGTCCAATAGCCGAGCGTCGCCGCCTGCGACGGCTGGCGGCGGATGTTGGAGAGCGTGATGCCGCCGAGCACCTCGCCGGTCTCGCGCGCAAAGAGGAAAAGCGGCAGCGCGTCGCCATTGCGGATCGCCCGCTCGGCCCAGGTGACGCGGCTTCTGAAGTTGCGCAGCGAGAGATGGTCGGCCGTCCAGATCGGCTCCCAGGGCACGAGGAATGCCCGGCTCTCCGCCCGCAGTGCCGACCAGTCCTCGAAGTCGCGGATCTGGGGCGGGCGGAGCAGGAGCCGCTCGGTGACGATCTCGGGTTCGGCCGCGGGGCGCCGTGCGAACATGGGCCTCAGGCGGCGAGCCGACGCCCGAGCGCCGCCGCCTCCGGTGCATCCGACACAGGGCCATAGAGCGCGAGCGCGGGGCGCCCGGCGCAGATCCGCGCGGCCATCGCCCGGGCAGCCGCCGCGTCGACGGCATCGATGCGTGCCACCGTCTCCTCGACCGGGGGCACGCGGTCCCAGATCGAGAGCATGGCGGCCAGGCGCTCGGCCCGCGCCGAGGCGCTCTCGAGCCCCATGACGAGCCCCGCCTTGGTCTGGGCGCGTGCGCGGCCGATCTCGGCCTCGGTCAGGTCGTCGGCGGCGCGGCGGAGCTCCTGTGCCGTCAGGTCGGTCAGCTCGCGGATATCCTCGGCACCGGTGCCGGCATAGACCATCATCAGCCCCGAATCGGCCCAGGCGGCGGCCTGTGCGAAGATCGTGTAGCAGAGCCCCCGACGCTCCCGCGCCTCCTGGAAGAGCCGCGAGGACATGCCCCCGCCGAGCGCGGTCGCGAGGATCTGGCCGGCGAAATAGTCTGCGTCGCGGTAACCGGGCGCCGGCAGCGCGAGCGCGAGATGGGCCTGCTCGAGCGGCTTCTCCACGCGCCGCTCGCCCCCGCCATAGCGCGCGGTGTCGCCGAGGCCACGCGGGATCGGCGACATGTCGGCGAAGTGGCTCTCGGCCAAGCGCACGATCTCGCCGTGATCGACCGCGCCGGCGGCCGCCAGGAGCATCTGCCCAGGCCCGTAATGCGCGCCGACGAAACCCGCGAGATCGGTGCGGCCGAAGGCGCGCACCCGCTCGGGCGGGCCGAGGATCGCGCGGCCCATCGGCTGGTCGGGATAGGCGATCTCCTGCAGCCAGTCGAAGATCACGTCGTCGGGGGTGTCGAGGGTCTGGCCGATCTCCTGGAGGATCACGCCGCGCTCGATCTCGATCTCGCTGTCGGCCAGCGCCGGCTCGCGCAGGATGTCGGCGATCAGGTCGATCGCGAGGGTGACGTCCTCGGCGAGGACGCGGGCGTAATAGGCGGTGCGCTCGCGCGAGGTGTAGGCATTGAGATAGCCGCCGACATCCTCGATCTCCTCGGCGATCTGAAGCGCGCTGCGCCGCGCCGTGCCTTTGAACGCCATGTGCTCGAGGAAATGGGCAATCCCGTTCTCGCTCGCGCGCTCGTGACGGGCGCCGGCCTCGACCCAGACGCCGACGGCCGCCGAGCCGACCGCGGGCATGCGCTCGGTCACCACGCGAAAGCCGTTGGAAAGGGTCGTGATCTCGACGGTCATGGCGTGCGGCGCTCCCGGATGAGGGTCTGGATGGTGGCGAGGTCGGCGGGGACGACGGTGACACGCTCCTCCCGCTCGTAGAGATCGGCGAGGCGCTCGGGCAGCGCCGGGCGGATGCCCGAGGCGGCCTCGACCGCGTCGGGGAACTTCGCGGCATGGGCGCAGGCGAGCGAGACCATCGGGGTCTCCGGATCGGGACGGCATTGCTGCGCGGCATGGACCCCGATTGCGCTGTGCGGGTCGAGCAGCTGGCCGGTCTCGGCATGGATGCGGGCGATGGTATCGGCGGTCTCGTCCTGGCTGACGCGGGCGCTCTTGAAGGCCGCACGGAGCCCTTTGAGCGGCGCCTCCTCGAGCGTGAAGGCGCGGTCGGCCTTGAGCCCGTCCATCAGCCTGCCGACCGCGATGCCGTCGCGATCATGCATGTCGAAGAGCGCGCGCTCGAAATTCGAGCTGACCTGGATGTCCATCGAGGGTGCGGTGGTGCGCACCACCTCGAGCGGGCGATAGGCGCCGGTCTGGAGGCAGCGGTGGAGGATGTCGTTCTCGTTGGTCGCGATCACCAGATCGGTGACCGGGAGCCCCATGCCGCGCGCCACATGACCTGCATAGATGTCGCCGAAATTGCCCGTCGGCACCGAGAAGGCGACCGGCCGGGCCGGCGCGCCGAGCGCGAGGGCGGCGGTGACGTAGTAG
>CAYORO010000288.1:0-4790 GCA_964406355.1 uncultured Limibaculum sp.
GCCGAGATCCAGACGCGCCTCGCCGATATCGGCGCGCATTCCGCCGAGGCCCGGGCCGCGACGATCCTCGCCGGCCTCGGCTTTCCCCATGCCGATCAGGGCCGCGCGGCGGCAGAGTTCTCCGGCGGCTGGCGGATGCGGGTCGCGCTCGCGGCGGTGCTGTTTGCCGCGCCCGATCTGCTGCTGCTCGACGAGCCGCCCAACTATCTCGATCTCGAGGGGGCGGTCTGGCTCGAGCAGTATCTCGCGCGCTACCCCCACACGGTGATGGTGATCAGCCACGACCGGGGGCTGCTCAACCGGGCCGTCACCTCGATCCTCCATCTCGAGAACCGCCGGCTGACCTTCTACCAGGGGCCCTACGACACCTTTGACCGCACACGGCGGGAGAAGCTGGCGCTCCAGGCGGCGGCGGCCAAGAAGCAGGCGGCGAGCCGGGCGCATCTCCAGAGCTTCGTCGATCGCTTCCGCTACAAGGCGAGCAAGGCCAAGCAGGCGCAGTCCCGCCTCAAGATGCTCGAACGGATGGAGCCGATCGCGGCGGTCGTCGAGAGCGCGGTCGCCCCGATCCGCCTGCCAGACCCTGAGGAGCTGCCGCCGCCGCTGATCGCGCTCGAGGGGGCGGCGGTCGGCTATAGCGAGCGGCCGGTGCTCTCGCGGCTCGATCTGCGGATCGACCAGGACGACCGGATCGCGCTTCTCGGCGCCAACGGGCAGGGCAAGTCGACGCTCGCCAAGCTGATCTCGGGCCGCCTCGCGCCGATGTCCGGGCGCCGGGTGGTCTCGCCGAAGCTGCGGATCGGCTATTTCGCCCAGCATCAGGCGGACGAGCTGGTGGCCGGGGAGACCCCGCTCGACCACATGCGCCGGGCGCGCCCGCAGCTCGAGCCGGCGAAGCTCCGCGCGATGCTGGCCGCCGGCGGCACCGGGGCGGACATCGCCGAGACCCGCGTCGCCGATCTCTCGGGCGGGCAGAAGGCGCGGCTCCTGCTGACGCTCGCCGCCCTCGACGCGCCGCATCTCCTGATCCTCGACGAGCCGACCAACCATCTCGACATCGAGACGCGCGAGGCGCTCGTGACCGCGCTCAACGACTATGCCGGAGCGGTGATCCTGATCTCGCATGATGCGCATTTGGTGGAACTCGTCGCCGACCGGCTCTGGCTCGTGAAGGACGGGCGGGTCGGGCCTTATGAGGGCGACCTCACCGACTATCGCCGCATGCTGCTCGCGACCGAGAGCGGTGACGCCGCGAGTGCGGCGCCCGCCGCCCCGTCGCAGCGCAAGGAGACCCGCCGCAGCGCCGCCGAGAGCCGCAAGGCGCTCGCGCCGCTCCGCGCCGAGGTGGCCGCCTGCGAGGCGCGGCTCGAGAAGGTCGCCGAGATGCTCGAGAAGATCGACGCCCGCCTCGCCGACCCTGCGCTCTATGACGGGCCGGCCGACCGGATCGAGGCGTTGCAGATCAAGCGCGGAGAGATCGTCGAGGCCCAGGCGCGCGCCGAGGCGCTCTGGCTCGCGGCACAGGAGCGACTCGACGCCGCCGAGGCCCGCGTCGCCTGAGCGCTGCCTGCCAGCGGGGGGCCACGGCGGCGCCCCAATGCGGCCCAACCCCATGGCCAGATTGTCCTCCATCGGAACAGCCATGGAGCAAGACATGACACCCAAGGCCCTTGCCATCGTCGGATTCTTCCTCGGACTTTCGGCGATCGTCGCCAATATCGCGGGTGCCGAGGGCGCCGACCGGGCGCTCGGCCTCCTCTCGGCGCTCGTCTTCACTGCGTATGCCTGGGCGGAGCTGCGCCGCGCCTGATCGCGCCGCCGCGACGGCCCGGGCGATTGACCGGCGCGGGCCGTAGCGCCACACCGGCGCCATGCAGGATGCCGCCACCGCGCTCGTCACCCTCTTCGTGATCGTCGACCCGGTGGGCACGACGCCGCTCTTCATCGCGCTGACGGCGGGGATGAGCCGCGAGGCGCGGCGGCGGGTGGCGCTCCAGTCGATCGGCGTCGCCTTCGTCGTGCTCACCGCCTTCGGCCTCGCGGGCGAGGGCCTGCTCGGGCTTGCCGGGATCTCGCTGCCGGCCTTCAGGATTGCGGGCGGGCTGCTGCTGTTCCTCACCGCGATCGACATGCTGTTCGAGACGCGGACCGAGCGGCGGGAGAAGCGCGTGGCCGACGAGGTTGCCAATCCGCGCGATCCGGCGGTCTTCCCGCTGGCGATCCCGCTGATCGCGGGACCGGGTTCGATCGCGGCGATGATCCTGCTGACCGGCGATCATGCCGGCGCCCCGGCGCCGCAGGCGGCCGTGTTCGGGGTGATGGCCGGGGTGCTGGCGGCGCAGCTTCTGCTGTTTCTCTATGGTGCTCCGCTGATCGCGCGGGCGCTCGGGCGGACGGGGATCAATGTGGTGACCAGGCTGATGGGGATGCTCTTGGCGGCGCTGGCGGTGCAGTTCGTGCTCGACGGGCTCGGCGACGCGCTGCCGGCCCTGCTCGGCGATCAGCCCTCCGAGGCCGCCTTGCGGGTCCAGCCGCCGCCGGGCTCCTCGGCCCAGTAAACCGCCCGACGGCCGGCGGCGACGACCGCGCGCCAGTGGCCGCGGGCGGCCTCGACCGCCCCAGGGTCGGTCCCGTCGAAGAGGAGCGCCACGGTCTCGAGCTCGGGCAGGGCAGCCCAATCGGCCGCCGCCCCGTCGATCAGGAAGAGGGCTGCCCGCTCGCCGGGCATCTCCTCGCCCGCCGTCAGCCAGATCGGGTGCTCCTCCGGCGAGCCGGTCGCGGTGCCGGCCAGGCCATGGGGCAGGAAGCTCTCGTCCCGATAGGTCCAGAGATGGTGATCGAGCGCCTCGAGCCGGGCGGGTTCGGCGCCTCGGACCACCGAGCGCCAGCCCCGCTCCAGCGCGCGCTCCAGCATAACCGGCAGCACCGCCTCGAGCGGCCGGCTCACCAGGTGATAGAACCGTACCTCGCTCACCAGCGCCCCCGGACCTGGCACTCCGCCTCCGGGCCCGCACCCCGCGGGGGGTGGGTGGGGGCGGGGGGCGGGCCCGGAGGCTCCGCCGGCCCCCGGGCCATCACGCCTCCCAATGCTCGCGGATCATCCGGTCGAGGCTCGCCACGCCCCAGCCGGTCGCGCCCTTTGGCGCGAGGTCCGTGCCCTCCGAGGTCGTCGCCACGCCCGCGATGTCGAGATGTATCCACGGGATCTCCTTCTTGACGAACCGATGCAGGAACTCGGCCGCCGTCACGGCGCCCGCGCTCCGACCGCCGGTGTTCTTGATGTCGGCGAGGCGCGATTTGAGCTGGTCCGCATAGGGCTTGCCGAGCGGGAGCCGCCAGGCCGGGTCGCCCACCGCCTCGGCGGCCGCGAGGAAGCGGTCCGCCAGCGCGTCATCGGTCGCGAAGACCGCTGCATTGTGATGCCCGAGCGCGATGATCGCAGCACCTGTCAACGTCGCGAGATCGACCATTGCCGCCGGCTGAAACCGCTCCTGCCCGTACCAGAGCGCATCGGCCAGCACGAGCCGCCCCTCGGCATCGGTGTTGATCACCTCGATCGTGTCGCCCTTGAGCGATTTGACGATGTCGCCCGGGCGCTGGGCGCGGCCGTCGGGCATGTTCTCGACGAGGCCGACGATGCCGATCACGTTCGCCTTGGCCTTGCGAAGCGCAAGCGTGCGCATCAGCCCTGCGACGACGCCGGCGCCGCCCATATCCATCGTCATGTCCTCCATCCCGGAGGCGGGCTTGAGCGAGATGCCGCCGGTGTCGAACACGACCCCCTTGCCGACCACCAGGAGAGGCGCGGCGTCCTCGGCTCCGGCCATCCAGCGCAGGACCACGAGCTTCGACTCGCTCTCCGAGCCCTGGCCGACGGCGAGCAGCGCGCGCAGCCCCGCCTCGCCCAGCTCCGGCTCGCCGAGGATCTCGACATCGAGCCCCAGCTCCTCCATCGCGGCGAGGCGGGCGGCGAACTCGTCCGTCGTCAGCGTGTTGGCAGGCTCGTTCACCAGATCGCGCGTGAAGAACACCCCCTCGGCGAGCGCCGCAAAGGGCGCCGAGCCGCCAGCCAGCGCCTCGGGCGCCTCGGCCAGCACGGTGATCGCGCGGGGCTCGTCGGCGGTCTCCTCGTCCGGATCGTCAGCCTTGTACTCGCGGAACCGGTAGAGCCGCATCGCCGCCGCCCAGACCGCCTCGGCCAGGTGCGCCTCCTCGGCCGCCCCCGTGGTCGCGAGCGTCACCGCCCCCGGGCGCAGCGCCTTGGCGACCGCGCCGCCGGTCTTGCGCGCGGCAGCCGCGTCCGGATCCGGCCCGAGGCTCGCGAGGATCAGCGTGTCGGCCTTGAGCCCCGAGGGATAGCGGATCGCCACCACGGTCCCCGCCTTGGCCTTGAACGCCGGCGCCGCCACGGCCCGGGAGAGGGCGCCACCGGCCAGCCGGTCGACCGCCTCGGCCGCGGGCGTGAGCTCGGCCGCGCCTTCGGCCGAGGCCGTGACGAAGACGACGAGATTTCCCTCGACGCCCGCGAGGTCGGCCTCGCTCTCGGCAAGGAAGCGGATCGGCGCTGGCTTGGTGCCCATGATGTCCCTCTCTGATGTTTCCGCAGAGCTAGCCCGAACCGCTGCGCGACGCCAGTCGGCGCCGGTTCGGGGCCGGTTCGGGGCCGGTTCGGGGGCCGGTTCGGGGGCGGGTTCGAGGGTCGGGCCGGCCCGCCCCTTGCCGCGGGACGGGCCGGGTGCGAAAATGCCCCCCGCGCCCCGCCCGGAGCCCCGCGCATGATCCGCATCGGC
>CAYORO010000289.1:0-4779 GCA_964406355.1 uncultured Limibaculum sp.
CGGAGGCGTTCTCGATCCCCACCTGCGCATCGAGCGGCGCATGCAGCACCAGGAGGGCACGGCGCATCGAGGCGATCGCATCGCGCAGCGTCACGCGCTCCACATCCTCGACGAACTGCCGCCCGATGGTGAATTTCCGGCCCGCGAGGCTCACCTCGGCGCGCCCGTCGGCCCGGATCTGATCGAGCGAGGCGCCGAAGCTTTCGAGCACATGGCCAGGATCGGCAGGCGCCCCGATGCTGACCACGGCCTTGGCCGAGGGGATCTGCCCCGCCGCCGCCAGCACCGCAGCGCCCCCGAGCGAATGCCCGATCAGGAGCTGCGGCGCGAGATCCATCCCTGCGATATGCGCCGCCGCCCGCACCAGATCGTCCACATTCGAGCTGAAATCGGTGTTGGCGAACTCGCCCTCCGAATGACCAAGCCCGGTGAAGTCGAAGCGCAGCACCGCAATACCCTCGCCGGCGAGCCGCCCCGCGATGCGCCGCGCCGCGGCGATGTCCTTCGAGCAGGTGAAGCAGTGGGCAAAGAGCGCCACCGCCCGCACCGGCCCGCTGGGCCTGTCGAGCCGGGCGGCGAGCGGATGGCCGCCATGCCCCTCGAATTCGAGCTTCTCGATTGCCATGCGCTCTCCTCCTCTGCGACGGATCGGCCGTCGGCACCGTAACATAAGCACAGGCGGGCGCGACGCAGCCACCGGACACGCCGGCGTGCGCGCGGCGCGACCGGCCGATATCGGCGGGCGCGCGACACTGGCGAGCCCCTTTGCAGCGCCTCCGCCCGCGGATAGGGTGCGCGCGCTGACGCGGCGGGTGCAGGGAGGCGCGGGGGTGAGCGACACCGACAGCTTCATCCGGGAGGTGACCGAGGAGGTCCGACAGGACCGCCTGATCGGCTACTGGAAGCGCTATGGGCCTTTCGTGATCGGCGGGATCATCCTGATCGTCGGTGCTGCCGCGCTGGTCACCTGGCTGGGCAAGCGGGCGCGGCAGGAGGCCGAGGCCCGAGGCGCCGCCTTCATCACCGCGGATGCCGCCTCGCCGGAGGCACGCGATGCGCTCGTCGGACAGCTCGACGGGCTCTCGGCCGAGCTCGCGCTTCTGCGGATTGCGGCCGCTCAGGCAGCCGAGGGCGAGACTGCAGCGGCGGTCGAGACCTACACCCGCGTCGCCGAGGGGGCGCTCTCCGCGCCCTATCGCGATTTCGCGGCACTCCAGGCGATCCGGCTTGCGGCGCCCGGGCTGCCGCCCGCCGAGGCGGCCGACCGCCTTGCCGCGCTCGCCGAGGGCGACGGCCCCTATCGCATGCTCGCGCTCGAGTTCCGGGCCGTGCTGCGGCTGAATGCCGGCGACAGGGCCGGCGCGCGCGCCGATCTCGAGACGATCCTGGCGAGCGAGACCGTGCCGGAGGGGCTGCGCGCGCGTGCAGGCCAGCTCCTCGCGATTATCGGAGAGGACGACGATGCAGCCGGCTGAGGCGCACGGGTGGCGCGGGATAGCTGGCGTCGCCCTTCTGGCGGCGCTGCTATCGGGGTGCAGCTTTTTCGACGACGAGGAGCGGCTCGAGGGAACGCGGCTGCCCGTGCGCAACGCGCTGCCCGAGACCACCGGCGGCGCGGCGATCGAGCGGCCCCTGCCCGCGGCGGTGGCGATCGATCTTTGGAGCCAGACCGGCTCGGCCGCGAGCCACAATGGCGGGCATATCGATGCGCCGCTCGCCTTCGAGGAGATCTGGAGCGTCGATGCCGGCACCGGATCGAGCGATGACAGCGTCGTGACGGCGGCCCCGGTGGTGGCGGACGGCCTGGTCTTCACGCTCGACGCGGCGTCCGAGCTCTCCGCCTTTGGCGCACAGACGGGCGACCTGCGCTGGCAGATCAGCCTCGTCCCCAACGAGGAGGAGGATGGCGAGGAGGGCTTTGGCGGCGGCCTCGCGCTCGACGGCGATGGCCGGCTCTTCGCGACCACGGGCTTCGGCGAGGTGATCGCGCTCGACGCGGCCACCGGCGAGATCCTCTGGCGCCGGGCGGTCGGCGCGCCGTTCCGCGCAGGCCCTGCGGTCGCCGACGGGGTGGTGGTCGCGGTCACCCGTGCGAGCCAGGCCTTTGCGCTCGAGCCCGACACCGGCGCGATCCGCTGGCGCGTGCAGGGCGTGGCGGCGGATGCCGGCTATCTCGGCGGTGCGAGCCCGGCGATCGCGGGCGGGGGTGCGGTGATCCCGTTCCCCTCGGGCGAGCTGGTGGCGATCGAGATCCTCTCCGGCCGGCGCTTCTGGGGCGCTGTGATCACCGGCGGGCGGCGCGGGCTTGCGCGCGCGGCGATCACGGATCTGACGGGCGACCCCGTGGTGATCGGCCCGCTGATCGTCGCGGCCAACCAGAGCGGGCGGCTCGCGGCGCTCGAGGCGCGCACAGGTCGGCGGATCTGGACGCGGGTGCTCGGCTCGACACGGCCGATCTGGGCCGCGGGCGACACGCTGTTCCTGGTCTCCGACAATGGCGAGCTGCTGCGCATCGATGGGGCAAGCGGCCAGACGCTCTGGGAGAAGGTGCTGCCGATCTTCGAGGATCCGGAGGACCGCGAGGACCCCATCAGCTATTCGGGACCGGTGGTCGTCTCGGGCCGGGTGATCATCACCGACAGCCTCGGCAACATCTGGAGCGTCGATGCGATCACCGGTGAGGGCGGTGTTGTGGCCGAGCTCGGCGAGGGCACGATCACTGGCCCGGTGGTGGCGGGTGGCGTGCTCTATCTGCTCGATGCGGAGGCCCGGCTCCACGCCTTGCGCTGAGCGGCCGAAGGGCCCGGCGCACGCCCCACCCACCCACCCGGCGCGCGCCGGGCCCCTCGGCACGCGCCGCAGGCTTGGTCTTGCGGGCGTGGTCTTGCTGGCGGGGGCTTGTGGGCGGGGCGGGGTGGCGATAGGAGCGCCCATGCCCTTCACGCTCGCGATCATCGGCCGACCAAATGTCGGCAAGTCGACGCTCTTCAACCGGCTGGTCGGCAAGCGCCTAGCGCTGGTCGATAACCGGCCGGGGGTGACGCGCGACCTGCGCGAGGGCGAGGCGCGGCTCGGCGATCTGCGCTTCACGGTGATCGACACTGCGGGCCTCGAGGAGGCGACCGACGACAGCCTGCCCGGCCGGATGCGCCGCCTCACCGAGCGGGCGATCGCCGAGGCCGAGGCCTGCCTCTTCCTGATAGATGCGCGCGCCGGGGTCACGGCGCTCGACCGCCAGCTCGCCGAGATGCTGCGCCGGGCGCACTGCCCGGTGATCCTCGCGGCCAACAAGTGCGAGGGCCGCGCCGCGGAGCCCGGGCTCTACGAGGCCTATGAGCTCGGCCTGGGCGAGCCGGTCGCGATCTCGGCCGAGCATGGCGAGGGGATGGGCGATCTGCTGGCCGCGCTCGACCCGGTCGCCGCCACCCATGAGGCCGAGGCCGAGGCCGCGCGCGCGATCCCGGGCGCCGAGGACGACCCCCTCGCCGAACGCCGGCCACTCCAGATCGCCATCGCCGGGCGACCGAATGCCGGGAAATCCACCCTGGTCAACGCGATCCTCGGCGACGACCGGCTGCTGACGGGCCCCGAGGCCGGCCTCACCCGCGACGCCATCGCCGTCGAGACGCTTTGGGGCGAGCGGCGGTTTCGCATCTTCGACACCGCGGGCCTGCGCAAGAAGGCGCGCGTGCAGGAGACGCTCGACCGGCTCTCCACCGGCGACGCGCTGCGGGCGATCCGCTTCGCCGAGGTGGTCGTCGTGCTGATGGACGAGGCGAGCGCCTTCGAGACCCAGGACCTGCGCATCGCCGACCTTTCAGAGCGCGAGGGGCGCGCCGTGGTGCTCGCGATCAACAAATGGGACCTCGTCGAGGAGAAGCAGGCCCGCTTGGCCGAGCTCCGCGAGAGGGCCGACCGGCTGCTGCCGCAGCTCCGCGGCGCGCCGCTCGTCGCGCTCTCGGGGCTGACGGGGCGCGGGCTCGACCGGCTCCGCGAGGCGGTCGAGCGCCAGCACCGTCTCTGGAACCAGCGGGTGACGACGGCGAAGCTCAACGACTGGCTGGGGCTCCAGCTCGAGCAGCACCCCCCGCCCGCGCCGGGTGGGCGGCGCATCCGGCTGCGGTTCATGACCCAGGTGCGCACGCGGCCGCCGGGGTTCGTGGTGTTCTGCTCGCGGCCCGAGGACCTGCCGGAGAGCTACACGCGCTACCTTGTCGGCGGGCTGAGGCGCGATTTCGGGCTGGAGGGCGTGCCGCTCCGCCTTCATCTCCGCAAGGGCGAGAACCCCTATGCCAAGAGCTGACCCCGACGCCGCAAGCTGGTCAGCTTCCCCGGCGCCGAACCCGGCATAGGCGTCACCGTGGCAGGCGGCACAGGTTCCCGCGAAGGCGTTCGAGAACGCAGTGCCCCGAGCGGTGATCACCACGACATGATGCAGTCCCGCGAGCAACCCGAGGGTCCCGAGGCAGGCAATTGCGATCATCAAGGTCCGCATGACGCCGTGCTCCAGCCGAAACTCCTGCCCCGCGACATCGGCATGCTATCACCTCGCGGTGCCTGCGTAATCCGCGACGGCGCCGGGGGTAGACACATGAAACGCGTGGCGCTGGAGCATCGGTTTGGTTCGGGTACCGGCCGTGCGGTCAGGCGGTGCTGGCGAGGTCCTCGACCATCTCGAAGGGAACGCCCGGCTCGTCCTTGGCGCCGCGGATCACCAGCGAGGTCTTGACCGAGGCGACGTTGGGCGCGGCGGTCAGCTCGTCGGTGAGGAACTGCTGG
>CAYORO010000290.1:0-4765 GCA_964406355.1 uncultured Limibaculum sp.
GGTGGGCCACCCGCTGCCAGGCGACGAGGTGATCGTCACCGACCCCGAAACGGGCCGCGCGCTGCCCGAGGGCGAGATAGGCATGATCGAGGTGCGCGGCCCCAACGTGATCAAGGGCTACTGGCGGAAGCCGGAGAAGACCGAGGAGGAACTCCGCCCCTCGGGCTTCTTCATCACCGGCGATCTCGGGCGCTACGACGGCGAGGGCTATCTCGCGATCGTCGGCCGCGCCAAGGACCTGATCATCACCGGCGGCTTCAACGTCTACCCCAAGGAGGTGGAGGCCGCGATCGACGAGATAGACGGCGTCACCGAGAGCGCGGTGATCGGCCTGCCCCATCCCGATTTCGGCGAGGCGGTGGCGGCGGTCGTGGTGGGTGCGGATCCGGCACTCACCGCGGAGGGGGTGATCGCCGCGCTCGGCGACCGGCTCGCGCGCTTCAAGCAGCCGAAACGGGTGTTCTTCGTCGACGCTCTCCCGCGCAACACCATGGGCAAAGTGCAAAAAAAGGCGTTGCGCGAGACCCATGCGGGCACTTTTTCCAGCGTGGAGCGGACGCAGTGAGCGCACGCCCCAATGTTGCCGTAGTGTCAAGCTCTCACGTGACGTTGTGACAGTGTGACCGGACGGTTAGTATCGCGTGGGCCCTGCCGTCTGCTGGCGGCCCTTGGCGTAACGATATCGACCGCCATTCCCCCGATCGGCGGGGCCGGGCGGGGGAGAACTGAGAGGGGCTCATGACGGAATTCGACCTGACCAAGCGGCCGACACGCCGCGGCCTGCTGGGGGTTGGCGCGGCCGGTGCGGCGACGCTGGCAGCGCCGGCGATTGCGACCGCCCAGGGTCAGACCACGACCTGGCGGGTGCAAACCGCGTGGTCCGGCGGCGTCGGTCTGCAGATCTTCCAGGAGTGGTGCGCCTCGATCATCGAGAAGACCGGCGGCGAGCTCGCCTTCGAGGCCTATGACCCGTCGAGCGGGATCGGCGGCTTCGACATGTATGACGCGGTGCGCGACGGCCGCCTCGAAGGCTGCAACCCGTTCACGCTCTACTCCGAGCGGATCTTCAACGCCGGCGTGTTCCTCAGCTCCTATCCGATGGCGATGCGGGCGCCGCACGAGTTCGACACGTTCTACTACGGGCTCGGCGGGCTCGAGATCGCGCGCGAGCTTTATGGCCGCGAGGGGTTCTATTTCCTCGGCCCGATCCATCACGGCCCCAACATCATCCACACCAAGCGGCCCGTCTATCGGATCGACGATTTCCGCGGCCTCAAGATGCGCACGCCGGGCGGCATGGTGGCTGAGATGTTCCAGGAGCTCGGCGCCGAGACGATCTCGCTGCCGGGCGAGCAGATCTTCCCCGCCTTCCAGCGCGGCGAGATCGACGCCGCCGATTTCGTCGGCCCCTCGATCAACTACGATCTCGGCTTCTCCAGCCAGACGCGCTTCATCTCGATGGGCCCGCCGGGATACATGTCGGTCTATCAGCCGGTCGATCTGATGGACCTGACCATCCGGCTCGACGAGTGGCAGGCGCTCAGCCCGCAGATGCAGCTCTTCCTAGAGAACGAGGTCTCGCACTATTCCAACGTGCACCATGCCGCGATCCAGCGGGCGGACCAGGAGGCCTGGGCGAAGTTCGAGGCCGACGGCACCACCGTCATTCGCCTGAGTGCTGCGGATGTGGACGCGATGACGCGGGTCGCGGTGCCGATCTGGGTGAAATACGCCAAGCGTGACGCCGACTCGCTCCGGATCTTCAAGATCCAGCTCGCCTATATGGCGTCGGGCTCGCTCGGCTATGTCGACCCCGCGATCGCCGAGGTCGTGCTCGCCGATCTCTGAGGCTTTGCCCGTGCCCGCCGGCGGTATGTCGGCGGGCCGAGACCCTTCGGGCCCACCGTGCTCGCGCGCCGGTGGTGCGGCTCTCCCATAACTCAACCTCCCGCGTGAGCCCACGCCCCGGCCGATGCTCCTGATCAGGTGAACAGGGGTCGCGTAATCGTTGCCCGAGTCGGCAACTTGGCGCTAGAACCCTGTGCGGGATGCCAACGAGCATCCGCAAGTCCCTGCGATCAGAGGGGCTTACGCAACATAAGCCGGGCTCACGGGCCCGCGCAGAGACAAGCGGCACCACCCGCCGCGAGAGCACCAGGGGAACCCAATGACCGACCGTCCGATCGCTTCAGCCAGCCGTCGCCGCCTTCTGCGCGCCGGCGCTCTCGGCGGCGCCGCCGCCCTCGCCGCCCCGTCCCTCGCCACGGCGCAGGGTCAGACCACCACCTGGCGGATCCAGACCTCTTGGCCGGGCGGGACCGGCCTCGAGATCTTCCGCAACTGGTGCGCCACCATCGTCGAGAAGACCGGCGGCGAGCTCGCCTTCGAGCCCTTCGGCGCCAACGACGTCGTCGGCGACTTCCAGCTCTACGATGCCGTCAAGAACGGCGTGCTCGAGGCGGTGAACCCGTTCACCATCTATGTGCAGGGCATCATTCCGGCGGGCGTCTTCCTCAGCTCCTACCCGCTCGGCCTGCGCACCACCGGTGAGTACGACACCTTCTACTACGGCCTCGGCGGGCTCGAGATGACGCGCGAGCTCTATGCCTCTCAGGGCATGTACTTCGTCGGCCCGATCCATCACGGCCCGAACATCATCCACTCGAAAGTGCCGATCCGCTCGGTCGACGATTTCGCCGGGCGCAAGATGCGCGCGCCGGGCGGCATGGTGGCGGAGCTCTTCTCCGAGCTCGGCGCCGAGACCACGCTGCTGCCGGGCTCGGAGATCTTCCCAGCGCTCGAGAAGGGCACAATCGACGTGGCCGATTACGTCGGTCCCGCAGTCAACTACGCGCTCGGCTTCAGCCAGGTGACCGACTATATCTCGATGGGCCCTCCGGGCTTCATGTCGGTCTACCAGCCGGTCGACCTGATGGACCTGACCGTCGGCATGGATGCGTGGAACGCGCTCAGCCCGCAGATGCAGCAGTTCGTCGAGATGGAGACCCACACCTATTCGGATCTCCACTTCGCCGCGATCCAGAAGGCCGACCAGGAGGCCTGGGTCAAGTTCGCCGAGGACGGCACCCAGGTCACGCGCCTGACCGAGGACGACGTTGCGGTGATGACCGAGGTCGCGGTGCCGATCTGGTTCAAATACGCCAACCGCGACAAGGCGTCGGCGCGGATCTTCAAGACGCAGCTCGACTATATGATGTCGGGCTCGCTCGGCTATGTCACGCCGGATATGATCGAGGGCCTGCCGCTCGATCTCTGATCCAACCGATCTCTGGGCCCGCGCCGCGTGTGCGGGCCCGTCCCCTTTCCTGACCGGACACATCGATGCCCAGCCTCGATATCGAGCTGTCGCACTGGCTCTACTGGGCCAGCCTGCTGCTGTTTCCCCTGGTGGCCATGGTGTTGGCGCGGCGCGGGCATGCCCGCGGCTACTCGCTGCCGCTCGGCTACCTGATCCTGCTAACCGGCGGGATGCTGGGGCTCCACCGCTTCTATCTGCGCAATCTCTGGGGACTGCTCTATCTGCCGCTGTTCCTCGGTGTGCTCTATGCCAATTCCGGCGAGCGGGACGCGCGTGTCGCGGTCTCGGCCGCGGCCAATGCCGTTCGGGTCGCCGAGCGGCAGGTCGAGCGCGCGACGCCGATCCTCGAGCGCGCGCCGGCGCGGCTCGCGGAGCTCGAGGCGGCGGCGGCCGAGGCCGAGGCCTCCGGGACCCGGGTCCAGCAGATCCGCACGACCCGGGCGCTCGAGCGCGAGCAGTCCCGCGTCGAGGAGGCGCGCGAGGAGCTGTCCGAGGCTGAAGCGACGCTCGAGACCGCAACCCCCGCGCTCACCGAAGCTGAGGACACCGAGGCGACCTGGGCCACGGCGGCGCTGGGGCTCTTCTCGGCGATCCTCCTCTTCATGGCCTTCGACGCTCTGGCGCTGCCGGTCCTCAAGCGCCGGGCGGCCGACGCGCTCGCCGAGGAGGAGCGTCGCCACGAGCACGACCGGGAGCATGCCGTCGAGGAGGCGATCGAGGCGGTCGAGGCCGAGGAGGTCAAGCGCGACATCGACCATATCGGCACCGGCTGGACCGGCGCCATCGACCGCGTCTCTTACTATGCCGGCGAATTCGTCTCCTATTGGGCGGTGATCGCCGTCTTCGTCTACTATTTCGAGGTGGTGTCGCGCTATGTCTTCAACTCGCCGACCAACTGGGCGCACGAAGCGATGTTCTTGATGTTCGGCATGCAATACCTGGTCGCCGGGGCCTATGCGGCGCTGACCGAGGCGCATGTCCGGGTCGACATTTTCTACGCCCGGTGGTCGCCGGCGCGGAAGGCCTGGGTGGATCTCGGCACCTCGGTGTTCTTCTTCATCTTCGCCGGCACGATCCTCGTCACCGGCTGGATCTTCGCGACCGACGCGATGGCGACCGCGACCGGCAACTCGACCCTCTCCGAGTGGCTCCGCGGCGGGATCACCACCGAAGAGTTCCTCGCGCGCTGGTCCTTCGCCGAGATCACCGATCCGGCGATCCGCTTCGGTGAGATCAGCTTCTCGGACTGGGCGATCCCCTACTGGCCGTTCAAATGGGCGATCGCGATCGGCGGGCTGCTTCTGGTGGCCCAGGGCATCGCCAAGATCGCGCGCGACATCGCGGCGCTCCGGGCCGCACATAGCGGGGGGGCCGCCTGATGGGTCTCGAGATCGACATCGGGTGGCTCACGCTCATCATGTTCGGCAGCCTGCTGGTGCTGCTGAT
>CAYORO010000291.1:0-4752 GCA_964406355.1 uncultured Limibaculum sp.
CCCGCGCAGGATCTTGGCGAACCCGTTCTGGTCGTCATAGGCGTAGGCCATCGCGCGCGCCGGGGGCTGTCGGGCTCTCGCTCCGGCAAGGGGGTCGAATGCGCGGGACCTTGCGGGCTGGGGGCGCGCTTGGCAAGCGCGCTCGGGCGGTGCGTGCAGAAGGGATGCGGGGCAGGTGGACGGCGAGGGCGCAGACGGCCGGATGGCGGCAGGCACGGGTGCTGCGGCGCGCCGGGTGGTGCATTTCCTGCTGCATGTGCCGAAATGCGCCGGCACCACCGTTGAGGCGCATTTCGCGCGCCATCTGGGGCAGGGGTTCCTGATCGCGCCGCGCTGGGAGAGCCCGCTCCGCAACGTCATCGGAAACCGCTATGACTTCGCCGCGGGCGATCCTCGGCTCGCGCGATTGCGGGCGGTGTCGGGGCACTCGCTCAGCCGGTCGCTCGGGCGGCATTTGCCGGGGGCCGAGATCCGCGAGAGCGTGCTGATCCGCGATCCCGTGGGCTATCATCTCTCGCTCTACAACTATCGCTGGGATCGGCACGCCAAGGGGCTCGGGCCGCAACCGCCGGAGTTCGGGCGGTGGTATCGCGCGCAGCGGCGGGACCCGATCGCGCGGTTCCTGATCAACCGCTATTTCGGAGAGGGCGTGCCGGCGCTCTACCGGCTCTCCTCGGCGGGGCGGCTTGCCTATCTCGAGGAGCGGCTGGAGGCGTTCTGGTTTGTCGGCGACTACACCCGGGCGGGTGAGCTGATTGCGGGGGCGAGCCGGGAGCTTGGCGTTCCCGCGCAGGTCGAGGACCGCAATGTGACGCGGGCGAAGGCCGTGACGCAGGAGAGTCTCGGGCCGGATTGGGTCGCGCGGATTGCGATGGACAATGCGGTCGATGCGGCGCTGCACGCCCGCTGGTGCGACCGCGGCTGGCGACGCGACGCGGTCCCGCCTTTGCGGGGGGACGTCTCCGTCGGGGCATCGAGCCCCGTCGGAGCCGCGGCCGTCGCCCCGGGCGAGCCCGGGGGCGACGTCCGGGGCGCGGAGCACGCATCGCCGCACCTGCCTCAGGCGGACCAGGTGCGGCTTCTTGTCGGTGATATCTTGAGCGGCATGGCGAAGAGACGTCTGCGGTGACGGCCGGCATGCGCAGGCTCGACATGGCGTGCTCCGGTCGACAAACGTGCGTCGGTGCCCGTTCGCCACACGGACCGCGGCCAGCCGCGCGCCGCGGGCGACGGGCTTGCCAAGCGGGGCGAGGGCAGACGCGGCGCCTTCGAGGCCGGCGTTGCGGCGGCGGCTCTGTTCAGCCGCGGGTGAGGGCGAGGAACACCTCTTCAAGATCGGGCTCCTCCGTCGAGATGTCGAGGCAGGAGAGCCCCGCCGCATGCACCCGCGCGATCAGCTCCGGCGCCCGGCACTGGCTCCGCGAATAGGTCAGGCAGAGCGTCTCAGGGTCGCGCAACCGCGCCTCGACGATGTCGCGCAGGTCCTCCCCGAGATCTGGCGGTGCCGCGATCGGATGCTCGAGCCGGAGCACCAGGGTCTTGGCGTCGAGACGCGAGAGCAGCGCCGAGGTCGCGTCGCAGGCCACCACCTCGCCATGGTTGATGATGGCGATCCGGTCGCACATCTCCTCTGCCTCCTCGAGATAATGCGTCGTGAGGATCACCGTCGTGCCTTCGGCATTGAGCTCACGCACATAGGCCCAAAGCATCTGGCGGAGCTCGATATCCACCCCGGCCGTGGGCTCGTCGAGCACCAGGACAGCCGGCTGGTGCACCAGCGCCTTGGCGACCAGAAGCCGCCGCCGCATGCCGCCCGAGAGCGTGCGCGCATAGGCGCGCGCCTTGTCCGCGAGGCCGACGCGGCGGAGGATCTCCATCGTGCGCCGCTCGGGCCCGGGCACGCCGTAGAGCCCCGCCTGCACCTCGAGCGCGTCATAGGGGCAGAAGAACGGGTCGACATTGAGTTCCTGCGGCACGACGCCGATCGCGGCGCGGGACTGGCGCGGATTGACGTCCTGGTGGAACCCCCAGATCCGCACGCTGCCGGAGGTCTTCACGACGAGGCCCGCGAGGATGTTGATGAAGGTCGACTTCCCCGCGCCATTGGGACCGAGCAGCCCGAAGATCGAGCCCGACGGAATCGCGAGGTCGATCCCCTTCAGCGCCTCGCGCGCCGGCTGTCCGCCGCTCGACGCGTAGGTCTTGCGCAGGGCGCGGACGTCGATCGCGTGCTCGGTCATGGGGGTCCTCGCGCAGGCGGCGTGTGAGGGCTCGCCGCGCGACACTTGGACCGGGCGGCCCGCGATGACAAGCGCGCGCGCTTGGCCCGCCGGGCGGCGGCGGCTAGGATGGCGGCGCGAGCCAAGGGAGGTCCCATGAACATCGACAGGCCCGAGACGATCCTCGTGACCACCCGGCGGGTCTCCTGCGACGGCGGTGGCGGCGCGCTCGGCCATCCGCGGGTCTGGTACGTCATCGGGCCCGAGGGATGCGTCGATTGCGGCTATTGCGACCGGCGCTTCGTGCTCAAGGGAAGTGAGGCCGATACCGGCGAGATCCCAGCCGCCATGGCTGCGGATGGGTGAGCCGCGCCCGGTCGGGGCGGGCGACCATCTCTTCCTCGTCGACGGCTCGGGCTTCATTTTCCGCGCCTATTTCCAGGCGGCGAACCGCGACGCGAAGTACAATTTCCGCTCGGACGGCACGCCCACCGGAGCTGTCAACATGTTCTGCGCGATGCTGCATTCGGAGATGGGCCTCGCGACCGCGCACGGGCCGACGCATTTCGCGGTGATCTTCGACCACTCCTCCGAGAGTTTTCGCAACGAGATCTATCCCGAGTACAAGGCCAATCGCTCGGAGCCGCCCGAGGACCTGGTGCCGCAGTTTGGGCTGATCCGCGAGGCGACGCGGGCCTTCGGGGTGCCCTGCATCGAGATGGCCGGGTTCGAGGCCGACGATCTGATCGCGACCTACGCCACGCAGGCGGCAGAGGCGGGCGCGAAGGTGACGATCGTCTCCTCGGACAAGGACCTGATGCAGCTGGTGGGCGGCGGCGTCGTGCTGCGCGACCCGATGAAGAAGGCGGATATCGGGCCAGAGGAGGTGGAGGCGAAGTTCGGCGTCGCGCCCGACAAGGTGGTCGATGTGCAGGCGCTGGCGGGCGACTCGGTCGACAACATCCCCGGCGCGCCGGGGATCGGGGTGAAGACGGCGGCGCAGCTGATCCACGACTACGGCGATCTCGAGACGCTGCTGGCGCAGGCCTCGGAGATCAAGCAGCCGAAGCGGCGCCAGACGCTTGTCGAGAAGGCGGACCAGATCAGGATGAGCCGGGATCTGGTGACGCTCCGGCGCGATGTGCCTGTGGAGGTGGGGCTCGAGGCCTTCGGGCTCGAGCAGCCCGATCCGGACAGGCTGATCCCGTTTCTCGCGGAGATGGAGTTCCGCTCGTTGACGGCTCGGATCGCCGAGGCGCTCGGGGTCGAGGCGCCGCCGGTGGTCCCGCGGGGCGAGACCGCGGAGGGGGGCGGCCCGTCCGGGGCATCGAGCCCCGGCCGGCCCGGGCCCGCCGCCGGGGGCGCCGGGCCGGGCGCCCGGATGGAGATGCCGCCTCTCGCCGCGGAGGGCTATGAGATCATCCGCGACCGCGCGGTGCTTGCGGCCTGGGCCGCGGAGGCGACGGCGCAGGGGTGCCTGGCGGTCGATCTCGAGACGACGAGCCTCGATGAGATGGTGGCGGAGATCGTCGGCATCGCGCTGGCGCTCACGCCGGGACGAGCGGCCTATGTGCCGGTGGCGCATCTCGTGGGCGACGGCGATCTCCTCGGCGCCGCGGCGCGGGCCGAGGGGCAGATGGCGCTCGATGAGGCGCTCGCGGTGCTGGGCCCCGTGTTGGCGGATCCGGCCTGCCTCAAGATCGGGCAGAACCTCAAATACGACATCAAGGTGCTCGCGAACTACGGCGTCGAGGTCGCGGCGATCGACGACACCATGCTGATCTCCTATGCGCTCGACTCCGGGCTCGGCGGGCATGGCATGGACGAGCTGTCGGAGCGCCATCTCGGGCACAAGCCGATCCCGATCAAGGAGCTGATCGGGTCGGGCAAGAGCCAGATCCGCTTCGACCAGGTGCCGCTCGACAAGGCCGCGACCTATGCGGCCGAGGATGCGGATGTCACGCTGCGGCTCTGGCAGTCCTTGCGCCCGCGGCTGTCCGCCGAGCGGGTCTCGACAGTCTACCACACGCTCGAGCGGCCGCTGGTGGCGGTGCTGGCGGGCATGGAGCGCACCGGCATCCGCGTCGACCGGGACGAGCTGGCGCGCCAGTCCTCGCGCTTCGCCCAGAAGATGGCCCAGCTCGAGGAGGAGATCGTCCGCCTCGCAGGCCGGGAGTTCAAGGTGTCGAGCCCGAGGCAGCTCGGCGAGATCCTGTTCGACGAGATGGGGCTGCAGGGCGGCAAGAAGGGCAAGACCGGCGCCTACTCGACCGACGCCTCGGTGCTGGCGGAGCTGGCGGCGCAGGGGCACGACCTGCCGGCCCGGGTGCTCGACTGGCGCCAGATCTCGAAGCTCCGCTCGACCTACACCGACGCGCTGCCCGGCCATATCAATGCCGAGACGGGGCGGGTGCACACCTCCTTCTCGATGGCCGCCACTTCGACCGGGCGGCTCGCCTCGACCGATCCCAATCTCCAGAACATCCCCGTGCGCACCGAGGAGGGCCGCGCGATCCGGCGCGCCTTCGTCGCC
>CAYORO010000292.1:0-4751 GCA_964406355.1 uncultured Limibaculum sp.
GCTCGACCCCGATCGCGCAGTACGTCTATGAGCGCGGCTGCGCCCACGGCAAGCGCGTGCAGTGCTTCGGCGGCGCCAAGAACCACATGATCGTGATGCCCGATGCCGATCTCGACCAGGCGGTCGATGCGCTGATCGGGGCGGGCTATGGCGCGGCGGGCGAGCGCTGCATGTCGGTGTCGGTTGCGGTGCCGGTGGGCGAGGAGACGGCCGACCGGCTGGTGGGCAAGCTCGCGCCGCGGGTCGAGAGCCTGAAGATCGGGCCCTACACGGCCGGGGAGGACGTGGATTTCGGCCCGCTCGTCACCGCCGATGCCTATGCCCGGGTGCGCGGCCTCGTCGACCGCGGGGTCGAGGAGGGCGCCGAGCTCGTCGTCGATGGCCGGGACTTCCGCCTCCAGGGCTATGAGAGCGGCAATTTCCTCGGCGGCTGCCTCTTCGACCGGGTGACGCGCGAGATGGACATCTACAAGACCGAGATCTTCGGGCCCGTGCTCTCGACCGTGCGCGCGCAGAGCTATGAGGAGGCGCTCGGCCTTGCCATGGACCACGACTACGGCAACGGCGTCGCGATCTTCACGCGCGACGGCGACACGGCGCGGGACTTCACGAGCCGCGTGAACATCGGGATGGTGGGGGTCAATGTGCCGATCCCGGTGCCGCTCGCCTACCACACCTTCGGTGGCTGGAAGAAATCGGCCTTCGGCGACCTGAATCAGCACGGGCCGGACGCGTTCAAGTTCTACACGCGGACCAAGACGATCACGGCGCGCTGGCCCTCGGGCGTCAAGGAGGGCGCGAACTTCTCGATCCCGACGATGGACTGAGCCTCGGGGCGGGAGATCAGCCACCCTCGGCGGGGTCGAGGTCGGGGTCGGGCTCGTCGTCGATCGGCAGGGAGGGCGGCGCCAGCGGGGCGGCGCCCGGCAGCGACGGCCCGCCGAGGCCAGATGGTCTTGCAAGGCCTCCGGGCTGGGGCCCTCCCAGCGGGGTCGGCCCGCCAAGGCCCGCAGGCCCGCCAAGGCCCGCAGGCGCTCCGAGCCCGCCGGGAGTGCCGAGGCCTGCCGCCGCCCCTGCCACCGGACCGCCCTCCGCACGAAGATCCTCGACCGGCGCGTCCGGGTCGGGCGCAGGCCCGGCCAGGCCCGCCTCGGTGAGCGCGAATTCCGGCGGCAGCGGGCCGGGCGCCGGCCAGATCGCCGGGCGCATGGGCGGCACCGGCGCGTCCTCCGGCGCAAAACTCTCCTCGACCGGCGCATCGGGCAACGCAAAGGCCGCCGCACCGCCGCTCTCGATCCCGCCGAGGCTCGCCCCGATCGCCGTGCTGCCCGCATCCCCGCCGCTGACGGCGCCGAGGCCGGTGTCCGCGCCACCGCCGAAGGATGGACGACCGAGCGCCGGCGGCGTGATCCCCATCGGATCGGGCGCACCCGAGAGGCCGGTCTCTGCGAGCCGCGCCATGCGCATCGTCGGAGCGGCCGGGGCGGCGGTGTTGGCCTTGGGCGGCGGCGCGAAGATCGGCCGTTTGGCCTCCTTGCCGGGGCCCGAGACGGGGCCGAGATCCTCGACCGCCTCCTGCGCGTCCACCTGGGTGTCGGCCAGCGCAGCCTCGGTCGTGTCGGGCGGCGGCGCATCGGCTGCGGGGCCTTCGAGCTCGGCCGCCACGCCCGTCTCGGGCGGCGTGTTCCAGGCCTCGATCAGCGCCACCAGATCGGCATCGGCGCCGCGCACGCGATAAAGCGGGCCCTCCTCGGGTGGCGGGGTCTCGACCAGTGGCGCGAGCGCGGCCAGCGCCACGGCGTGCAGGGTCGCCGCGGCGAGCACGAAGATCGGGAAGGCGGCGACGGCGCCCAGGCGGCGCGGGGCTGGCTGTGGGCGGGGCGCGGGGCCGCTCATCGCGCGCTCACCGCGAGATCCACCTGGCCGATCCCGGCTTCTCCGAGACGGGCGAGTACGCGGGCGAGGGCGGCCGCTTCCAGCTCGGCATCGGCGCGCACCGTCAGCTCGCGGCGCCCCGCGGCCACGGCGTCGGCGATCGCAGGGTAGACGGCCTCGCCCTCGACGCCGGCAAAGGCGATGCGCCCGTCGGCTGCGAGGAAGACCGTGTCCTCGGTCTCGGCGACATCGGTTGCGACGCTGCGGGGCGGGGCCAGCTCGAAGGGGCTCGAGGGGCGCACCGTCGCGGTCAGCAGGAAGAAGATCAGCAGCAGGAACACGATGTTGACCATCGCGACCATGAAGTCGCGGGTGCGGCGGGGGCGGGGGAGCGAGAACTCCATCGCGCTCATTCCGCCAGCACGACGCTGCCGAGGCCGGCCTCGGCGAGATGGTCGAGCACAACCACCACCTGCTGGAGACGCGCGCCGTCGCGCGGCTGGACGACCACGACCGCATCCGGCTCGGGCATCAGCGCCCTGAGCTGCGGGGCCAGCTCGTCGAGCGTCACCGCGGTGCCGTTGAGCGCGAGGCCTCCCGGCGCGACGGCGACGATGCGGGGGGCGCCCTCATAGTCCGACGCCTCCGCCGGCGCGGGCGTCACCACCGGCAGCGCCCGGTCGGCCGCGGCCCGGGCCGCGAGCATGAAGAACACCAGGAGCAGGAACACCACATCCACGAGCGGCGTCAGGCTCGGGCGCCGGCTCCGTCGTGCAGGGCCGAAGTCGAGCGCCACCATCGCGCGCCTACTCCGCCGCCCCGGCCCGGCGTGCCGGGTCGCCGATTGCCGCGACGGGGGCTGCCTGGGCGCCGGCGGTGGGCGGGCGCGGGCGGTTGAGGATGCGCCCGGCCATGTCCTCCATGTCGCGGCGGAGACGGTCGATCACACCCTCGTACCAGCTGAGCGCCGCGGCCGCCGGGATCGCGACCGCCATGCCGGCCGCGGTGGTGAGCAGCGCCTCCCAGATCCCCCCGGCGAGCTCTGCGGCATCGGCCCGTGCGCCCGCCGTCTCGAGCCCCTGGAAGGCCGAGATCATGCCGAGCACGGTGCCGAAGAGGCCGAGCAGCGGCGCGATGGTGCTGATCGCCTCGAGACCGCGGAGGCCCGTCTGGGCTTCGCCGAGCAGGCGCTTGGCGATGCGTGTGGTCTCGGCCGCCGCTGCATCGCGGTCGAGCTCGGGGTCTCGGGCCGCGGCGATTGCGGTGCTGACGAGGCGCGCACAGGCGCTGCGGCTGGGGGCGACGGTCTCGACCGCCCAGGCCGCGTCGCCCGCAACCCAGGCTGCGACAGCCCGCTCGGCGCGCGCCCGGCGCCACACGCCCGCGGCGAGGAAGCTCACCAGTTTCCACGCGATCAGGGCGAGGGCGAAGACCGACAGCGCGGCGATCGCCCACATCGCTGGGCCGCCGCGCTCGAGAAACCCGGCGGCGAGCCCAAGCGTTCCCCCACTGTCCGCAAGGCTGGCGAGCCAAACCGGCCCGTCGCTCAGCCCGTCCATGGCAACTCCCGCCTCCTCAACTTGCCCCCTGCGGCGTTGTCGCCGCTTTCCAGGAGACTGTCCAGCGCAGGACCAGCCTGGCGGCCGATCTGCGCCAACCCGTGGCGCGCCGCCGGTTCGCGCGGCCGCTCCGCCCTATTGGCCCGGTTCCGACCCGCTCAACGAAGTCCGGCGATCCAGCGCAACACCAGGAACTGACCCCATCCGATCAGCGCGCAACAGCCGATCAGGGCAGGCGAGATCGGCACCCCTTCGAGGATCGCATAGCCGACCGCCACCAGCGCACCGCAGCCCGCGCCGGTCACGAGCCAGAGGAACGGGTTTCTGAGCTGAAATCGCCGCAGCAGCCAGGTCACCGCCAGCCCGATCGTCGCGCTCGCCCCGAAGATATAGAGCGCTGCCCGGCCGGTCGCGTCGAGCGTCGCCGGGATCGCATCCGCAAGGTTGCGGCTGAGGCTCATGATCATGAAGATGAACGCGCCGATCATCAGCGCCGTCAGCACCGGCGCCAGCACGAGCGCCAGCATGAAGCGCGGGCCCGACGGCTCATAGGTCGCCTCGGACGCTCCGCGCTGTGCGATGCCGGATGTATCCCGCCCCCCGAACATATCGGAACGGTAGCCGTTGAGGCGGTTTGCCGCAACGATTATGCGCCATTAGCCTGGGTTGAGGCCGCGTTGCTGCGGCTCGGCGCCTGCGCTATTTCGCAGAGTGAGAATGGGAGGATCCAATGAACCTTGCCGCCGCGATTGCCAAGCCCGGGACCGACCGTGTCCATGCCTTCGACTGGGCCGACCCCCTGCGCCTCGAGGACCAGCTCACCGAGGACGAGCGCCTGATCCGCGACGGCGCGCGCGCCTTTTGCGCGGAACGCCTCGCGCCGCGGGTCAAGGCCGCATACGAGGAGGAGCGCGTCGAGCCCGAGCTCTTCGCCGAATACGGCGCCAACGGCATGCTGGGGATCACCATCCCGGAACAGTATGGCGGTCTCGGTGCGGGCTATGTCGCCTACGGCCTCGTGGCGCGCGAGGTCGAGCGGATCGACTCAGGCTATCGCTCGATGCTCTCGGTGCAGTCGAGCCTGGTGATGTATCCGATCCACGCCTACGGCACCGAGGCGCAGCGGGAGCGCTATCTCCCCGGCCTCGCGCGCGGCGAGCTGATCGGCTGTTTCGGGCTCACCGAGGCCGATGCGGGTTCGGACCCCGCGGGCATGAAGACGCGGGCGGAGAGAATCGAGGGTGGCTATCGGCTGACCGGCTCCAAGATGTGGATCTCGAACGCGCCGATCGCGGATGTGTTCGTGGTCTGGGCCAA
>CAYORO010000293.1:0-4737 GCA_964406355.1 uncultured Limibaculum sp.
GCGGGATCGGGATCCTGCTGACCGGCACCGTGGTCGACAACTGGTATCTCTGGGCCGTCGAGCACCACTTCGCGCCGCCCTATCCCGAGTACTGGCAGGGCCCCGTGATCGATCCGCTGACGACGCCTGCGGGTGAGGCAGCCAACGCCGCCGTGACTGCTGGAGGGATGGAATGAGCGACGAGAACACCAACCAGGCCCCGGAAGCGGGGCCGACCGGGGGTCCCGAGAGCGGGGGGCCGTTCAGCCCGGAGGAGCGCAAGGCGCGTGCGCGCAAGCTCTACGCCGATATCGCCATCGGCGGCATCCTGCCCGGCGCTGTCTTCGCGACGCTTGCGGCGATCTGGTTCTTCTGGCCCCTTCAGACGATCCAGGAGCAGTCGGGCTTCCGCGGTGTGGGCATGATCCAGTTCACGCCGGAGAAGACCGCCGCCCAGCTCGCCGAGCTCAACGTCGTGCCGGAGTCGCTCCCGGCCTATCCTCCGGCAGAGGACGACCCGCTGATGCGCGATCTCGACTACTATGAGAACGTGCAGGTGCTCGGCCATCTGACCGAGGACAACTTCCTCCGCTTCATGGGCGCGATCACCGAATGGGTGAGCCCGGAGCAGGGCTGCAACTACTGTCATGCGGGTGCCGACGAGGGCAACTTCGCCGACGACAGCCTCTACACCTATCATGTCTCGCGGCGGATGATCCAGATGACCTGGAACATCAACGAGAACTGGGACAGCCATGTCGGTGACACCGGCGCGACGTGCTACACCTGCCACCGGGGCCAGCCGGTGCCGGAGTACCACTGGTACACCGAGCCGCGTCCGCGGGCGCCGCGGCGGATCGGCGACAACACCATGGTGCAGAACCGCGCGGATGCGACGGTGGGCTACGCCTCGCTCCCGGGTGATCCGCTGACCAAGTTCCTGCTCGAGTCGAACGAGATCCGGGTCGGCGACACCACACCGCGGGCGCCCTCGGAGGGGATGCCGACCTGGCAGGACACGGAGTGGACCTATGGCCTGATGTTCCACTTCTCGAGCTCGCTCGGCGTCAACTGCACCTACTGCCACAACAGCCGGGCGTGGAACCAGTGGAGCCAGAGCCCGCCGACGCGCGCCACCGCCTGGTACGCGATCCGGATGCTGCGCGACCTCAACCAGAACTACATGCATAACCTCGAGGTCTATCCGGCCAGCCGGCTCGGCCCCACCGGCGATGCGCCCAAGGCGAACTGCACGACCTGCCACCAGGGCGTCGCCAAGCCGCTCTACGGGGTGAGCATGCTGGAGAACTGGCCGGAGCTGCGCACCAGCGGCACGCCGGACTACAGCGCCTTCGAGGAGGCCGCCGCGCTCGACACGCCGATCCGGCGGGCCGAGGCCAGCGTCGACTGACGCGAGCGGGCTGAGCAAGCCATCGGGCGGGCCGTCGCGAGAAGACCGCGGCGGCCCGTTCGCCGTTCGACGCGCGGGATCGAAGGACGTTTAGGGGGCGGGTGCCAGCAGTCGGTCGGCAAAGCCCGTGATCGCGGCGGCGAGCCGCTCTGGGTCTTCCTCATGGGCGAGATGGCCGAGGCCGTCGAGCAGGACGAAGCGCGCGGCCGGCAGTCGCGCCGCTGCCTCGGCCGAGATCTCGGGCGGCACCGCCCGGTCCCGGCGCCCGGCGATCACGAGCCAGGGGAGCCCCAGCCGCGGCAGCGCGTCCCAGAGCGGCCCGAGCTCCCAGGCCGCCATCATCGCCAGCGTGCCGGCCACATGGCCGGGACAGCGCAGCAGCCGCGTGTAGAGCCTGACGCCCTCGGCGTCGATCCGCGAGCCGGTACCGCGCAGGATCGCCGGGACCGCGTTGGGGTCGATCGCCGCGACCGCGATCGCCCGTGCGGCGATCGGGTTCCAGTGCAGCGCCCGCGCGACCGCCGGCAGCACGATCCCCGGCAGCCCGCGAAACGGCGAGAGCGCAGGGTTGATCCCGACGACCCCGCGCAGCCCCATGCGCCCGCCGAGCGCCATCCGGGCGAGGATCGCCGCGCCCGCCGAATGGCCGAGCCCGATCGCGGGCTCGATCCCCAGCGCCTCGAGCAGCGACTCGACCCGGCGCGCCATCGTGGTGAGCCCCGCGCCGGGCTCGGGCGCCTGGCCGCTGAAGCCGTGGCCCGGCAGGTCCGGCGCCACCACGGTGTGCCGCTCGGCGAGCCGCGGCAGAAGCCCGCGCCAGCTGTGGCTCGCAGCGCCCGCGCCATGGAGCAGGAGTACCGCCGGCCCTTCCCCCGCCACCTGCACATGCCAGAGCAGCCCGCCCGCTCGCACGAAACGGCTGGCGTCGCGGTTGGGCCAGTCGCGCCCATCGGTCTCCCAGCGCGGCGCTCCGGGTCCCACGAGATCGCGGAGCGCGCTCACGGGATGCTCCGGGCGAGGCTTGCGGCCTGCGAGAGGCGGGCGGCGTCGGCGCGGGGCAGGGCGAGGAAGCGCCCGCCCATCGCGGTCGCGATCGCCTGGGCCTCCGGCCGCGGCCGGGCGCCCATATCGATCACGAGCGACGGCAGCCCGGCGGCGCGGCAGAGACGCGCCATCGCCGCTGCGTCCTCTGCGGCCTGGGGGCGCCCCTGGGCACCGTCGAGCGCGATGTTGGCGCGGCCGTCGGTCAGGATCACGACGGCGGGTGCCGTGCCATGGGCGGCGAGGCGGTGCGAGATGGCGAGCGCGGCCTCGAGGCCCGCGGCGAGCGGTGTGCCACCCCCGCCCGGGAGCGCTGCCAGCCGCCGCCGGGCAAGGGCGGGCGCGGCGGTCGGCGGCAGGAGCACCTCGGCTCCGGTGCCACGGAAGGCCACCAGCGCCACCTGGTCGCGCCGCACATAGGCCTCGGCGAGGAGGAGCTCCACCGCCCCCTTGGCCTCAGCGAGCCGACCCGCCGCGGCCGAGCCCGAGGCGTCGACCACGAAGACCGTCGCGGTCGCGGAATGGCGGCGGAAGCGGCGGATGCGGATGTCCTCGGCGCGGATCGCGACACGGCCTGCGCGCGCCTGGCGGAGCCGCTGCCAGGGGGCGGCCGCGCGGAGCGTGCCGACGACATCGACCCGGGCGCCGCCGCCGAGCCGGCCGGGGCGCGAGGGCAGGGGCCGGCCGCGGTCTGGTGCGCGCCGCTCGGCGCCGGCACGGCCGAGCGCGCCCTGCCGGGTCGTGGTGGCGCCGGCGAGCCCCGCGAGGAGATGCGCCGGCAGCGCGGCCTCTGCGGCCTCGAGAACCCGGTCGGCCAGGGCGCCGGTCTCCGCCTGGCTCTCGGCGTCGTCGGTCTCGTCCTCCTCGGGCGAGGGAGGGTCCGGCGGCTGGTCCGGCTCCTCTGGCGCCTCCGTGGCGGGCACCCGGGTCGCCCGCGGTGCGAGCACCAGGCGGCCGGCGATCGCGGCGGCCTCTGCCTCGTCGATGCGCGCGCCAAGAAGCGCCCGAAGCGCCCGCGCGGCCCGGGCCGCGAACAGGGCGGCGCGGGCCGACCCGATCCCCAGCGCGTCCGCCGTGCGCACCAGCGCCTCAACCGTCTCATCACCGGTCTCGATGCCTGGCAGGGCCGCCCGCGCCCGCTCGATATCCCCGCGCGCATAGGCCGGCGGCGTGGCGGCGGCATGCGGCACGGCCGTGAGATCGGCGCGGAAGGCGAGCCGGTCGGCCAGCGCGGGCGAGACCGCCTCGTCCTCCTCCGCGCCCTCGTCGAGCGCCAGGAGGGCAACCCGCGCCGGCGCCGCGAGCGAGAGCCCGTCGCGCTCGGCGCGCACCTCGCCGGTGTCGAGCGCCGCCGTCAGCCGGGCCGCGAGCCCGTCGCCCGCACGCTCGGCCATCGGCAGGATCAGCAGGCCGCCATCGGCTTCGGCGAGCAGTCCCCGGCTCGCAACCGGTCGCCCCGCTGCCAGCGTTGCCGCGAGATCGAGCCCGCCCAGCAGCCGGTCGTCGGCAATGCCGGGCGGCAGGCGGCGGAGCGGGGCCTCCTCCGGCAGCATCCGTGCCACCGCCTCGAGCCAGGCGGTCCGCACCGGTCCGTGGCGCGCGCGCATGGCGACGCCGCCGAGCCCCGCGGGATCGATGGCAAGCAGTGCCGCAGCGAGCCCGGCATCGGCCCAGGCCGCCATGGCCGCCGGGGGCGCCGTCGCCGCTGTCGGGGCGCTCACCCCAAGACCTCCGCCACCGCGCGCTCGAGCCGCGCCGCAGAGCCCGTCTCGTCGAGCGGGTCGCGCCGCAGCCGGTGGCCGAGCGCCATGGGGGCAACGGCGCGGAGCTCCGCCTCGCCCGCCGTCTCGAGCCCCCCCAGCGCCGCCAATGCCCGTGCCGCGCGCATCAGCGTCAGCTCGCCGCGCAGCCCGTCGGTGCCGAGCGCGATGCAGAGCGCGGCTGCCTTCTCGAGCACCCCGTCGGCGATCTCCGTCGTGCCGATGCTCTCGCGCGCCGCCAGGATGCGGGCGCGGAGTTCTGCCTCGGCGGGCGCCCAGGCCGCGGCAAAGCCCTCCGGGTCGCGCTCGAAGGCGTCGCGCCGGCGCACCACCTCGATCCGCTCGGCGACCACCATGGGCGTGGTCACCTCGACCGAGAGGCCGAACCGGTCGAGGAGCTGCGGGCGCAGCTCGCCCTCCTCGGGGTTGCCGCTGCCGACCAGCACGAAGCGAGCCGGGTGACGGACGCTCAGCCCCTCGCGCTCGACGAGGTTCTCGCCCGAGGCGGCGACGTCGAGCAGCAGGTCGACCAGGTGGTCCTCGAGC
>CAYORO010000294.1:0-4712 GCA_964406355.1 uncultured Limibaculum sp.
CGCTGTTCCAGGAGCTGAAGGACAAGGTCGAGGTTTTCGACTTCGAGAAGTACAATTTCGTCACGCCGATCATGAAACCCGAGGCGATGGACCGGGCAACCCTGCTCGACCGGGTGATGGCCAACTATCGCCGCTTCTACATGATCAAGGCGTTGTTCCATTACCCCTGGCGCGGGACCGGGTTCCGGCGGCGGTACCTGCTCGGCTGCCTCAAGGCCTTCCTCAAGGCGGGGTTCGCACGGACCTTCTACGACCTCGGCAAGGTCGGCTATTGGGGCCCGCAGTCGAAGGAGCAGGTCGACTTCCACTTCGACGAGAGCCGCAAGATCGCGCCCGCCCAGATGGCCGACTGGGAGGCGATGGCCGACCGGGCCGCCAAGGCCGCCGAGCGCAAGGCCGCGATCAAGGCCCAGGTGCAGGAGAAGAAGGCCGCCGAGCGCGCCGCGGCCGCGATGGCCTGCGGCGGAGGGGGCGACCAGCAGATGGACGAGAGCGCACCCGAGAGCCGCGGCCCTGTGCCCGACCTCAAGGGCGATCACAAGATCTGGACGAAGTGTCCCGGCCGGGTGAGCCCCGAGGCGGCGGCGGAGGCCGATCGCATCCCCGCGGAGTGAGGCGATGCTCGACGCGCAGAGCCACGGCATCGCCCGGATCGGTCCCAATGCGGTGATCCAGACCGCGCGGGCGCTCCGGGCGGCGGGCGGCGAGGCGTTTGCCCGGGCCGTCTTCCGGCGCGCCGCTGTCGAGCCCTGGCTCGAGGCCGAGCCGCAGGGCATGGTCGACGAGCTCTCGGTCGCGCGGCTCCACCGGACGGTCGCCGCCCTCGGCGCTCCGCGAGACGCAGCGATCGCCCGCGATGCCGGCAGGCGGACGGCCGACTATGTGCGGCTCAACCGGATCCCGCGGGTGGCGCGGATGATGTTTGCGGTGCTGCCCGTGGGCCTCGCGAGTCGGCTGCTGCTGATGGCCATCGCGAAAAACGCCTGGACCTTCGCCGGCTCGGGCGCGGTGCGCGTGACCCCCTGCGACCCCGCCGTCATCGAGATCGCCGCCAACCCGATCGCAACCCCCGGCTGCCCCTGGCACCAGGGTGTCTTCACCGGGCTCTTTCAGGCACTTGTCACACCCGCAGCACGGGTCAGGGAGACCGCCTGCTGCGCCGAGGGCGCACCCGCCTGCCGCTTCGAGATCGCGCTCAGCGATCGCGCGCCGGGCTGAACACGCCGTCGGGCAGGCGCACGAGGCCGGTGCCGTCCCGCGCGCGATCGACCCAGCCCTCGGCCGGGCGCTGCGGCAGGCCGATGAGCTGGATGCGGTGATCGCTGCAGGCCTGGGCCTGCGACGGGCACTGGATCACCTCGGTGCCGAGCACAACGCTCAGCCGGTCGCCCAGCGCCTCGAAATCCGTCAATACCTGCGAGCCCGCAATCCCGGCGGGCGACCCCGCGACGACGATCCGCCCGGGCACCGCACCCTCCCCGAAACCGGCGCGAATGTCCTCGGCAAGCACCCGCGAGGCCGCCTGGAAGGCCCCCCGCGCTCCATAGTCGCCATAGAGATGCGCGCCGCCGAGCGCCGCCGCCGTGCCCATCAGGATCCCGAACGAGGCCGCCGCAGGGCCGTCGGGCGCCGAGCGGGCCGCCCAAGCGAGCAGGCAGACGAGCAGCACCCAGACAAAGAGCAGCTCGCGCACCAGCGGCGCGTCCCCGGTCAAGAGGGTCTTGCCGACCACCACCGCGAGACAGAGCGCGAGCCCGCCGAACAGGCGCTCGCCCTGGCGCGGCTCGAAGAGGAACAGCATCGCGACGGCCGCCACCACGACGACCGCACCGGCCATCGGCACGGGGCCGAGGAAGAGCGGTGCCGCCTCGACCAGCAGGCGCTCGAGAACGTCAAGCCGCTCGGCCGGTGGCGGCAGCACCTCGCCCTCGGGCTGCGCGAAGCCGAAGATCCCGTGCAGCGCCTCGTTGAGATTGAAGATCGCCAGCGTCCCGATCGCAACGCCGATCACGAAGAGTGACACCGACCGGATGACGCTCGACCGGTCATGCGGCTCGCGCGGCGCGGCAAGGAGCACCGCAAGGATCGCCAGCGCGGCGAACCCCTCGGTCATCAGCCCGAGCGGCACGAAGACGAGGAGCAGGAACTCGGCAATCCGGCGCGGGGCCAGCAGCACGATCCCGGCATAGAGACAGACAAGGCCGATCGCGGGCAGCATGGCCGGCGCGTGATGCGCGATCTCGGCGACGGGCGGGCCGAGCGCGAGCGCCGCCGACGTGAGCGCCGCCCGCGCCGGCGTCCGGTCGCCGCGAAAGATCCCGCAGGCGACGAAGGCCGAGGCGAGCGACCAGAGCACCACCAGCGCAGCACCGAGGAGCGCATTGGCCTGGCGCAGGTCGAGCTGGCTCCACGCCCAGGTCAGCCAGTGACCGTTATAGGCGGCCGCCTCCCGGAGCGCCTCGGATTGACCGAGCAGCACAGGGAAGCTCGCGGCACCGACGAAGGGGTCGACGAAGAGCCGGGGCGAGACGAGAAACACCACGATGAGCGGGGCGATCACCGCCGGGAAGAAGATGCGCGGCGCGAGCGGATGACGGGCCGGCAGAGCGACCCGAGGCCGTCCGCTATCGGGCGCAAGCGCCTCTGGCTCATCCGAAGTCTCCACAATCATCGACGCTCTGTCATACGCCACGCAACCCTCCGCCACCCCAACGGCCACGACTCGGGGCCGATGCGCGTCCGACCACCACGGCCAGTCCACGATCTATTGAAATGGCCGGCGAATGTGTCACGCGCATGGCACGGTGTTGGAGGCAGGCGAGCCGCGGTGCCACAGACGCAGTGCCACAGACCTTGCGGCGGCGAGCATCCGCGCCTCAGCGCATCTCGGCGGCACCTGGGGCGGGATCGTCGCGCCGCGGACGCACAAGCGCGAGCCCCGCGAAGATGAGCGCCAGCGCGGCCCAGACCATCACCGAGTGCCGCTCGCCCAGCACGAGCATTCCCCAGGCGACGCCCGAGGCGGTCACGACATAGCCGACCTGGCTCGCGAAGACGGGCCCGGCATGGCCGATGAGCCAGACGAGGCCGAAGTAGCTCAGCACATGCAGCACCGAGGAGGCGAGGAGGGCCGCCTCGGCCCGGCCGAGCGCCGCGAAACCGGCCGTGTCGAGGCCAAGGCCGATCCCGCCCTCCGCCAGGGCCGCAGGAAACAGCATGGCCGCGGCGGCGATCGTCAGCCCCCACATCACCTGGAGCGGGTGGAGATCGGCCGGCTTCTGGCGCGCGATGTAGACATTCTCGGTCGCGTAGGAGAGCGCGATGATGACCGGCAGCACGAGCCAAACCGCCTGTCCGGGCTCCGGCAGGCTCTGCTCCGGCAGCGCGATCATCAGGACCGCGACCAGACCCAGCCCGAGGCCCGCGGCGCGGCGCGCCTGAAACCGCTCCTCGCGGATCAGCACGGAGAGGAGAAACGTCCCCATCGGCACGGTCGAGAGCAGGAGCGACTGCACGCCGACGGGCAGGTGCCGGATCGAGATATAGCCGAGCGTGTGGGGCAGCGCCGTCCCGATCACCCCGCAGACCGCGTAGAAGACCAGATGGCGCCGGGAGAGCGGCAGGCCGAGGCCCGCGAGCCGCGCGCCCGCAGTGAAGAGCACGACCCCGATCGCCGTCTGCCAGAAGGTCAGCGCAAAGGAGCCGTGGCCCGTCGCGGTCGCGAGCTTGCCGAGGAGGCCGGTCGCCCCCCAGGAGAGCCCGACGCCCCCGAGCACCGCCCAGGCGAGGGCGGGTGAGGCGGCGCCGGCGCGCGCGGCGGTGGTCATCGGGGGTCTCGGGCGGCTCCGTCAGCCGCGCATGCGGCTCTCGGCCAGGCGCACCCAGTAGGAGGTGCCATAGGGGATCGCCTCGTCGTTGAAATCGTAGTCCGGATGGTGGACGCCCGCCGTGTCGCCATTGCCGACCCAGATCATCGCGCCCGGGCGCTTCTCCAGCATGAAGGAGAAATCCTCGCCCCCCAGCACCGGCGGCGCGTTGCGCTCGACACGGCCCTCGCCGGCGACCTCCTCCGCGATGTCGGCCGCGAGGGCGGTCTCGGCCTCGCTGTTCACCATCACCGGGTAGTTGCGCCGATAGTCGAGCGCCGCCTTGGTGCCGAAGGCGGCCGCGATATGCTCGACCAACCGGCCGAGCCGCTCCTCGACCAGATCGCGGACCGGCGCAGCGAGCGTGCGGGCCGTGCCGCGCAGCGTCACCTGCTGCGGGATCACGTTGTGCGACAACGGCCCGGTGTCGATCGAGGTGATCGACACCACCGCGTTCTCCACCGGATCGACATTGCGCGACACGATCGACTGGACGCCCTGGAGGATCTGGGCGGCCACGAGATTGCTGTCGATGCACTGATGCGGCCGGGCGGCGTGCCCGCCGAGCCCCTCGATCCGGATGTCGAAGAGATCCGCCGCCGCGAGCATCGGCCCCGGGCGGATCGCGAACTGCCCGACGGCGAGGCCGGGGAAGTTGTGCATGCCATAGACCTCCTGGATGCCGAAGCGCTCCATCAGCCCGTCCTCGACCATCTCCCGGCCGCCGCCGCCACCCTCCTCGGCCGGCTGGAAGATCACCACCGCCGTGCCGTCGAAATTGCGCGTCTCGGCAAGGTGCTGCGCGGCGCCGAGCAGCATCGCGGTGTGCCCGTCATGGCCGCAGGC
>CAYORO010000295.1:0-4694 GCA_964406355.1 uncultured Limibaculum sp.
TCTACGAGCGCTCGGACTGGGAGCGGATCGAGAGCTTCGCCGAGATCGTCAACCGTGCGGGCTATGCCTCGCCGGTGCGCACCCCCCGGGGCGAGGACATCCTCGCCGCCTGCGGCCAGCTCAAATCGGCAACCGAACGCGCGCGGAAATCCGCCGCACAGATCGCCGCCGAGACCGCCGGCGGCACCTGATGCATCGAGACAGTGGCGGCTATTCGAGCTAGGGTGAAGGCTGGACCGAGCATGCGGCCCCACAAGATGATCATCCAGCCAAGCACCCCGCTTTTGGCCGTGGGTTCCGCTTGGGACGCGTGAGGCTGCCATGGCTATGTTCTCGTTCACCTTTATCCTGATGAGCCTCGCGCTGAGCCTGTCCGTGCTGACGCTGTTCGGCACGCTCGGACAGGTGCTGGCAGCCATAGCCCTGCGTCTCACTATCCTCTTTGTGGGTCTTGCGGCCGCACTCTTCCTCGAGGCGACCACGCATGAGGAGCAGGAGCCTCCGCCACAAATCCTCCCGGCACCCGAGTTGCTCCCGCAACCACAGCGCGCGGAGCCTCCGGCAGCGCCATCGGCACCGATCGTCCTGACGATCTGATCTGGCATGCGGCTCTACCGATGTCCGGCCTGCGGCGCGACGATCTTCTCGCAGAACACGCAGTGCGACACCTGCGGTGCGGTTCTCTTGTACGATCCGGCCGCGGACGCCTTCGTCAACGAAGCCGAGCCCTGTGCCAATCGCGACGAGATCCGGTGCAACTGGGCGGCCGCCGAGCCGGGCGCGCTCTGCCACTCCTGTGCGATGACCGAGGTGATCCCCGACACCTTTCACGGCGACAACCGCGAGCTCTGGAGCGAGACGGAGGCCTCGAAACGCCGGGTGCTGATCACGCTCGGGCGCTGGGGTTGGTTCACGCCGGCCGATCCCGGGCCGATGCCGCGCTTCCGGATGCTCTCGGAGGAGACGCGCGAGGGCGAGGTCGCGGTGATCATGGCGCATGCCTCGGGGCTCATCACCATCAACGTGACCGAGGCGGATCTCGTCGAGCGGCTCGAGCGGGCCGAGGTGCTCGGCGAGCGCCTGCGCACCATGACCGGCCATTTCCGCCACGAGATCGCGCATTTCCTCTTCGAGCGGCTGCGCGACCGTGCCGGCTTTCTCGACGCGTTCCGCGCCTTGATGGGCGACGAGCGCGCCGACTATGGCGAGGCGCTCACCCGCTACTATGCCGAGGGGGCGCCGCCCGGCTGGCAGGACGGCTTCGTCACGCGCTACGCCTCCGCCCACCCGCATGAGGACTGGGCCGAGACGGTGACGCATCTGCTGCATCTGACCGATATCCTCGACAGCGCCGTTGCCGCCGGCCTGCCGCCGCCCGGGCTCGAGGCCGACGCCTATGATGCCTATGCCGAGACCGATACGGGGCGGCTGATCGATCTCGGGCTCGAGGTCTCGATCGCGGTCAACCATGTCAACCGGTCGGTCGGGCGCCAGGACCTCTACCCCTTCGTGCTGAGCCCGGCCGTGCGCGAGAAGCTCGCCTTCGTCCATGGCTGGGTCTGGCAGGCCGCCTGAGCCATGCCGCTCCAGAACCGGGTCACACCCTTTGGTGACATCGTCGCAGCGTCCTGGCGAGGCGCGCTTATGGGCAATCGCGGGTGTCTCCACATCGGGGCGGGGCGCGACGGGCGCCTCGGCCGCGCGCGCTGGCGAACCAAGGCCTGGATCGCCTGCCGGCTCGACTTCAAGGGGCGCCGGCGCGATCCGATGCCCGAGAGACGCTGGACCGCCCTTTTCTTCTGGGACGAAGCCTCGGCGCTTGCGGCCGGACATCGCCCTTGCGGCGAGTGCAGGCGGGCGGACCATCTGCGCTTCAAGGCGGCCTGGGCGGCCGCGGGGCTGCCGGGCCGAACCGCGGCGGAAATCGACGGTCAGCTGCATCCCGCCCGAATCGGCCGGGACCGCCGGCCGCTCCGCCATACCGCGGGCCTCGCGGATCTGCCCCACGGCGCCATGGCGTGCGACGATCAGGGCCGGCCGCTGCTCCGCCTCGAGGATCTCTGCCTGCTCTGGACGCCCGATGGCTACCGGCCGGTCGATGCGCCGACAGGCCCGGTCGATGTGCTGACACCGGCGCCGCTGGTCGCCGTCCTCGCCGCCGGCTATCGGCCGGAGATCCGCCTCGCCGACGCAGAGGAGCGGCCATGAGCGAGATCATCCGCCCGGCAACCGCCGAGGACCTCGGCGCCATCGTCGCACTTCTGGCCGACGATCCGTTGGGCGCAACCCGAGAGTCGCCGGATCTGCCGCTCGATCCCGCCTATCTCCAGGCATTCGGGGCAATCGAGGCGGACCCCAACCAGCTCCTGGGCGTCGCGATCCGAGACGCCGCAGTGGTGGGTTGCCTCCAGATCAGCTTCCTGCCCGGCCTCTCGCGCAAGGGCATGTGGCGTGCCCAGATCGAAAGCGTCCGGGTCGCGCGCGCGTGCCGGGGCGCGGGCCTCGGCCAACGCCTGATCCTCTGGGCGATCGAGCGCGCGCAGGCGCGCGGCTGCGGTCTCGTGCAGCTCACCAGCGACAAGAGCCGAGCGGGTGCGCACGCCTTCTACGGCGCGCTCGGCTTTGTCGCGAGCCATGAGGGCTTCAAGCTCGCCCTGACCTGACCTCTCAGCCGGCGCGGCGCGCGCGGCCTGCGGCGACCAGCCCGCCCGCCGCGGCGAGCAGCAACCACCCCGCCGCCGGAAGCGGGATCGCCGAGATCCTCACCCCGTCGATGAACCCGCCGAGCGCGTCCTCCCAACCGGTCGCACTGAAGCCGACGGTAACCGATTGGGTCTCAGTGATCTTGAACAGGTGGCTGATCCGCGTCCAGCTTCCCACCGAGGTCCCGCTGGTCGCGCTCGGACCCGTCACCTCGTTCACCAGGATGTCGGAGACGATGTAGTACTCGATGCCGTTTGTCCGGACATCCTGGCCCCGCGGGCTGTAGTAGAAGCTGAACTCGTAGTCGCCCGGGTCAAGTGTCAGCGATTGCTCGATGGTCGAGTTGGTCGCACCGAAGCGCGGCGCGCTGTCGAGCTCGATATAGTGCGCGCCCGAATACGCCCCGATGGTCGAAAGTGTCCCGGAGGTCTGCACCTCGACACCCATGCCGTCGACCGTGGTCCACCCGCCCGGCAGATCGTAGTAGACGTCCCAGGATGACGCTTGGTGAAGCGCATCGAGCTGGTGGCCGTTCCGCATACCCTCGCGGCCGTCCAAATCCTCGAAATCGCCGTTCTGAAGCAAATTCCCGTCGGCGACATAGGCCAACGCCGGCACCGCGAACAACACGCACGCGGCCGCCGTGGCGCCAAAGCGCCATGGACCGTAACACATAAGATACTCCTCGCTACCCAGCAGCAGGAGATACCGAATGTGACGTTTTTGTCAAGGGCGTGAGCGGCGGCGCGTCGGCCAGCCACAGGGGGCCGGCCTCAGAGATTGTCGAGCTGGACCATTCCGAGGGAGTGGTAGCCCGAGTCGACGAAGAGCACCTCGCCCGTTGTCCCGGCCCCGAGGCCGGACAAGAGATAGAGCGCCGCGCCGCCGACATCCGCGAGGGTCGCGTTCTGGCGGAGCGGCGCGTTCTCGGCACAGACCTTGTAGACCTTCTTCGCGCTGCCGATCGCGCTGCCGGCGATGGTGCGCATGGGGCCCGGGCTGATCGCGTTGACGCGGATCCCCTGCGGACCGAAATCATTCGCCAAATAGCGAACCGAGGCTTCCAGCGCCGCCTTGGCGACCCCCATCACGTTGTAGTTCGGCATCACACGCTGGGCGCCGAGATAGGTGAGCGTCACCATCGACCCGCCGGGCTCCATCATCGCCCCCGCCCGCCGCGCGAGATCGGTGAAGGAGAAGCACGAAATCTCCATCGTGCGCAGGAAGTTGGCGCGGCTGGTATCGGCATAACGGCCGCGGAGCTCGTCCTTGTCGGAGAAGGCGACCGCGTGGACAAGGAAATCGAGCCGCCCCCAATCCGCGGCCAGCCGGTCGAAGACCGCATCCAGCGTCTCGGGCTGGGTCACATCGGCGGGCAGCACGATCTCGGCGCCGATCGAGGCGGCAAGCGGACGCACCCGCCGCTCATAGGCCTCGCCCTGAAAGGTGAAGGCGAGCTCCGCCCCCTCGGCATGCAGCGCCTGCGCCACCCCCCAGGCGATCGAATGATCATTGGCCACGCCCAGCACGAGCCCGCGGCGCCCCGCCATAAGGCCCGCGCGGCGCGTCGGAGCCGACGCGTCCTGGGGGAGAGGCGCGTCCTCTGCGCTCATCCGCGATACCGGCTGAGGGCCAGCGTCGCGTTGGTCCCTCCGAAGCCGAAGCTGTTGGAGAGCACGGTGTCGAGGCCGGCGGCGTCGATGCGGCTGGTCACCGGCGGGGTCTCGGCGAAGTCCGCGTCGAGATCGTCGACATTGGCCGAGGCAGCGACAAAATCGCCCTCGAGCATCAGCAGGCAGTAGATCGCCTCCTGAACGCCGGTCGCGCCGAGGGAATGGCCGGTGAGCGACTTGGTGGAGGAGAAGCGCGGCATCGCCTCGCCGAACACCGCGCGCATCGCGGCGACCTCACGCGAATCGCCCACGGGCGTCGACGTGCCGAGGGTGTTGATGTAGTCGACCCTCCGCCCCTCGAGCGTCGCAGTAGCGAGC
>CAYORO010000296.1:0-4680 GCA_964406355.1 uncultured Limibaculum sp.
GTGTGGAGCGTCGAGAGCACCAGATGCCCCGTCAGCGCAAGCCGCACGGCCATCTCGGCGGTCTCGGCGTCGCGGATCTCGCCGACCATCAGCACATCAGGGTCGTGGCGGAGGATCGCCCGCAGCGCCGCGGCAAAGCTCCAGCCAAGGCCGGGATTGACCTCGATCTGCACGAGGCCGGGGGTGAGGATCTCGACCGGGTTCTCGATCGTCACGATCTTGCGCCCGCTGTCGTTGAGCTCGGCGAGGGCGGCGTGGAGCGTCGTCGTCTTGCCGCTGCCGGTCGGCCCGGTCACGAGGATCAGCCCGTTTGGGTGACCGATCGCCCGGCGCCAGACCTGCTCGACCGCCGACGGCATGGCGAGATCGCCGAGCGTCTCATGCCCCGCCTTGGTGTCGAGAAACCGCAGCGTGATCGCCTCGCCGAAGACGGTCGGCGCGGTGGCCATGCGGATATCCACCCGCCGCCCCTCCGAGCGGAAGGTGATGCGCCCGTCCTGGGGCAGGCGCCGCTCGGCTATGTCGAGATCGGCGAGGATCTTGAGCCGCGACATCACGCCCCGGAAGATCGTGCGCGTCGGCGCCGGGCCCTGCACCAGCGTCCCGTCGACGCGGAGCCGCACGCGCGCCCCGTCGGCCAGCGGCTCGAGATGGATGTCGGTCGCGCGCTTGGCCAGCGCCTCGGCGAAGAGCCCCTCGACGAAGCGGATCGTCGGCGCGTTGTTGGCGAGCTCGACCAGATCCTCGGTGTCGGGCTCGGTCTCGAGGCCGGCCTCGGCCTGTTGCGCCGCGATCGCCTGGGCGTGGCGCTCGAAGGCCGCCTCGATGTCGCGCTCATTGGCGACCGCGAGGCGCAGGCGCTCGCCATAGACGAGGCGCAGCGCCGACACCGCCTGTTTGGCCCCCGGATCGGCGACCGCGAAACGCGCCGCCGTCTCCTCGAGCGCAAGCGGGACGATCGCGTGGCGGCGCAGGAAGCTCTCCGAGAGCTTGCCGTCCTCGGGGAAGGGCGCAGGCATCTCCTCGGGCGGCACGAGCGCGAGCTCGTGGGCGGCGGCTGCGGTGCGCGCCCAGTCGGCAAGGGAAACGAGGCCGAGCCGATCGAGCACCGTGCGCGGATGCTGTCCGGTGCGCTCGCAGAGGCGGGAGGCGCGGGCAAGATCGGCGGCGGTCAGCCGGCCCTCCTCGATGAGGCGCGCACCGACCGGGTCCTCGGCCGCAGGCGCCGGGAGGGTCTCTGCTGCAGGCTGCTCGGCTCCGTCCTCCAAAAGCCCTCCGATCCAGTCGGACGCTGGCGGACGGGATCCCGCGGCAGCCCCGACCCCGGCGGCGGGTGGAGGCGACGGCCGGAATCGAACCGGCGTACACGGATTTGCAGTCCGCTGCGTAACCACTCCGCCACGTCGCCAAACAGGCTGCCACGGTTAGGTTTCCCGGTGCCGCCCGTCAAGCGGGTATCGGGTGCGAGACGGAGAGCCCGGCGCGGATCGGCGCCGGGCGGTGCAGTCAGCCGGGCGGGAAGCGGCGGCCCTAGGGCGTGCGGCTCACATAGATCGTCATCGCGCCGCACCCGAAGAGCTCCGGGTGGCGGGAGTGGGTGTAGAGCGTGTGCTCGCGCCCCGGCGTGATCTCGGCCAGTCGGGCGGTGACCGGACGCCCGGACCCGGCCTGCGAGACCGGCAGGATGTGGAGCTCGACCCCCTCCTGGCTCGAGCGCGCCGTCACCTCGAGTGCCACCCGGCTGTCGCCATTGACCGCCCTCATGCGGTGCGCGCGCCCGGCCGCCGAGGCGAGGCGGACCGGGTCGTAGCGGTAAAGGGTGGTGCAGCCGCCGAACGGGTCTCTGCCCCAGCGCCCCGGCCGGAAGCTGACGGCGAGCCGGAGCTGCGGCTCCTGGGCGGGGTTCTCCTCAGGCAGCGCGGCCGGGAGCGCGCGCGGCAGGGCGCCCGGCTGCATATAGACCGCCCCTGCGAGGGACGAGCGCGCCCAGGGGATCTGCGCCCCCGCGGTCTCGGTCGCCACCTCCTCGCGCACCCGCGCGAAGATCGCCTCGAGATCGAGGCCCGGGGTCGTGATCGCACGGGCCAGCGCAGCGGTGTAGGGGCTGTTCCCGCCCGTCCCGTCGAGCGCGACATCCCCCGGCCCGGTGGCATAGGCGATCAGGTTGCCCTCCCGCGCGGTCATGCGGGCAAGCCCGTCGCCGAGCGCGGGGATCGTGGCCGATCCGCCGTCGTCGAACGGGTTGTTGCGGCAGGCGTCGAGCACCATCACGCTGGTGACGCCCGGGGCCAGGATCCGCTCGAGCACCCACTCCGCGGCGACGGCCTCGCGCGCGATGTCGGCCTCGGTGCGGATCTCGACATCGACCGGCAGCAGGTAGTTGAAGCCGTCGCTCCGCACCCCGTGGCCAGCGAAATAGAAGAGGGCGAGGGCGCCGGGCTCCGCCGAGCGGATCGCCTCGCCGAAGCGCTCGACCGCGTTCCGCATCGCTGCGCGATCGGTCTCGACCGCCATGGTGACGCGAAACCCCTTGGCGCGGAGCGCGCGGGCCATCAGCTGCGCATCGTTCACGGGGTTGGCCAGCGCCGGGATGTTGCGATAACCGGCATTGCCGATCACGAGCGCGAGGCGGTCTTCAGCGACCGCCGGCGCGGTAGCGAGACAGGCGACGAACAGGCAGGCGATGGTGAAAAGGCGTGACATGGGCAATCTCCTGTTTGCGGAGTTGGTGCCCGAACCGCGCCCGATGGTTCATCCGCGCCCATATCGGCCCACGGTCCCGCTCCGGCGCAAGTTCAATCTGCTGCGAGATCCGGTCCGGACAGGCATACGATTTCGTCTTCAATGATGCCGCAGAGATCCGATGTCATTATTCTCGACGTGCAAGGGGCTGCTTGTCCCGCGTCGACGAATATTGAGACCCGTCAGAGTGGAGCGCAAAATCATGGCGACCGAACCGAAGATGCCGAGTGTGCTCACCGAGCGGAAGGTCAAGTCCCAGATGGGCAAGTCCGAAATCAAGGCAGAAGTGGAAGAACAAGGCGACTGACGAGATCGCCACGCTGCTCAACCAGACGTTTGGGCGCTATTCGAGCGCGTGCTGCATCTGAGCGTATCCGCGCGGGCGCGGGCGCGGGCGGGGACGGAGCGGCTGGGCGTCGCGGTCAGGCGTTCGCCCGCACCACCATGACGGATTGCGTGGCGTGGTGGACGATCTTGTCGGCCACCGAGGCGACGAAGAGGGTGCGCAGAGTGTCGGGCTGGTGCGAGGCGATCACGATCAGCCCGGCCGCGGTCTCACCGGCCACGCGAAGAATCTCCTCGGCGACATGGCCATGGGCGATCTCGGTGCGATGCGGCACCGCGGCTGGCACCTCGCGCGCCGCGAGCGCGTCGAGCTCGGCCTTGGCCTTCTCGAGCATCTCGGTCTCGTAGTTCTCCGGAAAGTACTGCGCGACGAAGGCCATGCCGACATCCTGCACCACGGCGAGCAGCACCAGCTCGGTGCCGCGCAGCTCTGCCTGACGCACCGCCTCGGCGACGGCGAGGGAGCCGCCGCTGGTCTCGCTCAGATCCACGGGGCAAAGGACCGGGCCGCTCATGCTGTGCCTCCTGCGGTGACAGTTGCGGGCGCGCGATCCTCGGCCCGCCCACGCTGGAGGAAGACGACCAGGCTGAGGATCAGGAGCGCGGGGAGGAAGATCAGGTATTTCGACGGCTGGTCGACCGGGCGGAGCACGCGCAGCACCTCCTGGTCCCAGTCGAGACCGGCCGCCTGGGCCGGGCTGTTGTAGAGCACGTCGTCGATGATCGTGCGGCCCTCGCGGTCGATGATCACCATGCCGGCCGCCTCGAGGCGTTCGGCGCCGGTGGGCTGGTCGCCGATCTCGACCAGGGCGACGAACTCGATCGGGTCGCCGAGATCGTCGAGCCCGCGCACCCGGAGGCGCAGATCCTCGCCGGGGGGCGTGTTCTCGGCCGCCTCGAGGATTTCCGCGGGTGCGCGCTCGAGATAGGGCGGCACGATCATGTCCATCCAGAACCCGGGGCGGAAGAGCGAGAAGGCGACGAGCAGCAGGAGCGCCGACTCCCAGATGCGGCTCCGCGTGATGAACCACCCCTGGGTGGCGGCCGCGAAGAGCAGCATCGCGACCGTCGCGATGGCGAAGACGAAGAAGCCCTGGACCCAGCCGACCTCGATCAGCAAGAGCTCGGTGTTGAAGATGAAGAGGAACGGGAGCGCCGCCGTCCGCAGCGAGTAGAAGAACGCCACGACGCCGGTGCGGATCGGGTCGCCGCCGGAGACCGCGGCGGCGGCGAAGGAGGCGAGGCCCACAGGCGGGGTCACGTCGGCCATGATCCCGAAATAGAAGACGAAGAGATGCACCGCGATCAGCGGCACGATCAGCCCGTTCTGCTGGCCGAGCGTGACGATCACCGGGGCGAGGAGCGCCGAGACGACGATGTAGTTGGCCGTCGTCGGCAGCCCCATGCCGAGGATCAGGGACAGGACCGCTGTCAGGAGGAGGATCGCGAGGATGTTGCCGCCCGACAGCACCTCGACCACATCGGCCAGCGCCGAGCCGACGCCCGTCTGGCTGACGGCGCCGACGATGATGCCCGCGGTCGCCGTGGCGATGCCGATGCCGATCATGTTGCGCGCACCGGCGATCAGCCCCT
>CAYORO010000297.1:0-4678 GCA_964406355.1 uncultured Limibaculum sp.
CGACCATCAGGAGCGCCGGGTGACCGGCCGCATCGAGCGCGCGGCGCACGCCGGCGATGTCCGAGGTGACGCCGGTCGCGGTCTCGTTCTGGCAGGCGAAGACCGCCTTGATCTTGTGCTCGGTGTCGGCCTTCAGGGCCGCCTCGTACGCGTCGAGCGGCACGCCCTTGCCCCACTCGACATCGATGCAGTGGACCTCGAGGCCCCAGCGCTCGCACATATCGACCCAGAGATGGGAGAACTGGCCGAAGCGGCTGATCAGCACCTTGTCGCCGGGCGAGAGGGTGTTGGCGATCGCGCTCTCCCAGCCGCCGGTGCCCGAGCCCGGGAAGATGAAGACCTGGCCGGTGTCGGACTTGAACACCTTGCGGGTGTCCTCGAGGATCGGCTTGGTGAACTCGCCGAAATCAGGCGCGCGCATGTCCTCGAGGGCGACATCCATCGCCTTGCGGACGCGGAACGGCATGTTTGTCGGCCCCGGGATGAACAGGGCATTGTAACCGGTCTTCATGGGTTTCCTCGCAAGCTTGACGGGGGTGGGGCTCTCGGGCCGCCTCACGCCTGCCCTAGGGAATGCGAGGGCTGCACGCCATTTAAAAGAATCTTTGCAGGGAGGGGCGTGAGCTTACAGCTCGGCGTCGCTTTCCGCAGGATGGAAGCCCAGGCGACATTTGTAGCGGAAAGAAACCAACACGAGCCCGAATTCCACTCTTCGGAAAGCGGCCGATGGCCGATCTTCGCGCCGGCGATCAGGGCGTGAGGATCAGCTTGCCGCGGAGCCCCCCTGCCTCCATCTGCCGGTGCGCCTCCGCGGCCTCCGCGAGCGGCATCACGGCATGGGTCACGGGCTTCACCCGCCCGCTCGCGAAGAGCGGCCAGATCTCGGCCTCGAGTTCGCGCGCGACCGCGGCCTTGAAGGCGTCCGGGCGCGGGCGCAGCGTCGAGCCCGTGAGAGTGATCCGCTTTAGCATCACCGCCATCAGATCGACCTCGACCTTGGAGCCCGCGCGGAAGGCGAGCTGAACGATTCGGCCATCCATCCGGCAGGCCTTGATGTTGCGCTGCACATAGTCGCCGCCCATGATGTCGAGCACGATGTCGGCCCCGCCTGCCTCTTTGAGCACGCCGACGAAGTCCTCCGCCCGGTAGTCGATCGCGCGGCGCGCGCCGAGCGCTTCGCAAAAGGCCCGCGCCTCGGCCGAGCCGGCGGTGGCGAAGACCGCGAGCCCCCTGGCCGCGCCGAGCTGGATCGCCGTGGTGCCGATGCCGCCTGCGCCGCCATGGACGAGGAAGTTGGCGCCCTCGGGCACCGCATGGCCGTGGAAGATGTTGGACCAGACGGTGAAATAGGTCTCGCAGAGCCCGCCCGCATCGATCTCCGACACGCCCTCCGGCACGGAGAGGCAATGCGCGCCGTCGACCGTGACATACTCGGCATAGCCCCCGCCCTTGGTGAGCGCGCAGATCCGGTCGCCCACCCGCCAGCGCTCGGTCTCGGGCCCGAGCGCCGCCACCTCGCCCGAGACCTCGAGCCCGAGGAGATCCGAGGCGCCCGGCGGCGGCGGATAGCTGCCCGCGCGCTGCATCAGGTCAGGCCCGTTGACGCCCGCGGCCGCGACCTTGACGAGCACCTGCCCGGGCCCCGGCTCCGGGATCGGACGCCGCGCCGGCGCCAGCACCTCGGGCCCGCCGCCCGCGCCGTTCTCGATCACCGTCATCTCGCCCATCGCCCGTCTCCCCTGCTCGCGTGCCGGCCGTTCTGCCCACCGCCTTGCCCACCGCCTTGCCCGGCCGGACGCGCCCGTGTAGCCCTCGGCCGCATCCCGCGCAATCGCGTGGGGCCCGCGTCACGACGGAGAGGGCCGATGACGGAGCAGCGGGGAGACGACACTCGGGGCGGTCCCACTGGGACGCGTGGCTGATGCCGGAGCGCCGCGCGATCCCCCCCTATCTCGCCGAGCGCTATCGCAGCTGGCGCGCGCTCCGCTTCGAGCCGAACCGGATCTGGCATGCCCGCCTCGCCGAGGAAGGCCAGCGCCCCCGCGCCATGGTGATCAGCTGCTGCGACAGCCGGGTCGACACGGTGCAGATGTTCGGCGCCGAGCCGGGCGATCTCTTCGTGGTCCGCAATGTCGCCAATCTGGTGCCGCCCTATCAGCCCGCGCATCAGCATCACGGCACCTCGGCGGCGCTGGAATACGCGGTGACGGTGCTGCGGGTGGCGCATATCCTCGTGGTCGGCCATTCCAATTGCGGCGGGGTCGCGGCCTGTGACGCGCTGTGCTCGGGGCGCGAGGATGCCGTGGACCCGGAGAGCTTCATCGGCCGCTGGACGCAGATCCTGCGCCCCGGCTGGGAGCGGGTGGAGGCCGCCACCCCCCCGCCGCCAGACCGCCAGACCGCGCTCGAACGCGAGGCGGTGCTGACGAGCCTCGACAATCTGCGCAGCTTCCCCTTCATCGCCGAAGCGCTGGAGGCCGGCCTGTTGAGCATCCACGGCGCCTGGATCGACATTGCCAACGGCGCGCTCCATGCGCACGACCCCGAGCGCGGCTTCCTGCCGGTGCCGCATCGCTGACGCCTCTGGCGGCGCGGCGCAGTCAGGGGAGACGACCGGCTCCGCCGCGCTAGCTCGCGAAAGGCAGCGGAGCTTCGGAGGCACCATGACGCTCGTCCTCGCCTATCTCGCCACGGTCGTGGTGTTCCTCGTGATCGACGCAGTGTGGCTGACCCTGGTGATGAAGCCGCTCTTCGTGGCGCATGTCGGGGATCTGATGCGCGAGAGCCCGCGCCTCGGGGTCGCGGCGGGGTTCTACGCGGCCTATTGTGGAGGCATCCTCTATTTCGCGAGCTGGCCGGCGGCGGCGGCGGGCAGCTGGTGGCCGGCGGTGCGGGACGGCGCGATCTTCGGGCTTTTGGCCTACGGGACCTACGAGATGACCAATATGGCAACGCTCAAGGGCTGGCACTGGCGGATGGTGATCACCGACATGGCCTGGGGCACGGTGCTCACCGCCGTCTCGGCCCTCGCGGGGTATGCCGTGCTGGCCTCGCGCAATCCGGACTGATGGCCTGGTTTCTCGAGCGGCACGCCGAGCTGGCGAGTCGGGCATCCGTCCCCCGGTCTTCGGATGGGCCGGAATATGCGAGGTCGCGCTGGGGCGAGGGCGCGGTGAACTGCCCCTATCCCACACGCATTCTGCAGCCGCTATCCCCGGAGGAGCTGCCCTCTGCCAGATACACGCCGAATCTTGATCCCGGCGTGGGGCGATCCGTCCCGCCCGCGGATGTGGAGGGCAGCATCATGTGGCACGGGTCGCACCGAGCGCTGGCATCTTGTCAACTTCCTCAAATCTGCCGACACGATCCTTGAGGAGCGCTCCAACCTCAACTGGTGGCTCGAGGAGCGCGCGGGCGTCGAGCGGCGCTGGATGCGTCCGCCGCCGCGGCTCTTTGCACTCAAATTCGCCATCGCCGGGCTGCATTTCTGGAGCGGCGCCTGGACGACCTCGGTCTCGCCGGAGATTGACGAAGAGAGTGTTGCCGGGAGTCTGAAATTCCGGCGGATCAAGAACCCGGTGCGAAAGCGGCGCCCCCATTGCGGCAACTTGACTCCGCGGTGTGTGGAACGAAATATGAACATATGCGCAAACCACCGGCGACTCACCTGGCTCTCGTACGGCTCTCGGATCCCCGACAGGGGGCCGGGCTCGCGCCCGATGCGCTGCTCGCCGGCATGGTCGCGCGGGGGGTGCATGAGCTTGCCGGGGCCGCCTTCAGCGATTATGCGGCCGCCTCGGGCCTTGCGGCGGCCGTCCTCGCCGCCCATGCCCACTTGAAGTCGCGCCCCGATGCCGCGCCCGGCCCGATCCTCTGGGTCACCGAGGCGCGTGCGGCCCGCGAGCACGGAGCGCTCTCGGCGCGGGGGGCGCAGGCGATGGGGCTCGATCCCGGGCGGCTCCTCACGGTCGCGGCGCCGCGGGCGATCGATGCGCTCTGGTGCGTCGAGGAGGCGCTCCGATCGGGGGCCGTGGCGGGCGTGGTTGCCGAGATCGCCGACCCCGCCCTGCCCGACTTCACGCAGACCCGCCGCCTCGCCCTCGCGGCGGAGGCGCGCGGCGTGCCGGCGATCCTCGTGCTGCCCCACATCCGCGAGGGTGCGACCGCGGCGACCGCGCGCTGGCGGGTGGCGGCCGCCCCCTCGGCCCCCGATCCCCACGACCCCGAGGCGCCGGGACTGCCGCGCTGGCACCTCGCGCTCGAGCGTTCGCGCACCGCGCCGGGCGCGGTCGGGCGGCGCCATCTGATGGAGTTCGACGATGCGACGCTTTCTCTCCGTCTGGTTGACCGACTGGCCGCTCGACCGGCTCCGCCGGATGCGCAGCAGGGGGAGCTCCGCGAGGCCGGTTGAGAGCCCTTTCGCGCTCACCGAGCGGGCAGCCAAGGGGCTGCGCATCGTCGCCGCCACGGCCGGCGCCCGGGCGATGGGGGTGGCGCCGGGCCTCACGCTCGCCGATGCCCGCGCCCGCGCGCCAGGGCTGCGCAGCGAGGAGATCGACCGCGCCGCCGATGCCGCGGCGCTGCGCCGCCTCGCCCGCTGGGCGACCCGCTGGAGCCCCATCGTCGCGCTCGACGGGCGCGACGGGCTGATGCTCGACGTCACCGGCTGCGCCCATCT
>CAYORO010000298.1:0-4656 GCA_964406355.1 uncultured Limibaculum sp.
GTCGGTGATCGCGCTCACCAAGCTCGTCGTGCTGGACGGGTTGTCGGAGCTGCGGATCTGCGTCGGCTACAGGCTCGACGGCGCGGAGATCGACCATCTGCCGATGCCCGCCGCGCTGCAGGCGCGCGTCGAGCCGATCTACGAGACCCTGCCCGGCTGGTCCGAGAGCACCCATGGCGCGCGGCGCTGGCTCGACCTGCCGGCCGAGGCGATCAAATACGTCAAACGCGTTGAGGAGCTGATCGAGACCCCCGTGGCGCTTCTCTCCACCAGCCCCGAGCGCGACGACACGATCCTCGTGACCGACCCCTATCGCGACTGACCGACGGGACCTGCGCGGCGCCCGCGCTACATCTGGCTCATGACCTACAAGGCGCGAAAATTCTGGTCGGCGGTTGTGCTTCTCGTGGGGCTGCCGATCTACATCGTGGCGGCGGTGACGGTCGTCGGCCTGTTCGAGCGGCCGCCGATCTGGCTGGAGCTCGCAGTCTATGTGGTGCTCGGCATCGCCTGGGCGTTGCCGTTCCGGCGGCTGTTTCGCGGCATCGGTCGCCCCGATCCGGACGCGCCGCCGGAGAGCACAGATCAGAGATAGGCGCGGTAGCGGTCACGCTCCTCCTGGCTGAGCGCGAAGCGGCCGTCGTCGACCAGCACCAGTGCGCCCGAGCGAACGAGCTTGCCATAGCCCTTGATCCGCGCCTCGAGCGTCCGTGGATGCTCGCCGGGGATGGTGTCGAACACGTCCATCACCTCACGCCGTCCGAAGGTCGAGCGCTTGTCGACCAGCGTGAGCCAGGCGGCCGCGGCCGAGAGCAGTTCCGGCACGCTGCTCGCCTCGGAGCGGTTCGCAAGCTCCGCCGCATCGATCGCAGAGGCCGCGCGCGCGCCCGGTGCCGGGCTCGCGGGATCGGCCTCGCCCGCCACGTGCTCCGAGGGATCGCCGCCGCGCACGCGTGACATGATGTCCTCGAGGCGTGGTCCCTCGTCTTCCTCGGCGGGGGCCGCAGGGGGCACATGCATCTCGCTGGTGCCGACCGGCGCGGGTTCGTTGGGGTCGTCGATCCAGGGCGGCCCGTCGGGTGCCCGACCCGACGGTCCGAACAGGCGACGCCCTGATCCCTGTGCACCCTCCGGATCGCCAATCGGGTCCGCCGGATCGATGCCAATCGGGCTCGGCACGGGATCGTCATTCTCCGCGGCGAAGATGTTGGCCGGCACCGACGGGACCGGCAGGTCGGGTCGAAGGCTGGGAGCACCGAGGGATCCCTCTGCCGTTGCGGGATCGGGTGATGCGGCCTGTTCCGACCCGCCGGCAAAGATGTTGGCAGGCTCCGGATCGGGGGCGGGGTCTGGCGCGAAGATATTGGCCGCGACAGGCTCGGGCGCCTCGTCGCGGCGCGTTGGAAGCGGCCCGGCCGACGCAACGGCCGGCACTGGCTCAGGGGGCGCGGCTGGCGGTGTCGGCTCACTGGCGAAGATGGTGCTCGGCGCAGGATCGGGATCGGGATCGCTTGCGAAGATGTTGGCCGGTGCCAGATCGACATCCGGGACCTCATCACACGCAGCAGTCGGCTCGTATTCCGGCTCTTCGGATGGCATGACCCCGGGCGCCGCGTGGGGCGGGATGTCCGCGGGCTCGACCGAGGCGGGTTCCTCAGCCTGCTCGCTCGAGGCCGCACCCGGGTCGGGGTCCGGCACCGCCTCCGGCTCCGGCTCCGCTGCGAAAATGTTGGATGGCTCAGGATCGGCGGCAAAAATGTTTGCCGGCTCCGGCTCAATCGCTTCCTCGACTGGCGGGACAACCGCCGCGCTCGCCAGCTCCTCCTCCGTGAATTCCGCCTCGACCGGCAAGGCGTCGGGCTCAAGTGTCGGGGCCTCGGTCGTGGGCTCGGATACGGGCGCCACGGTGATGACCGGCGGCGCCTCCGCGGCACTCGGCAGATCGCCCTCCGCTGGCTCGACGTCGCCCGCTGGCGGCGCATCGGCAGGCTGGGCGAGCTCGGTTGTGGAGACGGCGTCGTCGGTCGCGGTTGCCCCCGATGCCTCGGGCGTCTCGATGACACTGGCCCGCCCGACACCCGGGTCGGTGGGGCCGGCATCTTCGACACCTTGAGTGCTGTCAGGACCCTCCTGTTCCTCGGAGACTGTAGCCGCCGCCGGCGCCTCCTGATCCTCGGCCGCCGGGATCGACGGTGCGAGCGCATCAGCGGCGGTCGCGGCAGTCGCGACACTAAGATCGGGATCCGCCTCGATCTCGACCGGGCGATCGGCCTCGCTCACCTCTGGCGTCGCGACGATCACAAGCCCGGGCGTGACCGACAAATGGTCTCTCGGCAGGTCGAGCCGCCCCGAGACAGTATCGAGAAGCGCCTCGATATCCTCTTCCTCAAGGGCGAGGCTCGTGCCCGCGATCTCAGGAGTTTCCTCAATCAGGCGCTGGACGAAGCGCAGGGTCTGCTTGAGCGGCGGCACCGGGTTCTCAAAACCCTGTAGTGAAACCGCGAAGTCGCCCAGCCGCAGATCGATCCGAGTGCCCTGATCTGGCATGGTCCCCCCGCGAATTGTCATGCTAGTGCGTCCCACCATGCGGACGGTGGCCGATTTGTCCTTCACGGTCAAGCGTTCGGCCTCGCGCAACGGTTGTAGGACAGCAGCGCAACGGGGGCAAATGGCGGAGCGGGGGATACGGTTCGATGCACCGGTGCTGCTGGTTGGGGGCGGCCCGGTCGATGGGACGATGCTGGCAAGCGCGCATGCGCGCACGGGAGCAATCGTGGCGGCCGATCAGGGAGCCGACCGGCTCGCTTCCTTTGGGCTGGTCCCGGACGTGATCATCGGAGATCTCGACTCGCTTGCCGACGCCTCGGTCTGGTCGGCGCGAGGTGTGCGGGTGCACCGGATCACGGAGCAGGACACGACGGATTTCGAGAAGTGCCTCTATGCGACGGCGGCGCCGCACTACATCGCGCTCGGCTTTACAGGCGGACGGCTCGACCACACGCTTGCGGTCTTCCACGCGATGCTGCGCCATCCGGACAAGACCGTGGTTCTGCTCGGAGAAATGGAGGCGTTGGCCTTGCTCCCGCCAGGGCGGGTGTTGCGGATCGAGGTTGGCGCAGGGGCACGCGTCTCGATCTTTCCGCTCGCCGAGTGTCGAGGGATCGCGTCCGACGGGCTCGCATGGCCGGTGACCGGCCTGCCCATGGCCCCGGGCCGCCAGATCGGCACGTCGAACCGCGCGACGGCTTCGGTGATCACGGTCGGTGTCGATCGGCCCGGCGCTTTGATCATGCTGGATCATGCAGTCTTCCCCGCGCTCCTCGCCTCGCTTCTCACCGCAAACGCTGCAGCTGGGCAGCGCAGCAGAGGCGCGGGTTGAGCTTGTCCTTCCGCTGCAGCAACGCGCCGCATCTCAACCGTTGGCGATGACGGATGCGACGCCGCCTGCGAGACCTCGGACCAAACGAGGCGCGCCAGCGCATGGGCCCTATCGCCCTGCCTTATCGGGGGCCCGGTAAAGGAGAACCGCCGCATGATCGCATCGAGAGTGTCGGCATACGATGACAGCGATTGCGCGGTCGCGTCGGTCGCGTCGGAGAGGCGGGCGTTCCGGGCGGCGACCCGATCGAGATCGGCGAGAGCACCTTTGATCTGCTCGGCGCCCAGGCTCTCCTCGCGGCTGGCAGCGGTGATCTCCCGGACGAGGCCCGCCGTTCGGTCGAACTCCGGGACGAGTGCCGCGAGGCGACGGCCCGCATCGTCCGACATGGTCAGCGTCTCGGCGGAGACCGACCCGATCTCGGTTGCCGCGGCTTGCGCCCGCTCGGCGAGCTTTCGCACCTCGAACTCGCGGAGCATCTTGTCCTCGCCGATCCGATGACGGCGATGTGCGGCGAGCGTCTGTGGTGCGAGCCCGCCGGCCTCCTGGGCGCGCAAGAGGGCGCGGGCCGCCATGAGCGCGAGCGCGACATCGGCATCGGTCTCGGCGCGTTGCTCCAGCAAGGCCGCGCTCGGCTCCCCACCCGCCTCGGAAGTCAGCCACCCCACGCTGCGCCCGCGCTCGCGCTGAACGGCGCCGATCAGCTCACTGGCGTGGCCGGCCGACCCGGTGAGCAGGAGCAGGTCCCGGAGATGCGTCGCCTGGCCGATCGCGCTCCGAGAGACCAGCGCCGCGCCCATACCGAGCGCGAAGAGGGAGACGAGGACGGCAATGAGGACCTGGGTTCGAATGCGCACCGCGGACTCCGGCTCAGCCTGGCACGGAAACTGTCCCCGCTTTCGGTTATGGCCGGGTTAAGCCCTCCTTGCGCCTCGGTCGCGAGCCAGAGTTCTGTCGGCGCGGCTCGCAAGTGCATGTGTTACTTGGGGGACATCGCAATGTTGCGAAAGCGTCGCCAACGGGTGCCCAAACTCCCACTTGGGAAACTTGGGAGGCGACGATGAACGGTTGGTCTGGAGTGACGGGCGCCGCAGCGGTGGCGCTGATGCTCGGGTCGGGCGCGCTTGCGCAGGAGACGGTCACGCAGAGCCCGACGGCTCCTGCGGCGACGGAGGCTCTGACCGACGCCGCCGAGGGCGCGGCAACGGAGGCTCTGACCGACGCCGCCGAGGGCGCGGCGACGGAGGCTCTGACCGACGCCGCCGAGGGCGCGGCGA
>CAYORO010000299.1:0-4640 GCA_964406355.1 uncultured Limibaculum sp.
ATGCAGATCGAGCTCCAGGACCTCCAGCGCCAGCTCGGCATCACCTTCGTGCTGGTGACCCACGACCAGGAGGAGGCGCTGTCGCTCAGCGACCGGATCTGCGTGATGCGGGCGGGGCGGATCGTGCAGACCGGCAGCCCGCGCGACCTCTACGATTGGCCGAGCAGCCGCTATGTCGCCGATTTCGTGGGCAGCTCGAACTTCTTCGTCGGGCGCATCCTCGAGGCCGCCGCCGGGCATGCGCGCGTCACGCTCGCCAACGGGCTTACGGTGGGCGGACGGGCGACCGTCCCGCTCGGGATCGGCGCGGCCGCCAGTGTCAGCATCCGGCCCGAGCGGGTGCGCCTCGACCGCCACCCGGCGGACGGTGCGCTCGAGGTCAGCGTGCACAACCGGATCTTCCTCGGCGAGCACACCGAGTATCTCGTCCACCATGCCGAGCTCGGCGACGTGCTCGTGCTCGCCCCTCGACAAGCCGAGGCGACCGGCGGCACGTTCGAGCCTGGCGAGACCGGGTGGATGAGCTGGGGCGAGGACGCCGCCGTCATTCTGGCGGATGACTGAGATCACCAAGAGCAAACAGGGAGACCAACCATGAAGCCGATCGACCACATCTCGAAGACCGCCTTCCTCCAGGAGCTCCGCCGCTACCAGAAGGGCTCGGTCAGCCGGCGCCATTTCCTCGGCGTGACGGGCCTCGGGACAGCGAGCGCCGTGCTCGGCGCCGCGGTGCCTGGCCTGCGCCCAAGCCGCGCCCTCGCCCAGGACATCGGCGACCGCGTGGTGCTGGCGACCTGGCCCAACTATCACGACGTGGCCAATTTCGAGGCCTTCACCGACCAGACCGGCGCCTTCGCACAGGTCAACGTCTTCGGCTCCAACGAGGAGATGCTCGCCAAGCTCCAGGCCGGCGGCAGCGGCTGGGACGTCTTCGTGCCGACCAACTACACGATCACCACCTATGTCTCGGAGGGGCTGATCGAGCCGCTCGATGTCTCGAAGCTGCCGAACTACGATGCCAGCGCCTTCGAGCCCCGTTTCTCCGATGCCGGCATCGTCGACGGCACGCTCTATGCGGTGCCGAAGAACTGGGGCACCACGGGCTTCGCGGTCAACACCTCGCACAATGGCGGCAATGCCTTCACGACCTGGAAGGAGTTTTGGGACGTCTCGCGCGATGCCTTCGCCGGGCGCACCATGGTGCATGACTATCAGCTCACCACGATCGGCAACGCGCTGAAATACTTTGGCTATTCGTTCAACTCGGTCGACCCGGCCGAGCTTGCCGAGGCCGAGCAGCTGTTGCTCGAGGTCAAGCCGCATCTCTTCGCGATCTCGTCCGACTACCAGCCGGCGATGCGCTCGGGCGATGCCTGGATGACCATGTGCTGGACTGGCGACGGCAAGCAGCTCAACGCGGACATGCCGGAGATCGCCTTTGTCCTCGGAAGCGAGGGCGGCGAGATCTGGAGCGACTACTACGCCGTGCCGAAGGGTGCGCCGCATCGCGACGCCGCCTATGCGCTGATCAACTTCCTGATCGACCCGGCGGTCAACGCCAAGGAGGTGCTGGCCCACGGCTATCCGGTCGCCGATGCCCGCACCAACGCGCTGCTGCCTCAGGAGATCCTCGACGACCCGATCCTCTACCCCGCGCAGGAGCTGCTCGATGCGCTCGAATTCGGCGCGGCTGCCACGCTGACCGATCCGAACCGGGCCGAGCTGCTCGCCCGCTTCAAGTCGGCCTGACGCACAGGGCGGGGGCAGGGGCACGGCAGGGCACGGCGGGGCAGGGGCATGGGCCGGAGTGAGCGCACCTGGCTGCTGCTCGCGCCTGCGGGCGCGTGCTTCCTGGTGATGCTCGTGCTCCCGCTCTGCGTCGTGGTGATCTTCAGCTTTGGGGAGCGGGGAGCCGCCGGCGGCTATGTCCCCGCCCTCACCCTCGAGCAATACGCCAATCTGCCGGCGCGCTGGGCGGCGTTTCGCAACACGCTGATCCTCGCGCCGCTCGGCACGCTGGCAGCGCTGCTGATCGCCTATCCGCTGGCCTATCAGCTCGCCGTGCGGACGAACGCACGCTGGCGCACGGCGCTGCTGGTGCTGGTGATCGTGCCGTTTTGGACGAGCCTCCTGATCCGCAGCTATGCCTGGATCAGCATCCTGGGCGGGCAGGGGATCCCGGCCCTCCTCGAGAGCATCGGGATCGAGGGCGTGCGGCTGATCTACACGCCCGTCGCCGTGCTGATCGGCATCGTCTACGGCTATCTGCCGCTGATGGTGCTGCCGATCTTCGTGAGCCTCGACCGGCTCGACAAGCGGCTGCTCGAGGCCGCCTCCGATCTCGGCGCCGGGCCCTGGGCGACCTTCCGGCAGGTGACGCTGCCGCTCTCGATCCCGGGCGTTGCGACAGGCTCGCTGCTGGTCTTCATCCTGCTGATGGGGGAGTTCCTGATCCCGGCGCTGCTCGGCGGTGGCAAGGTGTTCTTCGTCGGCAACGCGCTGGTCGATCTGTTCCTGCAATCGCGCAACTGGGCCTTTGGCTCGGCCGTCGCGGTGATGCTGATCGTGCTGATGCTCGTCTCGGTCACGCTCTATATGCGGATGATCGCGCGGCTGAACACCCAGCGCCAAGACGTCGCCCTTATGTGACGCCTGGCCATGCGCTTCTATACATTCCTCGTCTACGGGTTCCTCTACACCCCGATCGCGATCATCGCGCTCTTCAGCTTCAATGCCGGGCGCCATGCGAGCCAGTTCACCGGCTTCTCGACCAAGTGGTACGGGCGGGCGCTCGCCAATCCCTTCGTGATGGACGCGCTGGAGACCAGCCTGATCGTGGCCCTGGTCTCGGCGACGCTCGCCAGCATCTTCGGCACGCTGGCGGCCATCGGGCTCGAGCGGGTGCGCGGGCCGGTGCGCGTGGTGTTCGACGCGCTGATCTACATCGCCGTGATGATCCCGGGCGTGGTGATCGGGATCGCGACGCTGATCGCCCTCGTCACCGTCTTCGACCAGGTCAACCCGTGGCTCGCGGGGATCTGGCCCACCGAGGAGAGCCCGCGGCTCTCGATGGGGATCGGGACGCTGATCGCGGCCCACACGATGTTCACCATGGCCCTCGTGATCATCATCGTGCGCGCGCGGCTGACGGGGCTCGATCGGGCGCTCGTCGAGGCGGCGGCCGATCTCTACGCGACCCCCTTCGGCGTCTTCCGTCAGGTGACGCTCCCGCTGATCGCGCCGGCGGTGCTGGCGGGCTTTCTGCTGAGCTTCACCTTCAGCTTCGACGACTTCATCATCGCGTTCTTCGTCGCGGGCTCGGAGACGACGCTGCCGATCTATGTGTTCTCCTCGATCCGACGGGGCGTGACGCCCGAGATCAACGCGATCGGCACCATGGTGCTCGGCGCCTCGCTCGTGCTGCTGATCATCGCGCAGATGATCCTGCAGCGGCGCGGCCGGCGCTGAGCGCCCATTCCAGAGGGAGAGAGGCATGCTGCTCGAGGACAGGATCGCGTTCGTCACCGGCGCAGGCTCCGGCATCGGGGCGGCCGGGGCCGCCGCCATGGCGCGCGAGGGCGCTGTGGTGGTGGTCACCGATCTCGCCGGCGACGCCGCTGAGCGGGTGGCCGCCGACATCCGCGGCTCGGGCGGCCGGGCCGAGGCGCGGGCGCTCGACGTCACCGACACCGGCGCGCTCCGGGCCGCGGTCGACGACACGGTCGCGCGGCATGGGCGGCTCGACATCCTCCACTCCCATGCCGGCATCCAGATCGAGGGGCCGCTCGAGGCCGTGACGGCGGAGCAGATGGACGCCTCCTGGGCGCTCAACGTCCGCGCCCATTTCGTCGCGGCCCAGGCGGCGATGGCGCCGATGAAGGCGCAAGGGCGCGGCAGCATCATCGTCACCTCGTCGAATTCGGGCGTCCAGTACGACCGGGAGATGATCGCCTACTGCACCACCAAGCACGCCGTGCTCGCGATGGTGCGCCAGATCGCGGCCGACTATGCGCGCCACGGGGTGCGCTGCAACGCGCTCTGCCCCGGCTTCATCGACACGCCCTTCAACCGGGGCTTCGAGATCCAGATGGGCGGGCGTGAGAAGCTCGAGGAGTACATCGCGACCGCCATCCCGATGGGCCGTTTCGGCACCGTCGAGGAGATCGCCGACGCGATCGTCTATCTCGCCTCCGACCGCGCCTCCTTCATGACCGGGCATGCGCTGGTGATCGACGGGGGCGAGTGCATCTGACCCGCCATTGAGCGGCGGCGGTCGCGGTCGGCGCGGACCCACCGGGCCCGCACCGGTGTTCAAGAGGAGCCTCAGGACGGGGTGGCGGCCCGGCCCCCGACCGTCCCTCCGACGGTGACCGGCTGTGTGCCGATCATGCCGCCCGACTGGCGGTTCCAGAAGCCCGCATAGAGGCCGCGGCGGGCCAGCAGCTCGGCATGGGTGCCCTGCTCGGCGATCTGGCCGAGATCCATCACCACGATCCGGTCCATGCGCTGGATCGTCGAGAGCCGGTGGGCGATCGCGATCACGGTCTTGCCCTCCATCACCCCGTAGAGCGTGCCCTGGATCGCCGCCTCGACCTCGCTGTCGAGCGCCGAGGTCGCCTCGTCGAGCACCAGGATCGGCG
>CAYORO010000300.1:0-4627 GCA_964406355.1 uncultured Limibaculum sp.
CGATCAGCGCGACGATCGTCATCAGGATCAGCCCGGCGCCGAAGCGGCTCATCTGCCGCCCGGCCCAGGGCTCGAGGCTCCCGCCCGCCACCGAATAGAGCATCAGGAAGCCGAGGCTCGCGATCGCCGAGACCAGCAGCACCAGCGCCCAGTTGAACCGCAGGATCTTCTGCCCGAGGGAGAGGCGCTGCTCGGTCGAGGGCTCGGCGAAGGCCATGCGCGGCTCAGGTGCGGATCGCGGGCCCGCGGGGCCCCGAGCCGACGGGACGGGCGGGCCCGGCCTCCGGCGTGGGGGCTGGCTCGGGCGTTGCCGCGGGCCGGGGCGCAGGCGCGGGGATCGGGCGCTCAGGTGCCTGGCCGGGCGGGTAGGCCGAGAGCGGCGGGGTCGGCCCGTAGAGCGCGTGCATCAGGATATCGCGGGCGACGGGCGCTGCGGCCTTGGAGCCGCCTCCGCCATGCTCGACGATCACCGCCACCGCATAGCGCGGCGCGGTCTCGGGCGCATAGCCGACGAAGAGCGCGTGATCGCGCCGGTGCCAGGGCAGGTCCTCGTTGCGGAAGACGCCCTGCGCGCGCTCGGCCTTGCTGATGTTGCGCACCTGGCTCGTGCCGGTCTTGCCGATCATCTTGTTCGCCTCATCGACGATGCGCGAGCGCCGCGCGGTGCCGCGCCGGCCATTGACCACGTCGTCCATGCCACGGCGGATCAGCGCGAGATGGGCGGGGTGGATCCCGAGCTCGGCGCCCGGGTCCTCGGGCAGCGGCCGCCCGCCGACGGCGCGGATGAGCCGCGGCTCGACCGCCCGGCCCGTCGCCAGCCGCGCCGTCATCACCGCGAGCTGGAGCGGGGTGGAGAGCACGAAGCCCTGCCCGATCCCTGCGTTCAGCGTGTCGCCGACCAGCCAGGGCTCGTCGCGGTTGCGCTCCTTCCAGGCCTTGTCGGGCATCAGGCCGCCCTTCATCTCGGGCAGCGGCAGATCGCTCCCGATGCCGAGACCGAAGCGCCGCGCCATCTCGGCGATCCGCTCGATGCCGACGCGTTTGGCCGCCTCGTAGAAATAGACGTCGCAGGACTGTTCGATCGCGGCGCGGCACGCGACATGCCCGTGTCCGCCGCGCCGCCAGCAGTGGAAGCGCCGGTTGCCGAGCACATAGCCGCCATTGCAGAAGACCGTCTCGTCGGGCGAGATCACCCCGGCTTCGAGCGCGGCGAGCGCCACGATCATCTTGAAGGTCGAGCCCGGCGGATACATGCCGCTCGCCCATTTGTTCTGCAACGGGCGGTACTGATTCTCCAGGAGCGCCTTGTAGTCCGGGCTTGAGATGCCGCGCACGAAGAGGTTGGGCTCGTAGGCGGGCGTCGAGGCGAGCGCCAGCACGTCGCCGTTGCGCACATCGAGCATCGCCGCCGCCGCGCTCTCGCCCTCGAGCCGGCGCGTGGCGAAGTCCTGGAGGTCGAGATCGATCGTCAGATGCAGGTCCGGTCCGGGCTCGCCCTCGCGTCGGTCGAGCTCGCGGATCACCCGTCCGAGCGCGTTGACCTCGATCCGGCGCGTGCCCGCCTGGCCGCGGAGCCGGCGCTCGAGCCCGCGCTCGAGCCCGCGCTTGCCGATCTGGAACTCCGGGATCTGCAGCACCGGGTCGCCGTCGTCCGCGCGGTCGAGATCGCCCTGCGTGACCCGCCCGACATAGCCGACGACATGGGCCGTGAGGTGGCCGTGGGGGTAGTGGCGGGAGAGCCCGACCTCGGGCTGGATGCCCGGCAGCGCCGGCGCGTTGACGTTGATCCGGGCGAAATCCTCCCAGGTCAGATGCTCGGCCACCATCACCGGCACGAAGGCCGATTTCTGGCGCATCTCCTCCAGCACGCGCTCGATCTGGCGGTCGGAGAGCGGGATCAGCCGCGCCAGGCGCGCGAGCACGGCTTCGGGGTCGCCCGCCTGCTCGCGGATGATCACCACGCGAAAATTCTGCTGGTTGATCGCGAGCGGCTCTCCGGTGCGGTCGAAGATCTGGCCCCGCGTCGGCGCGATGAGGCGCATGTTGATGCGGTTCTCCTCGGCCAGCAGGCGATAGTGCTGGGCCTCGACGACCTGGAGCTGGCGCATCCGCCAGCCGAGCGCCCCCGCGACGGCGAGCTGCGCGCCGAGGAGCACGAGCCCCCGCCGGGTAACGACGCCGCCCCCCGGGCGCTCGCCCGGGCGATGGCGTCCGGGGCGCGAGCCGGACGGGGGATTGCCGAAGCGGGGTGCCATTTCAGGACCCGGCCGGCAGGCCGGCAGCGTCGCGCGCCCGCCGCCCGGAGCGGGATCCGGTTCGCCGGCCGACCGCGGCCCCGAGGAGAAGTGCCACCACCGGGAAGGCGATCGCGGTTGTGCCCACCTGCATCGCGAGATCGACGAGCGCCGGCGGTTCGACGAAGCTGACCACCAGAGCGAGCCAAAGGCCGAGCGCCATCAGCGAAGCCGCCAGCGCCACCGCCAGCACCGTGACCACCGCAGGCTGGCGCGCGATCGCAACGCGCTGCGTCTTCAGCGCCTCGGCCGCAGCCACGAGGGCGAGCGCGCCGAGGCCGACCGGCAGATCGGTCACGAGATCCCTGACAAGGCCGAGCGCGAAGACGAGGAGCGCCGGCGTCTCGGCTGCCGCCCGGAGCGCCCAGAGCGCGACCACGCAAAGAAGAAGATCGGGCGAGGGGAGCGCGCCCGCGCCGAGCCCCACGGGCGCCGCCTCGATCGCCACGGCGACGAGCCCGGCGATGCCGAGCAGCGCCGTGCGGAGCAGGCGCCCGCGGTCCAGCCAGCCGGCCGTCGCTCCCGCCAAGGATGGCGTCTCGCCCATGCGTGGCCCCTCCTGGCCGGTCGCCCTCTGCCCTGAGCCTAGCGCCCCCCTGCGTCGCCCGAAAGGCTCGGAGCGCCCCCGGTCGGCTCGGCAGGGGCGGCCCTCGGTCGCGCGCCGTCGCCGCCGAGGATCAGCTCGCCCGGGCGCTGGATGCGCGTGTCGGGCCGGTAGCGCAGGAGCCGCACGAATTCGAGCCGCGCATAGTCGGAGAGCAGCAGCACGCGGAGCTCCTTGCTGTCGGTCGCGATCACCCGGCCGACGGGGATGTCGGGCGGGAAGACGCCGCCATCGCCCGAGGTCTCGACGAGATCGCCGGGGCGCGTCGGCTCGGCCGTGTCGAGGAATTCGAGCCGTGGCACCGGGGTCCCGTCGCCGGCGAGCACCGCGCGTCGCCCTCCGGGCTGCACCAGCACCGGGATGCGCGAGGAGAAATCGGTGAGCAGCAGGATCCGCGAGGCGCGCACGCCGACACCCGAGACGCGGCCAACGAGCCCGAGCCCGTCGACCGCGGCCGAGCCGTCGGAGACGCCGTCGCGGCTGCCGACATTCACCAGCGCCGATTCGCGGAACGGCCCGCCCGAGTCCGCGATGATGTCGCCGGTCACGAAGCTGGTGCGTGGTGGCAGGCGCAGATGGTTGAGCGCGCGGAGCTGTGCGTTCTCCTCCTCGAGCTGGCGCGCGGTCTCGCGCCAGGCATGGAGGCGCTGGATGTCGCGCCGGAGCTCGCGGTTCTCCTCATAGACATCCAGGAAGCTCCGGCCGTCGCGCACCAGCTCCGCCCCCATCGCGATCGGCTCGGTGACCACGGTGAAGGTCGGGCTCAGTCGGTCGACGAGGCCGGCGCGGAGCTGCTCGAGGCGGGGGTTTTCCGTGCGCCAGAGCACGAAGAGCACGAGGCCCGCGATGACGATCGCGCCGAACAGGATCCGGCGCACCGCCCGTGCGATGCCCTCCTCGGCGTCGGTCGCTCGTGTGCTGCGCGCCACGCCGCCTCCCCTTGGCCGCTCCTCAGACGCTGATCTTCATCACATGGTTCAGCCGGTCGAGATGCTCGAGCGCCTTGCCGGTGCCGAGCGCCACACAGTGGAGCGGCTCCTCGGCGACCGAGATCGCGAGCCCGGTCTGTTCGCGGAGCGCGAGATCCAGATCGCCCAGCAGCGCCCCGCCGCCCGTGAGCATCACGCCGTTGTCGACGATATCCGCCGCGAGATCGGGCGGCGTCGCCTCCAGCGCGACCATCACTGATTCGACGATCTGCTGCACCGGCTCGGTCAGCGCCTCGGCGATCTGCGCCTGGGTGATCTCCTGCTCCTTGGGCACGCCATTCAGGAGATCCCGTCCGCGGATCACGATCGATTCGCCCACCGTGTCGGCGGGCATCCGCGCCGTGCCGATGGTCTTCTTGATTTTCTCGGCCGAGGCCTCGCCGATCAGCAGGTTGTGCTGGCGACGCATATGGCTGATCACCGCCTCGTCCATTTTGTCGCCGCCGACGCGGACCGACTTCGCATAGACGATATCGGAGAGCGAGAGCACCGCGACCTCGGTGGTGCCGCCGCCGATATCGACGATCATGCTGCCGGTCGGCTCGGTGATCGGGAGCCCCGCCCCGATCGCGGCCGCGATGGGCTCCGGGATCAGATACGCCTTGCGCGCCCCGGCCGAGAGCACCGATTGCTCGATCGCCCGCTCCTCGACTGCCGTCGCGCCATAGGGCACGCAGACCACGATCTGCGGCCGCGGCCAGAGCGAGTTGCCGTTCACCCGCTTGATGAACGACTTGATC
>CAYORO010000301.1:0-4607 GCA_964406355.1 uncultured Limibaculum sp.
GGCGGGGCGGGCCGGCCCCTGGCCCGCCGCGGGGGCGGCGGCGGCCGCGCGGATGGCGGCGCGGCGCACCTCGGTCAGCCGGTCGCGCAGCGCCTCGACGCGGGCCTCGGCGGTGACGAGCCAAAGCCCCGCCCAGCCGACCGCGATCACGGCGAGGAGCGCTGCGAGCCCCCGCGCGAGCACCGCGGCGCGGGACGGGCCGGCGACGGCACGCCGCGGCAGGAGGTCGAGCCCGGCGAGCCTCGGCGTGCCGTTCGGGTCGTCGGGCGCGTCCTCGATGTCGAGCCGGGCGGGCGCGAACCCCTCGGAGGTGAGCGCCTGCACCAGCGGCTCGAGATCGGCACGCGGGGCGAAGACCAGGGCGATCTCGAGCTTGTTCGCCTCCGCACGGCGGCCGGTCACCCGGTGCGCATAGAAGAGTTCGTCGGCCGAGAACGGGGTCAGCCGGTCGATCTCGTAGCGGAGCACCCCGGCCACATCCTCCTCGGCCGCGAGCGGGAGGCTGACCTGGCGGCTGACGACATTCGCCCGCGGCACGGCGAGGACGGGGAGCAGGCGCCCCCGCGCGATGTCGGCGAGCAGGCGGGCGCGGCGCTTCTTGGGCAGGGCATCGAGCCTGCCGAGCGCCTTGGCGCCCCGCCGCCCGCGGGTCTCGAGCGCGATCCCGTCGGCGCCGAGACGCATCACCAGCAGCGGGCGGTGCGGCACCAGGAGCCGCCTGAGCCCGGACGGCACCAGCGCGGCAAGCTCGCCCCCCCACCAACCGAAGAAGCGCGCGACGAGGCTCACGGGCGGGGCTCCGCGGCCGGGCGGATCACGAGCGGCGGCCAGCGCCGGCCTGCACCGTCGGCAAAGCGCACCGCGATCTCGACGAGTGCGGGCAGCGTCGTCCGCCCGGTCCAGCTCTCGAGCCAGCGGACCTCGCCCGTGAGCGGGTCCGGGCCGTAGTAGCGGACGGCCAGCGCCGCGACATCCTCGACCAGCACCTCCTCGGCGGCATCGGGCCCGATCTCGGGCCGCCGGTCGTCGACCGCCACCCAGCGTAGCACCAGCGCGTCCGCGCCCTGACGCTGGGCGCGGGCGAGCTCGATCAGGTGGTCGCCCGGGGGGGCGGCCCGGGCCGGCATCGGCGCGATGAAGCTGAGGCTCTCGGCGCGACCGTCGAAGGCGACGGGGGGCGTGCGCGTGCCGTTGCGGATCAGGATCGCCCGGGCGCCCCCGATGGCGCGGGCCAGCGTCTTCTGCACGATGCGCGTCTCGACCGTGTCCTCGGCGACGGCGCCTGCCCGTTCCCAGGCCGTCAGCCCGAACCGCAGACCCCCGGCAGCCACCGCGCCCAGCATCCCGAGGATCGCGGCCACCACCAGGAGCTCCAGCAGCGTGAAGCCCGTGTCATGCGCACGCGTCATGGCCCGAGCCTCAGGGTCTCGAGCGTCACCGGCGCCCCGGTGCCACCGGAGACGCTGACCGCGACGGCATAGGGCCGGAGGCCGAGCCGATCCCAGAGGAGCGCATCGTCCCGCCGGTGGGCCTCGATCGCGACCCTGATCTCCCAGGGCTCCTCGGCCAGCACGGTCTCCCCGGGATCGAGCGGGATCTCCACCCCGATGCGCGCCAGCACCGCCTCGGCCTGGGCGAGCTTGTCGAGCGCATCCTCGGCGCGCGCGGTCGCCTTCAGCCCACCGGCCATCCCGGCATAGCCCGCGCCGAGGACGAGCGAGACGATCACGAAGGCGACGAGCGCCTCGATCATGGTGAAGCCCCGGTCCCGCGGCGTGCTCATTCGGCCCTCCGGATCGCGCCGGTGAGCCAGCGCACCTCGATCCTGGTCTGGCGCCCGGCCAGCGCGAGCGCGACCGTCCCGCCGGTGGCCGTCCCGTCCGGGAAGAAGCGGATCGCCGGGTCGGCCCCAACAGCGGCCTCGGCGGCGGTCTCGAGCGTCAGCAGCGTGCCCTCGGGCAGCCGCGCGGCATGTCCCTCGCGGCCGAAGCGCAGCGTGAGCGGATCGAAGGCCACCGCCACCGGCTCGGCCGTGCGGATCGCCTCGGCCCGCGCCCGGCGAAGCTCGCCCATCACCGAGCGCACGGCCGCCTCCTGCGCCTGCGCCCCGCCGCCGCCAAAGAGCCCGCCGCCGAGCCCCGGCATCGCCGTCGCCAGCAGCGCCAGGATCGCCAGCACCACGAGCATCTCGAGGAGGCTCAGCCCCGCCTCCGGCTCGCGCACACGCCTATTCCGAGCGGATATCGGCCGCATCGTCCTCGCCGCCTTCCTGCCCGTCCGCCCCCAGGGAATAGAGCGCATAGGGCCGCCCGCTCTCCCCCGGCACGCGATAGGTGAACTCGCGGTCCCAAGGATCGGTGAGCGTCGCCCGCTTGGCGATGTAGGGGCCGGACCACTGGCTCGCGCCGCCCGGGGCCTCGACCAGCGAGACCAGCCCCTCGGCCTCGGTCGGGTAGCGGCCCATATCGAGGCGGTAGAGATCGAGCGCGCTCTCGATCTGGGAGAGCTGGAGCCGCGCCGCCTTGGCCTGCGCCCCGCCCAGATAGTTGATCGCCACGGTGCCGATCGCCACCGTCAGCAGCACGAGGATCGTCACCACGACGAGGAGCTCGAGGAGCGTGAGGCCCGCATCGCGGGCGAGCGTTCGGGGGGAGGGCGTGGTCTGCATGTGGGCCTCTCAGAGGGCGAGCTCGTTGATGCTGAGGAGGGCGAAGAGGATCGAGGAGATGATCACCGCGATCAGGATGCCCATCACGAGGGTGAGCACAGGGGTCAGAAGCGCGAGCGCCTGATCGAATTCGCGCTTGGCCTCGGTCTCGAAGATGCCGGCGGCCTTGAGAAGCATCGGCGTGAGCTGGCCGCTCTCCTCCCCGACCTGCAGGAGCTGGAGCGCGAGCGGCGGCAGGAGCCCGCCCCTGGCCAGCGGCTCCGCCATGCCGCGGCCGGCCTCGACCTCGGGCGTCACGCGGCGGATCTCCTCGGCAAAGGCCGCGTTGTCCATCGCCTGGGCCACCAGCCGCAGCGAGGCCGGCAGCGCGACGCCGTTCTCGAGCAGCGTGCCGAGGAGGCGGCAGAGGCGCGCGGTCTCGAGCTTGCGCCACAGCCGCCCGATCACCGGCGCGTTGAGCGCGTGGCCGTGCCAGGAGAGACGGATCGCGGGGCGCCTCAGGGCAATGCTGATCGCGAGCCCCGCGCCGAGCGCGCCCGCGAGCATGAACGGCCAGCCGGCCGAGACGACATTGCCAGCGGCGATCACAGCCTGGGTGATGGCGGGGGGCTCGACGCCCGCATCCTCGAGCAGCGGCTCGAAGGTCGGCACCACATAGGCGAGCAGGATCGCGACGGCGCCGACCGCCGTGACCAGCAGGAAGGCGGGGTAGATCAGCGCCGAGCGGAGCTCGCCGCGCCGCTTGGCCTGCTCCTCGAGCGTGTCGGCCAGGCGCGCCAGCGTGACCTCGAGCGCGGCGCCGGCCTCGCCCGCGCGCACCACCGAGCGGTAAAGCGCCGGAAACGCCCGGGGCTCGCGGTCGAGCGCATCGGCCAGACGCGCGCCCTCGCGCACCGCCTCGAGGAGGCGCCCCGCCACCGCGCGCACGGCCGCCGAGGTCCCGAGCCGCTCGGCGATCGAGAGCGCCCGGTCGAGCGGCAGCCCCGCGCCCGTCAGCGTCGCGAGCGTGCGGGTGAGCGCGATCCGGTCGGTCGCCGAGAGCGCCCCGCGGGGGGTGATCTCGGTCTCCAGCAGCGCCATCAGGGCCGAGGGCGCGCGCTCCTCAACCTTGATCGGCATCGTCCCCTGCGCCTGGAGCCGCTGGATCGCCGCCGCCTGGTCGGCCGTCTCGAGCGTGCCGGCAACCACCTCGCCCGTGCGCGCGACGCCGCGATAGTGGAAGACCGGCATCCTCAGATCTCCGTCGCCACGCGCAGCACCTCGGCGAGCGAGGTCTCTCCGCGGGCGGCCTTCTCGATGCCGTGGGCGCGCATCGAGCGCATGCCGGCCTCGACGGCCACGCGCTCGATCTCGCGCTGGTCGGCCCGGTCGAGCACGGCGCGCCGGACGCCGTCATCGACCGGCAGCACCTCGACGACACCGGTGCGACCGCGATAGCCGGTGTGCCCGCAGGCCTCGCAGCCCCGTGCCGCGCGGAACGGCGCCGGATCGCGCCCCGGAGCGATGCGCCCGACAAGGGCCGCGTCCTCGGGCGCCGCGCAGGCCGAGCACAGCCGGCGCACCAGCCGCTGCGCCATCACGCCGACGAGCGTCGCGCTGATGAGATAATCCTCCACCCCCATGTCGCGCAGCCGGTTGATCGCCGCCGCCGCCGAGTTGGTGTGCAGCGTCGCCAGCACCAGATGCCCCGTCAGCGCCGCCTGCACGGCGATCTGCGCCGTCTCGAGGTCGCGGATCTCGCCGATCATGATCACGTCGGGGTCCTGACGCAGGATGGCGCGGAGGCCCCGGGAAAAGGTCAGGTCGATCTGCGCCTTCACCTGGATCTGGGTGACGCCCGGGAGCTGATACTCGACCGGGTCTTTGATGGTGTTGATCTTGGCCACGGGCGCATTGATCCGCGCGATCGCGGCATAGAGCGTGGTGGTCTTGCCGCTGC
>CAYORO010000302.1:0-4567 GCA_964406355.1 uncultured Limibaculum sp.
CGCTGGGCGCCCTCGATCTCAAGCTCCGCCGCGCGATGCAGGACGAGTTGAAGGAGATCCAGCGCCGGCTCGGCACGACGTTCGTCCATGTCACCCACGATCAAGAGGAGGCGATGGCGATCGCCGATCGGATCGTCGTCATGAATGCCGGACGGATCGAGGATGTGGGCGCGCCTCAGCGGATCTACACCACCCCGCGCACCCTCTTCGCCGCGGATTTCATGGGCGAGATGAACCACATCCCCGGACAAGCGGGGGTCGGCCATGTCGAGACACCCTTCGGCCGTCTCCCTTCGGCGCGGGCGCAACGGGGCCCGGTCATGGTCTGCATCCGCCCTGAAGCCCTCGGTCTCGGCCAGCGGGGTGTCGAGATCGGGCCGGCACGGGTTCGCGATGCGGCGTTCTTCGGGACCCACTGCCGGGCGCATCTCGTTCCAGAGGCGGCCCCCGGCCTCACCCTTGTCGCCCACCTGCCGCCAGCCGCCGTCCCGGCGGAAGGCGAGGTTCTCACCCTCTCGGCGGATCCGGCCGCCATTCTCGTCTATCCGCAGGAGGCCTGAGCCATGGACCGCGCCCGCCCCGAAGACTGGTACCGCGTCACGCGCCTCGCCGACGACGTGACCCTGATCGACGAGCCGCACATCACCCCCTTCTACCGCTGCAATATGTGGCATGTGCGCGGGCGCGACCGGGACATGCTGGTCGACAGCGGGATGGGGGTCGTCTCGCTTCGCCGTTGGGTGCCGTTGGTCACCGAACGCGCGCTTACGGCGGTCGCGAGCCACACCCATTTCGACCATATCGGCTGCCACCACGAGTTCGAGGACCGCGCCGTTCATGCGGCGGAGGCGGAGATCCTGGCCGCGCCCACCCGCGCTGCGACGCTCGCCGATCCTTACGTTACCGACGAGATCTTCACCCGACTTCCGCCCGAGCCTTATCGCTCCGAGAGCTATGCCGTGCCGAGCGCGCCCGCGACCCGGCTGCTTTCGGACGGCGACGTGATCGATCTCGGCGACCGCGTCTTCGAGGTGATCCACACGCCGGGCCACTCGCCGGGCGGCATCGCGCTCTGGGAGGCGGCGACCGGGATCCTGTTCTCCGGCGACATCGTCTATGACGGGCCGCTGATCGAGGACACCTACCACGCCGATGCGGCCGACTACCTGCGCTCGATGATCAGGCTTCTGGAACTACCGGTTCGCGTGGTCCATGGCGGGCATTTCCCGAGCTATGACGGGACGCGCCACCGGGAGATCATTGGCGCCTGGCTCGCGGCGAAGGGCGTCTGAGGGGCGGGCCGCGGCCGGCCCACCCCCTGACGACGCTCAGAGAGCCTTGTCGGTGATCGCGTGGGTCCAGGCCCCCTCGGGCGCTTTGGAGATCACCGGGTCGGAGCCGCCGGCGAGCAGGGTCGCCACCGTGCGTTCGTAGTCGGCCGGGTCGAGCGCGCCATTCGAGCCCGCCGTGAGCTTGGCGATCTCGCGCATCATCCGCGTCTGATGCTCCTCGGTCTGGGCGCCGGTCGCGTCGTTGTCGAGCACGATCTCGGCGGCTGCGTCCGGGTTCTCCTCGGCCCATTTCCAGCCGCGCATCGAGGCGCGCACGAAGCGGACCATCTTGTCCTGGAAAGCGGGGTCCTCGAGCCGATCCTCGAGCACGTAGATCCCGTCCTCGAGCGTTGCGACGCCTTGCTCCTCGTATTTGAAGGTCACGAGGTCTTCGGGCGCGATGCCGGCATCGATGATCTGCCAGTACTCGTTGTAGGTCATCGTCGAGATGCAGGCGGCCTGCTTCTGCAGCAGCGGATCGACGTTGAAGCCCTGCTTGAGCACCGTGACGCCGCCCTCGGAGCCATCCGTCGGGATCCCGAGCTGGCTCATCCAGGAGAGGAACGGGTATTCGTTGCCGAAGAACCAGACGCCAAGGGTCTTGCCGCGGAAGTCCTCCGGCGTCTCGATCCCGGTCTCCTTGAGGCAGGTCAGCATCATGCCCGACGACTTGAAGGGCTGGGCGATGTTGACGACGGCGAGCCCCTTCTCGCGGGTCGCGAGGGCGGACGGCATCCAGTCGAGGATCACATCGGCGCCGCCACCGGCCAGCACCTGCGCGGGCGCGATGTCGGGCCCGCCAGGCTTGATGGTGACGTCGAGGCTCTCCTCCTCGTAAAAGCCCTTCTCGAGCGCCACGTAGTAGCCGGCGAACTGGGCCTGGGTGACCCATTTGAGCTGCAGCGTGACCTCGTCGGCCGCGAGGGCCGAGCTGGCGAGCAGGGCGCCGGCGAGCGCCGGGGCGAGTGTCTTCATCATGTGATCCGTCCTCTTGTTGCGAAGTTTGTGGTGAAGGGAAGTGGGCCGACGGGCCCTTCGGGTGCCGGGCGCCTCATGACCGCATCGAGGGATGCCAGAAGGCCACGCGCCGCTCGATCAGCGCGACCGTGCCGAAGAGGAGCGAGCCCGAGACCGCGGCCACGGCGATCTCGGCCCAGACCATGTCGAGCGCGAGGCGGCCGATCTCGGTGTTGATCCGGAAGCCGATGCCGGTGATCGGCGTGCCGAAGAACTCGGCCACGATGCCGCCGATCAGCGCCAGCGTGGTGCAGATCTTGAGGCCGTTGAAGATGAAGGGCGCGGCCGCATGCAGGCGCACGAGGAGGAGCGTCTGGCGATAGCTCGCCGCATAGGTCTGCATGAGCTCGAGGCTCAGGCGATCGGCGGCCCGGAACCCCTGCATCGTGTTGACCAGCATCGGGAAGAAGCACATCAGCACCACGACGGCCGCCTTCGACTGCCAGTCGAACCCGAACCACATCACCATGATCGGCGCGACACCGACGATCGGCAGCGCGGCGGCGAGGTTCCCGATCGGCAGCAGCCCGCGCTGGAGGAAGGGCGAGCGGTCGATCGCCAGCGCCGTCAGGAAGGCCGCCCCGCAGCCCATCGCATAGCCGGGCAGCACCGAGCGGATCACCGTCTGCAGGAAGTCGGCCCAGAGGATCGCCGTGTTCCCGGCGATTGCGGCCCAGATCGCCGAGGGCGGCGGCAGGATCACCTGCGGCACGCCGAAGCCGCGCGTCAGCCCCTCCCAGAGCACGAGCACCGACACCCCGAAGAGGGCCGGCACCGCCACCGCTGTCCAGCGGCTGCGCGGCATGCGCGCCATCCGGATGTTGGCCCAGAGGGCCGCCGCCCAGAAGAGGAGCGAGCCGGTGATGAGCGTCGCGCTCATGCCTGCGCCCCGCGATGGCGGAGCAGAACCCGCTCGAGCACGCCGATGAGCCCCACGAGCGCCGCCGCGCAGATCGCCGCCCCGATCAGCGCCGACCAGATGATCAGCACCTGCCCGTAGTAGCTGCCGTTGAGCATCCGCGCGCCGAAGCCGCCCTGCGCGCCCGTCGGCAGCTCGCCCACGATGGCGCCGACGAGCGCGATGGCCACCGCCACCTTGAGCGAGGGGAAGAGGAACGGCATCGCCGCCGGCAGGCGCAGCTTCGAGAGGGTCTGGGCGCGGCTGGCCCCATAGGTGGCGAAGAGGTCGAGCTGGAGCCGGTCGGGCGAGCGCAGGCCCTTGGTCATGCCGACGACCACCGGAAAGAAGCTGAGATAGGCCGAGATGCTCGCCGTCGCGACCAGCCCCGAGACGCCGATATTGTAGAGCACCACGATGATCATCGGCGCGACGGCGAGGATCGGCACGGTCTGGCTCGCGATGATCCAGGGCATCACCGACATCTCCATCGCCCGGCTGTGGACGATGCCGATGGCGAGCGCCATGCCGAAGACCGCCCCCATCGCGAAGCCGACCAGAGTCGAGGAGAGGGTGATCCAGGCGTGGTAGACGAGGCTGCGCTTCGAGGTGATGCGCTTCTCGATCGTGGTCTCCCAGATCTCGACGACGATCTGGTGGGGCGCAGGCAGCACCGGGCGCTTCTGCGACATGGTGTTGGAGAGGAGTTCGAGCGTCGAGATCTCGACGCCGGCCCGCGCGGCCTGATCGCGCTCCCAGGGCGCGTTGAGATAGACGGCGCCGAGATACCACACTGCGACGAGGGCCAGCAGGATCGCGGCGACCGGCACCACCGACCTCGCTATGGGCCTCACCAGCGGCCTCATCGCGGTCCGTCCTCCATATCCGAGCGCGGGCGCAGCATCTCGTCGAGCATCCGGCCCCAGAGGACGAGCGTGACGATCACCACCCAGACCGGCCCGGCGAGCGCGAAGACCCCGATGGCCGTCGGCGCGATCCCGAAAAGCGCCAGCACGAAACCGATGCCGAGCGCCCAGAGCCAGACCCGCACCCAGACCGCGAGCGCGCGGGCAAAGCGCCGTCCGGGCGTGTCCTGGTCTTGCCAGCGGGGATCAGTCGGCATGCCCGTGCCCCGCGCGCAGGCCCTCGCGCACCCGGCGTGCGACCTCGAGAAACTCCCGCGTCTCGCGGATCTCGAGCGGCCGTTCGGCGGGGAGCGGGCTCTCGATCACGTCGATGATGCGGCCCGGGCGCGGGCTCATCACCACGATATGGGTCGAGAGATAGACCGCCTCCGGGATCGAATGGGTGACGAAGCAGA
>CAYORO010000303.1:0-4557 GCA_964406355.1 uncultured Limibaculum sp.
CTCGGTATCCCAATAGGCGCCCTTGACGAGGCGGACCATCAGCCGGCGGTCCTCGCGCTCGGCCAGCGCGTGCAACCAGTCGATCACGTGGGGCGCGCGGCGGGAGTAGGCCTGCACGACCACGCCGAAGCCGTCCCACCCGGCCGGGGCGCCCTTGAGCAGCGCCGCGACGAGATCGAGCGAGAGATCGAGCCGGCCAGCCTCCTCGGCGGCGATGTTGAGCCCGATCCCCGCCTCGCCAGCCCGGCGGACAAGATCGGCGGCGCGCGGCAAGAGCTCGGCCATCACGGTCTCGCGCTGGAGCGCCTCGTAGCGGGGATGCAGCGCCGAGAGCTTGATCGAGATGCCCGGGCGCCGGCGGATATCGGCCCGCGGCGCCTGCGCAATCGCCGCGATCGCATGGACATAGGCCGCGTGATAGGCCTGCGCGTCGGCCTCGGTACGCGCGGCCTCGCCGAGCATGTCGTAGGAGTAGGTAAAGCCCTTGGCCTCGAGCGTGCGGGCCCGCTCCATGGCGGCCTCGATTGTCTCGCCGAGGACGAACTGGCGACCGAGCTCCTTCATCACCTGTGTGACGGCCGCGCGGATCACCGGCTCGCCGAGGCGGCGGACCGCACCCCGCAGATGCGCCGCGACGCCGCGCGACTTCGGCCGCTCCAGCACCTTGCCGGTGAGGAACAGCGCCCAGGTCGAGCCGTTCACCAGCGTCGAGTGCGAGTGCCCGAGATGGGCGGACCAGTCACCGGGTGTGATCTTGTCCTCGATCAGCGCGTCGATGGTGGTTGCGTCGGGCACCCGGAGCAGCGCCTCGGCAAGGCACATCAGCGCGATGCCCTCGTCGGAAGTCATGCCGTATTCGGAGAGAAACCGCTCCATCATCGAGGGGCTCGCGGCGGTGCGGATCCGGCGCACGAGCTCGGTGGCGCGGCGGTGGATGCGCCCGCGCGCCGCCTCGTCGAGGGTGGCGGTCTCGACGAGCGCGGCGAGCGCACCGCCCTCCTCCGCGAACTTGGCGGCGCGGAGCCGCGCGCGGACGGTGTCGAGATCGGCGGCGCTCATGGTGTCCTCCTCAGGCGGCGGCGTCCTTGGCGCGGGTCACCATGCCGAAGAGATCCCGCGGGTCGTCGGGGTCGGCCAGCATGTCGAGCTCCACATAGGCCCCGGTGCGCCCGAGCTGGTCGCGGATGTAGCGGAGCGCCGAGAAATCCTCGGTCGCGAAGCCCACGCTGTCAAAGAGCGTGATCCGGTCGGCCGAGCGTCGGCCCTCGGCCTGCCCGGTCATCACCTGCCAGAGCTCGGTGACCGGGTGGTCGGGCGCGAGCTGCTGGATCTCGCCCTCGATGCGGGTCTGCGGCGGGTATTCGACGAAGATGTCGGAGCGCAGGAGGATATCGCGATGCAGCTCGGTCTTGCCCGGACAGTCGCCGCCGATCGCGTTGATGTGGATCCCCGCGCCGACCATGTTGTCCGTGAGGATGGTGGCACACTGCTTGTCGGCGGTGCAGGTGGTGATGATCTCGGCCCCTGTCACACAGTCCTCGGGCGTCGGGCAGGCGACGATCTCCAGCCCCTGGCCCGCGAGGTTGCGGATCACCTTCTCGGTCGCGCGGCTGTCGACATCGAAGAGGCGGAGCCGCTCGATGCCCAGAACCTCGCGGAAGGCGAGCGCCTGGAACTCGCATTGAGCGCCGTTGCCGATCATCGCCATGGTGCGGGCGCCCTTGGGCGCGAGGTACTTCGCTGCCATCGCCGAGGTCGCGGCAGTGCGGAGCGCGGTGAGGATCGTCATCTCCGAGAGCAGCACCGGGTAGCCGTTCGCCACCTTGGCGAGCACGCCGAAGGCGGTCACGGTCTGAAAGCCGCGGGCCATGTTGGCCGGGTGACCGTTGACGTATTTGAACCCGTAGGTCTCACCGTCCGAGGTCGGCATCAGCTCGATCACGCCTTCGCGGGAATGCGCGGCGACGCGCGGTGTCTTGTCGAACATCTCCCAGCGGAGGAAGTCGGCCTCGATATACCCAACCAGCTCGGCGATCATCCGGGCGGGCCCGATCTGGTTCACGATGCGCAGCATGTTCTCGACGCTGACAAAGGGCACGAGCGCGAGATGCGAGGGGGCGGACGCCATATCCGTGTCTCCGTTCAGGTGGGGCGGCGGGTCGGCCGGTCGAGCACCTTGCGCCCGAGCAGGCTCGCGCAGAGCTCGACCATCAGGCTCGCCGTGCGCCCGCGATCGTCGAGAAAGGGGTTGAGCTCGACGAGGTCGAGCGAGGTGACAAGGCCGCTGTCGCAGAGCATCTCCATCACCAGATGCGCCTCGCGGAAGGTCGCGCCGCCGGGAACCGTGGTGCCGACCGCGGGGGCGATCTCAGGGTCGAGGAAGTCCACGTCGAGCGACACGTGGAGCGCGCCCCGCACCGCGGCGACACGGCCAAGGAAGGCCTCGAGCGGGGCCTTGATGCCGCGCTCGTCGATCGCGCGCATGTCGTGGATGTCGATGCCCTCGATGTGGTGGCGCTCGGCCGGGTCGACCGAGCGGATGCCCAGCATGCAGACATTCTCCGGCGGCACGGCGGCCGGCAGATCCGGATAGATCCCCTCGAAGCCCCGGCGCCCGGTGAAGTACGCGACCGGCGTGCCATGCAGATGCCCGCTCCGCGAGGTCTCGAGCGTGTGCAGGTCGGGATGTGCATCGAGCCAGAGGACGAATTGCGGCCGTCCCTCGGCCTGCGCATGGCGCGCGACGCCCGGGACCGTGCCGGCCGAGAGGCTGTGGTCGCCGCCCATGAAGATCGGCAGGTCGGCCTCCTCGGCGGCCGCGGTCGCGGCCTGCTGCAGCGCCTCGGTCCAGGCGACGGTCTGGCCGAGATTGCGGATCGCGGCATTGCGGTGCGGACGCTGCGCCAGCGGGGCGGGGGCGACATTGCCGCGGTCGTGGACCTGGTGGCCGAGATCGCTGAGCGCGGTCTCGATGCCGGCCGTGCGGAGCGCGTCCGGGCCCATCAGGCAGCCGGGCTGGCTGGCGCCCGACTGCACGGGCGCCCCGACCAGAGCGCAGGTGAGAGCGTTCGTCATGGCAGGCCTCCTCTGGCGCCGGGATGGTATGGGCCGTGATTATCCGTGCTGCAGCTTGACGGATAGTCGGCAAAGCGCTCTTTTTGCACCTATCTTTGAGCAAGTTGCGAGACTTGATGAGCACTCCGTCAAGAGATGTCCCAGATGCAGCCGACCAGCGGCTGATCGCCCTCCTCAAGCAGGACGGGCGCGCGCCGGTGACGACGCTGGCCGCCGATCTCGGGCTGTCGCGTGCCACGGTGCAGAAGCGGATCGACCGGCTGGTGGCGCGCGGCCTGATCCGGCGCTTCACCGTCGAGCTCGACAGCCGGGCCGAGCAGGAGATCGTGCGCGCGGTGATGCTGATCGCGCTCGATCCGCGGCGCGAGGTGGCGGTGATCGCAGAGCTCCGCCGCATGGCCGAAGTGACGCGGCTCTACACCACCAACGGACCCTGGGCGCTGGTCGCGGAGATGGAGATGCCCTCGCTCCAGCTCTTCGACCGGGTGCTGCGCGAGATCGGCCAGATCCCGGGCGTGCAGACCACCGAGACCTGCCTCCTGCTCAATCGCGCGAAGGGTTGACGAACGATCTGCCCGAGCACCCGGACCTGCCACGGAGGCCGGAGCCGCCGACCCCCTGCTTTTCGATGGGAAGTCCGTTGCGTAAGCCTAGCTGATGGATGACGGTCCGAGGAGGCCGACACCACGCCTGACCGGGAGACAGCCAGCATGATCCGACACCGCACGCTCCTCGCGAGCACCACCGCCCTCGTCTGCCTCGCAGAGGCGGCGGCCGCAGAGACCGAGCTCAACGCGCTCGTCTGGTGCGACCACACCGATCCGGCGCTGATCGAACCCTTCGAGGCCGCGCATGACGTCAAGGTGAACCTGCGGGAGTACGAGGGCACCGGCGCCGCGCTCGCGCTGCTGGAGCAGTCGCGCCCGGGCGACTGGGACGTGCTGGTGATCGACGGCATCGATGTCTTCCGGGCCGTGGAGGCCGGCATTCTCGCGCCGCTGCCGACCGACGCGCTGCCCATGGCGGACTTCTTCCCCGAAGTCATCATGGCCGAGAACAACAGCGTCGACGGCGTGACCTATGCCGTGACCGAGAAGTTCGGCTACAATACGGTGTCGTACAACTCCGCGAAGGTCGATCCGGCCGATATGGAGAGCCTGGAAACCGTCTGGGCGGAGAAGTACAGCGGGCACATCTCGATCTATGATTACTACCTGCCGGTGATGGGCCTCGCGGCCATCGCCGAGGGGATCCCGACGGCGGAGATCGGCGCGGACGACCTCGAGGCAATCGGCGGCACCCTCGGCACAATGCGGGCGCGGGCGGCCTCGGTCGCCGGTGTCGTCGCGGCGCAGACGGCGCTCGCGACCGGGGAGGTGGATATCGTCGTGGGCGGCGGCGAATGGCTGACCGCGGTGCTCGCCGCCGAGCAGCCCGAGCTCACCTGGACCATTCCGGCCGAGGGTGCCGTGCGCTGGGCGC
>CAYORO010000304.1:0-4544 GCA_964406355.1 uncultured Limibaculum sp.
ACGAGATAGCTGCCCTCATGCTCCTTGAAGGCGTATTGGCGCAGATTGGGCCGGTCGAGCCAGCTGACATCGATGATCGCGAACTGCACGTCCGGATTGTCGCCGGCGACCTTGTCGATCGCATCCGCCTGGGCGAAGCCGACGCCGAGCACGAGCGTCGCGCCGCGGCGCACCATCCGGCGCATCGCCTGCTCGCGCTGGGTCTCGTTGGTGACCTCGAACTCCATCACCTCGACGCCGGTCTCCTCCTGAAAGCGCTGGATCCCGTTCCAGACGCCTTCGTTGAACGACTTGTCGAACTTGCCGCCCATGTCGAAGACGACGCCCGGCCTGAACTCCTCGGCGAGCGCTGCGGTGGCAATTAGCGCGGCGGCGGCGCCGGCGATCAGGGACTTCAGCATCGGAGGGATCCTTCGCGGGTGAGTTTTCAAAGCTTAAGCATAGGACGCGGCGGCGGTGTAGCCTTTCTGCGGCGGTGTCAGGCCTTCAGCCCGATCTCGCGGAGGCGTTCATTGAGGAAATCGTCCGCCGTGGTGCCGGGCTTGAGCATGACCTCGGGCCGGGGATGGAGAAACATCGGCATCGAGAAGCGCGGCTTGCCGGCTTCCGCCTCGGGGGGGTTGACCACTTGGTGAACGGTCGCCGGATAGTGGCCCCCCGTCGCCATCGCCAGCATGTCGCCCGCATTAATCGCCATCATGCCGGGATCGCACGGCACCTTGTGCCAGGTGCCGGCGGTGTCGCGCGCCTCGAGCCCGGGCTCCGAGCCCGCAAGGAGACAGGTGAGCAGGTTGATGTCGCCATGGGCCGCGGCCCGCACCGCGCCGGGCTCGGGCGGGGTGTCGAGGGCTGGGTAGTGGAGGATGCGCAGGAGGTTCATCTTGGAGTCCGCGAGCATCGCCGGCAGCGGCTCGGACAGCGCCGCGCGCACCGTCTCCGGCATCTCGGCCTGCAGCCAGTCCAGGAGCCGCGCGCCGACCGCCACGAGATCGGCATGGAGCGCGCGCGTCTCCGCTTCGAGCGCGTCGGGCACCCGGCCATCGGGATAGACGTGGTAGAATTCCTTCAGGTCCTTCGCCGCATGGCCCTTGGCGTTCTCCGAGCGGAACGGGAAATAGCCGTCCGCCGCGCCGGGCGCGCGTGTGTAGGCGTGCTTCTCCTCCGAGGCGAAGAAGCCCCCCCAGCTCGCATAGGCCGCGGCGATCCGCTCCGGCGTGATCGGATGGTCGGTCAGCACCGCGAAGCCTGTCTCGTGGAGCGAGCGGGCGAAATGCCCGGGCGCCGCGGGGTCGGTGTAGGACACCGTCGCGATATCGAAGCTCATGGGACCTCCCGTTCTCGCCCCCAGCCTAGGGTCTTGAGCGTTCAGGGCAAAGCCCCTGAGCCGAACGCGCCGACGAAGCGCGCGAGGATCGGCTCCGCTGCTGCCTTGAGGCAGACCGAGACCGGGCGGGCGCTCGGCGCTTCGCGGGTTCGGCCGATCTCGGGGCCGTCGAGTACGACCTCGATGCCGATCTCCTGGGTCGTGAGATGCGCCATCTCGACCGCCGCCATCACCGCGGTCGGGTCGTGGAAATGGCAGCCCTCGAGCCCGAGCGCCTCGGCGTGGAACCGGAAATAGACCTCCGCCGCCTGCACCAGGGCGCGCCCGCAGCGCGGCGCGAGCGCGGCGACGCCCGCCAGCCGCTCGGGCGCGAGGATCACGGTGGTCGTCACATCGAGGCCGACCAGCGTCATCGGCCAGCCCGCCGCCAGCACCCGCGCGGCCGCATGGGGGTCCTGCCAGAGATTGGCCTCGGCATGGGGCGTGATGTTGCCGCGCCGGCGCACGGCGCCGCCCATGACGACGACGCGCCCGGCGTGCTGCGCGATCTCCGGGTGCGTCTCTAGCGCGACGGCGAGGTTGGTCAGCGGTCCGAGCGCGACGATCGTGATCTTGCCCGGGCGCTCGGCACAGAGACGGGCGAGCAGCGCGGGCGCCGGCTCCGGGGCCACGGCACGGGTCGGCTCCGGCAGGCTGAGACCGCCGAGGCCCGAGCGCCCATGCACGTGATAGGGATGCGGCGGGGGGGCGCGCACCAGCGGTCGCCCCGCCCCGGCCGCGACGGGGATCGAGACACCGGCGACCTCGAGCAGGGCGCGGGCGTTGCGCGCGGCCTCAGGGCCCGTGACATTGCCGAAGACCGTGGTCAGCGCCAGGAGGTCGATCTCGGGCTCGGCGAGCGCGTAGTAGATCGCCATCGCATCATCGATGCCGGGATCGGTGTCGATGATGATTGGCGTCGTCATGGCAGCCCCGCCTCGATCTCGGCAGCCGTCGGCATCGCGTCGGCGGCCCCCGGCCGGGTGACGGAGATCGCCGCGGCCAGCGTCGCACGGTCGAGCGCGGCCGCGGCCGGCAGGCCCATGTCGAGGCTCGCGAGGAAGCAGCCGAGGAAGCAGTCCCCCGCGCCTGTCGTGTCGCAGACCTCGACGATGCGGGCCGGGCGCTCGATCGCGGTCTTGGCCCCGCTGGCCGCCGGCCACCCCTCGGCGGCGATCAGGCGGACGCCCTGTGCGCCGAGGGTGATCAGCACCGCCGCGACAGGCCAGCTCTCGGGGTCGCTCCCCGTCGCGCGGCAAAGATCCAGCGCCTCGACCTCGTTGAGCGCCAGGAGGTCGGCCACCCCCAGCATCCCGGCTGTGAGTGCGGCATCGAAGGGCGCGGCGGCAAAGGCCACCCGAAGACCCGCCGCACGGGCGCGCTCGGCGCTCTCGCGCACATGCGCCGTCTCGTTCTGCACCAGCCACCAGTCGCCCGGGGCCGCCGCCGCGAGCGCGCGGTCGACGAGGCCGGGCTCCATCGCCCGATTGGCCCCGGCATGGATGACGATGCTGTTCTCGCCATCCGGCGCAACATAGATCACCGCGTGCCCGGTTGGCGCGTCGAGAACCGCGAGATTGGCGATATCGATCCCCTCTGCAGCGAGCCGCTCGGCGATCCAGAGACCATCCGTCCCGATCGCGCCGGCCATACGCACGCTGGCGCCCGCGCGTCGCGCCGCGATCGCCTGGTTGAGCCCCTTGCCGCCCAGATGCCGCGCATAGCCGAGATCGGCCAGCGTCTCGCCCGCCCTCGGGAAGTGCGGCACACGGTGGACATGGTCGATATTGACCGAGCCGAAGCAGTGGATGGCCATTGCCGCCCCCTCAGGCCGACCCTACGGCGGTGACGAACTGCGTGAGCAGATCGGGGTCGAGCGCGCCCTGGGGCCTGAGGCCCGAGCAGAGATCGACGCCGAAGGGGCGGACCGTCTCGATCGCGCCGGCCACGTTGCTCGGCGTGAGCCCGCCCGCCAGGAACACCGGCAGCGGCCGGGCGCGGCGCACGAACTCGGCGCTGATCGCCCAGTCATGGCGCCGCCCGGTGCCGCCGAGCTCGCCCGCCGCGGGGCGGCCGCTGTCGAGCAGGAAGGCGTCGATATGGGGCGCGTAGCGCGGGATCAGCTCGAGCGCCGAGGCGTCCTCCACATGGATCACCTGGAGGTAGACGAGACCGGCCTGTCCGAGCCGGGCCGCCTCCTGCGCCGCGATATGGCTGACGACCTGGACGACGCGCGTCCCGGCCTGCGTGGCCTCGGCCGAGATCGCATCGGCCTCGGTCGCAGAGGTCAAGAGCACCGGGTCCACCCAGGGCGGAGCGGCGTCCGCGATCGCACGTGCCGCCGCGATCGTCAGCGTGCCCGGGCCGCTCGGCATCGGACCGACGAGCCCGATCAGATCGGCGCCGGCCTCGGCAGCCAGGCGCGCCTCACCGGCCGAGGCGATGCAACAGATCTTGATGCGGACACGGCCCATGGCGAGCCCCATTTTGCACGGGTCCTCACCGGGCACCCCACCGGCTGCCCTGTCAAGAGCGCAAAAAATGTGCGCCGCAGCGAGACTGCCTCGTCGGGACGCGGTTTGCTCTTGATCGATCAGGCCGGGCGGCTAGCGTGAGAGGCAGGCGGCGGACCCGGAGGTGTGGATGGCACTCGGCGACAACATGACCATCGACGGCGACCGGCTTTGGGACAGCCTGATGGAGATGGCCAAGATCGGCCCGGGCGTGGCGGGCGGCAACAATCGCCAGACCCTCACCGATGCCGATGCCGAGGGCCGCACGCTCTTCCAGCGCTGGTGCGAGGCGGAAGGGATGTCGATGGGCCTCGACCAGATGGGCACGATGTTCGCCCGTCGCGAGGGCACCGACCCGGAGGCCGACCCGGTCTATGTCGGCTCGCATCTCGACACCCAGCCGACGGGGGGAAAGTATGACGGCGTCCTCGGGGTGCTGGCGGGGCTCGAGCTGATCCGCACGCTGAATGCCCGCGGGATCACCACGCGCGGGTTCGGCGCCGTGACCAACTGGGCCAACGAGGAGGGCACCCGCTACGCGCCGCCGATGCTCGCCTCCGGCGTCTATGCGGGGGTGCATACGCTCGACTGGGCCTATGGGCTGACCGATGCCGCGGGCAAGCGCTTCGGCGACGAGGTCGCGCGCATCGGCTGGAAGGGCGAGGAGC
>CAYORO010000305.1:0-4535 GCA_964406355.1 uncultured Limibaculum sp.
GGGCGGGTCCGGCGCCGCCCGCCTCAGGCCGCCCCGGCCGCCTCGCCGAGCGGGACCGCCGGCCGCCCGATCCGGTAGCGCGTGACCCAGAGCAGGCGATCCTCCGTCCGCGTGAGCGCCACATAGGCGAGCCGTTTCCAGAGCGCGATACCTGCCTCCACCTGCCCCGCCCGGGCCGCGGCGAAGAGGTCGGGCGCAAAGACCTGAACCGCAGGCCATTGCGACCCTTGCGCCTTGTGGATCGTCGAGGCCGCCCCGTGGAGGAACACCGCCCCCATCCGTGCGGCCGACAGGAGCCGCGGCTCGGCCTCCTCCGGCGTCTCGATCTGGATGATCGCGGCCACCGAGATGCCGCCCTCCTCGGTCCCTGCGACATCGACGCGGGCGAAGCCGGGCTTGCTGCCGGCCCCGAGGAATCGCGCCTGCGCCCCCTTGATCAGGCCGCGTGCCTCGAGCTCGACGCGGCGCTTCCTCTGCTTGAGCGGCAGCTCGATCCCGTCGCAGATCAGTGGCTCGCCGACCGCGAGGCCATCCGCGGAACAGCGATGCGCCGCGCGAAAGCCGGCGATCAGCCGCACCCGCGTCTTGTTGCGCCAGACGAGCACCGGGCTCTGGCACATCAGATCGGCGTCCGCCCGCTCGGCCACCTCGACGCGCGGATCGGAAGCGGCCGCGTCCTCCACCGCCCGCTCGAAGGCGTCGAACTCGAGCGCGGGGTCTGCGAGGCGGTGCGCGAGGTCGAGGATCGGGCTGTCCGCCCCCTGCCGGTGCACGCGCGCGAGCGCGAAGCGCCGCGGCTCGGGCAGGCTCTCGAACACCATGCCGCCCGTGCCCTGCACCGGCGGCAGCTGCGCCGGGTCGCCGAAGAGCAGGATCAGCCCGAAGAGCGCTTCGAGGTCCTCGAGCTGCCGCGCCTCGAGCATCGATGCTTCGTCGACCAGCGCAATATCGAGCGGGTCCTGCCGGCGCGTCCAGCCGGTGATGAAGTCGGCACCCCGGACCCCTGCGGCGGCGAACGCCCCGGGCACCGAGCCATGCTGATCGAAGGCCGCGCGGGCCCGCGCGAGCGCATCCGCCTCGAGCGCCTCGGTGCCGGGTGTGGGCCGCTTGGGATCCTCGAGCCACTCCGCGATCTTCTCGAATTCGGGGTCGTAGACCGGCGTGTAGAGGATCCGGTGCAGCGTCGTCGCCGGCACCCCCTTCTGGCGCAGCACCGAGGCGGCCTTGTTGGTCGGCGCGAGCACCGCGAAGGACCGGCGCTGGCGATACTGCCGGCTCTCCCAGTCGGGCGTCACCGGCGCGAGACCGGCATCGGCCAGCGCCCGGGCGATGCGCGCCAGCAGCACGGTCTTGCCGGAGCCCGCCTTGCCGGTGACGGCCAACACCTCGGCCGTTGCGGGGCGATCGCCCTTTCCCTGCGGTGCGGCCGTGGCGGCGTCGAGATCGACCCCATGCGCCGCAATCCGGGCGCGGAGCGCCTGCCACGCCGCCTCCTGATCGTCGGACAGCGGCGGCAGCGCCGGGGCGGCCTGCTCTCGCGCCCGGTCGGCAAGGTCAGCGGACGGATCGGGCGCAAAGGGATCGCTCATCGCGTGCAGTCTCGCATGGGCGCCGGCGCGGGCCAAGCGCCCCGAATGTTTCATGACATTTTTATTGCACTCGCACGAAGATGGTGTGACGCTTTGTCGATGACCAGACAGATCCTCTCCCCTCTCATCGCCATTGCCATGGCCACGGCCAGCGCAACCGGCGCCTCCGCCGCACCCACAGCGGTCGAAACCGCTGCTGGCGCGAGCTGTGACCGGCTCGCCGCCTATAACGACGGGACCGCCGACGCTCCGCCCGTCCGCCTCTCCGACATGAACGCCGCGGCCGCCGCCTCGGCCTGCCGCGCGGCGATCGAGAGCCCCGGCTCCGCGCCGCGCCACCACCTCCAGCTCGCACGGGCGCTGATCAAGCTCGGCCGCATGGAAGAGGCGCGGGGCCAGCTCACGGCCGCCATCGAGCGCAACCATGCGAGCGCCTTCTACGTGCTCGGCCAACTCCACCATGCCGGGCGCGGCGTCGCCGAGGACAAGGACATGGCCTATCGGCTCTATCGCAAGGCGCTGTCCGGCGGCTATCGCGAGGCCGCGCTCGGGCTGATGATGCTCTTCGAGGACCCCGCGAGCGGCTATTTCGACCCGGTGCGCGCGGAGGCCGCGCGGCGCATCTTCGAGGGCCGCGGCCTGCCCTAAAGTCACCCCTTCGGCCTGCGGCGGAGGCGTCATGGGGACGTCGCCGCCGCGTCGCGGTCCCGTCGCGCGCGCGTGACCTCGACGGGTCATCATCGCTGCCTGTCCACCAGGATCGGAGCCACCGATGATGCGTCTACTCTCCTCGGTCGCGGCGCTCGCCGCGCTGCCCGCCGTCGCCCTTGCCGAGATGCCCGACATCCGCCTCGAGTTCCGCGGCGAGGTCACCCTGCCCCAGGACCTCACCGTCGATGGCCAGACGTTCGGCGGCATCTCGGGCCTGACCCGCGACCCGCAGAGCGGCCACTAATACGGCGTGGGCGACGATCTGCAGAACGCGCGCTTCCACGCGATCCGGATCGATGTCTCCGATGGCCGCCTCGAGGAGGGCGATGTCGAGGTGCTGAACTCGGTGCTCTTCGATGATATCGACCAGCACCCCTTCCCAGGCGGCGCGCTCGACCCTGAGGAGATCGTCCTGCTGCCCGACGGCACGCTGCTGATCGCCGCCGAGACGGTGGGCGACCGCTTTCCCGCCTTTATTCGCCGCTTCACCACGGGCGGGCATTATCTCGACGCGGTGCATGTCGACCCGACGCGCTACGACCCGCGCTTCGACGAGACCCGCGGCAGTCGCGCCTCGGGCGGCTTCGAGAGCCTCACCCCCTCCGCCGATTTCCGCACGCTCTTCGCCGGCTGGGAGAAACCGCTGAAGCAGGACGTGGCCCAGGCCGACTATGACCTCCAGTCGCCCGCACCGGTGCGCGTGATGGAGATCGACCGGGCGACGGGCCGCACGGTCGCCGAATACGTCTATATGGTCGGCACCATGACCATCGCGCCCGAGCCTGCCGATGGCTGGTATGGCCGCGGCCTCAACGACCTGCTCTGGCTGGATGACGGGCTCTTCCTCTCGGTCGAGCGGCAATATGCCCAGGGCACGACGGCAGGCGAAGGTTCACGGCCGGTGCAGATCTTCGCGGTCAGCCTCGACGGTGCGACCAATGTGACCAACCGCGACGCGCTCGACGGCTCGGAGACCCCGATGACCAAGGAGCCGGTCCTCGATCTCGAGACGCTTCGCGAGGAGCACGGCGTCGCGCGGATCGGCAGCCACGAGGTTCTGCTCCTCGGCCCCGAGCTGCCGGATGGCGCGGAGAGCCTGATCATGATCGAGGACAACGACTTCGACCGCCCGACCCAGGTGCTGCTCTTCGCGCTCTACCGCTGAGCGGCCCTCGCGCGCCGTCCCGATCTGCGGGGCGGCGGCCTGAGGGCGGGTGCCGCGCTGCTTGACCCAATGGGACCGCGCCGGCGAGATCAGGTGGCAGACAGCCGCCCAGAAGACGATGCGGCGAAGTTCGTCCCGGCGCCAGTGGCTCGAGCCCGGAAAGGCGTCTCAAACCGCCAAGGAAAGCGCCGGGGGCCGCAGCATCAGGCGAAACAACTCCGGCCCGAGTCGCTCGCGCGCCGTCACGAGGTGGGCGAGGACCCGAGCGTTCGGCCCGGTTTAGAACCGGTCTCTTTTGGGATCGAGCCAAACGCGCTCGTAGTATTGCGCGAGTCCCTCGTCGATCCAGAACGGCGCGTGCGAATGCTTGGGATAGATCAGCAACGCGGCATGCTGCAGCTCGTGAACGTTCAAGTGGAGAAACCGGCCCCGACGGCGCAGCAGCACCACCTCCCGCAACCTTGTCGAAGAGTAGCCGGCAACGTCCCGGGTGCCCCGACTGGCCCGTGCAAAGGCGTTGAACTCCGGCCGGCTGTCGAAGATCGAGGTTGGCACCTCGAAGCGCTCAGGCATCCCCGGCGCAAGCCGGCGGTGGAACGCGATCTGGACCGCGAGGAGGCGTTCGGCAAAGGCGCGCTCGGTGTCGCTGATCCCGCCCGCCATCACACGGATCTGGGCCGGCGCCAGCATCGGGCCGGCCAGCACGAGCACGGCGGCAGCCGCGGCGAGAGCGAGGCGGCGCAGCATCCTCCCCGCCCCGCCCGACGCCGGGCTCAGCCGGCGAAGGCCTCGCGCGCGTCTTCGACTGTGCGAAGCCCGGTGACCGGCGCCGAGACCAGCACCGCCATGTTGCCGGGCTTATGCTCGTTGGCGAGCATCTTCATATGCGCCGTCGGGATCTCGGCCCAGGGGAAGACCTCCGACATGCAGGGGTCGAGCCGGCGCTCCAGCATCAGCTTGTTGGCCGCACTCGCCTGCTTGAGATTGGCGAAATGGCTGCCCTGGAGGCGCTTCTGGTGCGACCACATATGGCGCACGTCGAAGGTGCAGTTGAACCCCGTGGTGCCGGC
>CAYORO010000306.1:0-4519 GCA_964406355.1 uncultured Limibaculum sp.
CAGCGTGCCCGACACGATCGAGGCGGTCGCGGCGCAGAACATCAGCTGGAAGAAGAAGTCCGACCCGACCGAGGCGTAGCTCAGATCGACGGCATCCTCAGCCGACACGCCGACCGGCTCGAGCGAGGTCGGCACGGGGTTGCCGAACCAGCCCGTGATGATCCACGCATCGCCCGGATACATCAGGTTGAAGCCGATCAGGAAATAGGCAATCGAGCCGACCGAGAACAGCGTCATGTTCTTGGTGCACTGCATGGCCACGTTCTTCGACCGGACGAGCCCGGCCTCGAGCATGCAGAAGCCCGCGGCCATGAACATCACGAGGAAGCCGCCGATCAGGAAGAGCAGCGTGTTGAACACAAACACGGAATGCGTGGGCACGGCCGTCGGCGCAGCGGCCTCCTGAGCCATGGCCGGCACGGCGACGACCGTGGCGGCGAGTGCGACAGGGAAGAGCGACGAGATCTTCATGGGTGGCATACCTCTTTTCTGGGGCTTCGGGTCAGAGGGCGTCTTCGTCGCGCTCGTCAGTGCGCACGCGAACGGCCTGCTCGACAGGGACGACGAAGATCTTGCCGTCGCCGATTTTGCCCGTGCGGGCGGTGGAACTGATTGTCTCGATCACCGCGTCGACCCGGTCGTCCGCGATCACCAACTCGATCTTGATCTTCGGCACGAAGTTCACGACATACTCGGCACCGCGGTAGATCTCGGTGTGTCCGCTTTGCCGGCCGTAGCCCTTGACCTCCGAAACCATCAGCCCCTGGACGCCCGATTGCGTCAGCGCCTGCCGGACTTCCTCCAGCTTGAAGGGCTTGATGACAGCAACGATCAGTTTCATGTCTCTCCCCGATCTGACGAGACTGGATCGGTCCAGCCCACACCCAGGGTTTTCAAGATCGGTGCCAGCCCGAGACGGTCGCGGGACAGCCGCGATTTCGCCCGGATTTTCAGCCATTTGAACGCTCTTCGCCTGGGTCGGCCTGACGCTCGGTGCAGCTGAAGTGACGGTTTATTGTGCAGTGCTCACGCGCTGGGCAGCCGCAGGCGCGACTGGCGCAGGCGCCCGCGCTGGGCTATGGCCGCCTGGCAGGACGACGGGATGAGGCCGATGGCGCCGAAACAGCGACCGGGCAAAGGGTCCCGCGGGCGGGCCGCCACCCCGCAAAGCGACAAGGGATCAGCCGCTCCCGCGGGGCGGGGGCGACGCAGGCAGAGCCGGACCGAGAGGGCCGAGCCAGGGCCGCTCGGCCGGGCGGTGCGCGGCGTGATCCTCGGAACGGTCGGGCTGCTCTGGCGGCTCGGCTGGCGGGCGGCCCTGGTCCTCGCGCTGATCGTCGCCGTGGCGACCGCCCATTTCTATACCCAGCTGCCACCCGCTGCTGCCCTCCTCGACGGCCGCGCCACCGGGTCGGTCACGCTCCTCGACCGCCACGGGAGCGTCTTTGCCTGGCGCGGTGAGCAGTATGGCGGCGCGCTCCGGGCCGATGATGTCTCGCCGCATCTTGTCCATGCCGTGATCGCCGCCGAGGATCGCCGCTACTGGGACCATTTTGGCATCGACCCCCGCGGCATCGCCCGCGCGCTCCTCGCCAATCTGCGCGCCGGGCGGGTCGTCCAGGGCGGCTCGACGCTCACCCAGCAGGTGGCCAAGAACGTCTTCCTCAACGCCGAGCGGAGCCTCGAGCGCAAGCTCAAGGAGGTGCCGATGGCCCTCGCGCTCGAACTCCGCTACTCCAAGGCCGAAATCCTCTCGATCTATCTCAACCGGGTCTATCTCGGCGCCGGCACCTATGGCTTCGAGGCCGCCGCCCAGCGCTATTTCGGCAAATCGGCGCGGGGGCTGGGGCCGGCCGAGGCGGCGATGCTGGCGGGGCTGCTGCGCGCGCCGTCGCGCTACGCGCCCACGCGCAACATCGAGGCAGCGCAGGGCCGGGCTTCGGTGATCGTCCGGCTGATGCACGAGCAGGGGTTCCTGAGCGAGCCGCAGGTCTTCGAGGCGCTGGCAAATCCCGCGGGTCTCAGCCGGGCGGCTGAGGCGGGGGCGGGCGATGCCTTCGCCGACTGGGTGCTCGAGACGGTGCCCGACTATCTCGCGCGCCGCACCACCGAGGATGTGGTGATCGAGACGAGCTTCGACCCGCGCGCGCAGGTCGCGGCCGAGGCCGGGCTCGCCGAGATCTATGCCGAGAAGGTCCGGGAGGGCAGCACCGCGCAGGCGGCCGTGGTGGTGATGGACCTCGACGGGGCGGTGCGCGCGATGGTCGGCGGGCGCGACGACAAGGCCGGGCGCTTCAACCGCGCGGCCCAGGCGATGCGCCAGACCGGCAGCGCCTTCAAGCCGGTGGTCTATGCGGCTGCGCTCGAGGCGGGCTTCTCGCCCCAGAGCGTAATCGAGGATGCGCCGATCCGGATCCGCGGCTGGGCTCCGGAGAACTATGGCGGCGGCTATCGCGGCCCGGTGACGCTCGAGGAGGCGCTGGCCCGCTCGATCAACACCGTGGCGGTGCGGCTCTCCGAGCGCGTCGGGCGCGGGCGGGTGCGCGCGCTCGCGACCGAGATGGGGCTGACGACGCCGATTGCCGAGGGACCGTCTGTCGCGCTCGGCACCTCCGAGGCGACGCTCGTCGAGATGACCGGGCTCTATGCAACGATCGCGTCCGAGGGGCGCCGGGTGCGGCCCACCGGGCTCCGCACGCTCAGCCTGCGCGACGACCCGACGCCGATCCTGCGCGACCGGGCGGTCGCCGGGCAGGCGGTGATGTCGCGCGCGGTGGCCCGACAGCTCACCTGGATGATGCACGGCGTCGTCGAGCAGGGCACCGGGCAGCGGGCGCGGCTCCCGCGCTGGCAGGTTGCGGGCAAGACCGGCACCACCCAGGCCGCGCGCGATGCGTGGTTCATCGGCTTTACGGGTGCCTATGCGGTCGGCGTCTGGATGGGCAATGACGACAACACGCCGCTCGTCGGCGTGACGGGTGGGGGGCTGCCCGCCGATATCTGGCGCGCGGTGGCGGTGCGGCTCCATGAGGGGCTCTCGCCGGTCCCGCTCGCGATGGAGGCGGGTGCGGCGCCGGCTGCGCGGGTGTCGGCCGTGCGGGGGTCCGAGGCGGAGCGGGAGGCCTCGCTCGTGCGCGAGGTGTTCAACGACGTGCTGCGTGGCCTCGGCGCTGCGACCCGCGAGGAGGCGGCCGGGGGCGGGCCAAACGGGACCTCGCTCCCTCAGCCGGGCGCCGACCGCTGAGGGCTCAGCTCTCGAACCGGTAGCGGTGGAGGCCGCGACCCTCGCGCTTCAGCCAGGCTTGCGGCCGCGCATGGTCGGGCATCAGCCTCGCAACCACGCGCCAGAAGGCGGGCGAGTGGTTCATCTCGGCGAGATGGGCCACCTCATGCGCCGCCAGGTAGGCCTGCACCTCGGGCGGCGCCATGGCGATGCGCCAGGAGAAGGCGAGCCTCCCCGAGGCCGAGCAGGAGCCCCAGCGCGACCGTGTGTCGCGAAACGCGATCCCGGTGATGGCGTGGCCGAGGGTCGCGGCATGGGCCTCGGCCAGCGGCACGATCCGGGCACGCGCATGGGCCTTGAGAAAGGCGGCCGCCGCAGGCCCCGCCCGGCGCCCGGCGCCGAGGAGCAGCCGGTCCTCCTCGAGCTCTGCCGGGCCCCGCCGGGCCGCGCCCACGATCACCCGTGCGCGCCCGTCGACCGGCAGCGCCGTGCCGAGGCCGACGGCAAGCTGCTCGGGCTGGCGTGAGAGCGCGCCGCGGAGCCACTCCGCATGGCGACAGAGAAAGTCCCGCGCGTCGCCCTCGCGCATGCCCTCGGGAAGCGTCAGCACTGCCCCGCCATCGGGCGTTGGCCGAAGCGTGAAACGTCGCGCCCGCGCCAGGACGCGCAGGCGCACGGTGACCGGCGGATCGGTGAGGGCAATCTCGGCGGGCAGGGGCCGCGGGCGGAAGAGGCGCACCGCGTGTCAGGCGCCCATGCGTGCAGCGGATCTCACCGGGCGCTCACTCCGCGGCGTTGGTCAGCTGGCGCCCGTCGACCATGGCGCGGTTGATCCGGATGAAGTCGCGGATCTTCGGCTGGATCTGCGCCCGGAAGCGCGAGCCGTTGAACACGCCGTAATGCCCCACCTTGGCCTGCACGAAGTGAAGCTTCTTGTGGTCGGGCAGGCGCGGGGTGAGGTGCTGGGCCGCCTCGGTCTGACCGCGGCCGGTGATGTCGTCCTTCTCGCCCTCGATGGTCATCAGCGCAATGTCGGTGATCGCGTCGGGGCGGACCGGCCGCTCGCGATGGGTGAACTGGCCCTTGGGCAGCGCGTGCTTCTGGAACACCACCTCGACGGTCTCGAGATAGAACTCGGCCGTCAGGTCCATCACCGCGAGATACTCGTCATAGAAGGCCCGGTGACCGGCCGCGCTGTCGCCGTCGCCGCGCACGAGATTGCGGAACTGCTCGACATGGGCGTCCATATGCCGGTCGAGGTTCATATGCATGAAGCCCGAGAGCTGCAGGAACCCC
>CAYORO010000307.1:0-4507 GCA_964406355.1 uncultured Limibaculum sp.
GAGATACTGGCGCATGAACTCCTCGTTCTCGCCGACATAGGAGCTGATCATCTTCCTGATCTGCTTGGTCTGGAGCAGGAGGCCGAGGCCGAAATCGTCGACCCCGCAATTGTTGGAGGCAACCGTCAGGTCCTTGGCGCCGCTGTCGCGGATCGCCGCGATCAGAAGCTCGGGGATCCCGCAGAGCCCGAACCCGCCTGCCGCGATCAGCATGCCGTCCTCGAGCACGCCGTCGAGCGCCTCGGCCGCCGTCGCATAGACCTTCTTCATGCCGTCCTCTCCCGTCCCGATCTGGATTGCGCGCGACCCTAGCGACGGCCCCGGCGCGCAACAAGGGGCCTCGCGCGCCGGCCGGGCGCCCGGCGCTCAACGATCGCCTGCGCCGAAGGTTCGCGGCCCCTCGGCGTCGGCCTCCTCTTCGGCCACCGTCTCTGCCGCCACCAGCAGCCCTTCGGTCGGCTCGGCGAGCTCGTCCGTCGGGCGTGGCTGCTCGAGGAGCCAGAACAGCAGGTTGTCGCCAAAGACCGGGTTCTTGGTCAGCTCCACATGCTCGTCCGGCAGAAACAGCGTCTGGTCGAAGCGGAGCGGCGTCTCGAGCCCGGTGCGGCGGTCGCTGCCCTGGCGCTCGTCGAGCAGGACCGAGGCGCGCAGCACGACCCCGTCGCCCTCCTCGCGCTCGGTCAGCTGGAAGCTGCCGGTGTCGGGGTCGACGGTGGCGGCCGCGGGCGTGGCGAAGCCGCCGCCGACCACAAGGAACGTCTCGAAGCCCGGCGGGGTCGGCGCCCAACGGTCCATCGCCGCGTGGAACTGCGCGGCACGGCGCATCAGGCGGGCCTGGTGCACGGCCGCAAGGCGTCGCCGCTCCTCGGCATCCTCAACCTCTGGCAGGAGCAGTTCGAGGAGCTCCGCACTCCCGGGATCTAGGAGGCCCCACCGATGCTTCTCCCAGAGCGCGGGGTCGAGGGGGTTGAGCGGCGGGCCGTCCCGGTTGCCGAGCCTCAGCCGGTTGTGCCGCGCCCGCGGGAAGAGCTGCCAGGGCGAGGCATGGGTCGCGAGGAGCCCCGGCGGATAGAAGGGCTGGAGCGGCCCGAGCGACTTGCCGTTGATCAGGTTCTCGGCGGCGAGGATCGAGCCTGCATTCGGCGTCGCGACGATCACCACGCGCTGGAAGTGGCGCGCGCCCTCCCATGTGACCGGCGGCAGCGAGCCGTCCTCGGGCAGATCGACCGGCCCGTGCATCAGGTAGTAGCGCGTGACCAGCCCGCCCATGCTGTGCGCCAGCAGATCGAAGCTCACCTCGTCGGGCGACACCGTGCGGCGCTCGTAGATCGAGCGGATCGCCGCGACCTGGCGCTTGCGCAGGATGACGAATTCGTGGAACTCGCGGGCGATCGTCGGGATGTCGCGCCGCCAGTCATAGTCGAAGTGGAACGCGGCCACGGGCCGCTCGTTCGACAGCGCCTCGTAGTCGGCCGGCGTCACCGCCCGGCGCTGGCTGCCGTCGCCGCGCGGGTCGAGCACCTCGATGGCGGAGCGCGTCTCGGACCGGAAGCCCCCGGCCGAGAGCGTCTGGAGCGCCCCGGCATAAACATCGACATCGAGCGGGATGCCGAGCACCTCGGGCGTGACGGTCTCGACGAGGCCAAAGGGCTCGACCCCGTCACGCAGCGCGGAGAGCGGCACGTCCTCGGGCAGGATCGGGAGCGCGATCAACGCCGCCTCGACCGGATCCTCGGGATCGGCCGAGAGCCCGCGGCTCCCGCCGCCCCAGACGACCCGGCCGGTCTCGCGGTCGCGCAGCCGCGAGCCGAGGGTGCCCGGAACCGTGATCAGTGGCCGGCGATCGACGCCGGTGTTGGCCGCGCTCACCTCGGAATAGATCCGCCCGAGATCCGGCAGGGACGGCTCCGCTGCGCACCCGGCGACGATCCCGCCAACGAGAGCGAGCCCGGCGATCCGGCGGGTGAGACAGCGAGTGGACGGCATCGATACGCTCCTCGACCGGATCTGGCACACAGGACGCTAGGCGAGCCCGGATTGCCGCGCAATCCGCGCTTGACAGCGATAGGCGGAGGCTATGTCGCCCGTCATGAGCATCCGTGTCTTGTCCGCCCTTGTCGTCAGTCTTGGTCTTGCCGCCTGCGGGGGGCCGGAGCTTGAGGATTTCGCCGGCCAGGGGCCGGAGCTCGAGCTCGAGCGCTTCCTCGAGGGGCGGCTGACCGCCCACGGGATCTTCCAGGACCGCTTCGGCGATGTGCGGCGCAGCTTCGTTGTCGATGCGCTCGGGGAGTGGGACGGCGAGACGCTGACCCTCACCGAGGACTTCGTCTATGAGGACGGCACGACCGAGCAGCGGATCTGGCGCCTGACCCAGACCTCCGACGAGACCTGGACCGGGACCGCCGAGGGCGTGATCGGCGAGGCGACCGGCGAGGAATCGGGCAACGCCTTCAACTGGCGCTACACGATCGATCTGCAGACGCCGGACGGCACGCTGCGCGTCAGCTTCGACGACTGGCTCTGGCAGATCGACGACCAGGTGCTGATCAACCGCGCCTCGGTGACGAAGTGGGGCTTTGAGATCGGCACGCTCTCGATCTTCTTCCGCCGCGAGACCCCGCTCTCCCCGGAGAGCTGAGCGGCCCTCAGGCGCCCTGGCGCGAGGCCTCCCAGGCCGCCCGGCTGATCCGATAGAGGAGATGGCGCCGGAGCGGGCTCTCGACCGGGACCAGCGGATGGTCGAAATCGCCGCTCGGGTCGTGGCGGAGGCCGATCCGGTCCATCACGCGCCGCGAACGCCCGTTCTGCGGCACGGTGAAAGAGAGGATCTCCTCGAGCCCGACCCGGCCAAACCCCCAGGCGAGACAGCCGCGCGCCGCCTCGGTCGCGTATCCCAGCCCCCAGACGCCGCGCGCGAGACGCCAGCCGATCTCGACACAGGGCGCCGGCGGCTCCTCGAAATCGGGCCGCCCGAGGCCTGCGAAGCCGATCAGTCCGGGGCTGTCGCGACGCTCGAGCGCCCACCAGCCGAAGTCGGGCTCCTCGACCCATTTCTGCAGGAACCGCCCGAGGATCATCTCGCTGTCGCGCGGACTGAGCGGGCCGCCAAGATGCGTCATCACCTCCGGGTCCGCATTGATCGCGGCGAAGGGGCCGACATCCTCGGGCTGCCAGGCGCGCAGTCGGAGCCGATCGGTGACGAGCTCTGGAATGCGGACGGGACGCCTCAGGCGAGCCGGCCTTCGAGATCGTATTCGGAGGCACCCGTCACCCGCACGCGCACGATGTCGCCAGGGCTGAGGGCGGCGCCGTCCGCGATCGCGACCGTGCCGTCGATCTCCGGCGCATCGCCCTTGGAGCGCCCGACGGCGCCCTCCGGGCCCGCCTCGTCGATCAGCACGTCGATCTCACGCCCGATCTTCGCGGCGAGGCGGCGCGCCGAGATCGCCTGCGCAGCCTCCATGAAGCGCTCCCAGCGCGCCTCCTTGACCTCCTCGGGCACATGCCCGGGCAGGTCGTTGGCCGCCGCGCCCGCGACGTTCTCGTAGGTGAAACAGCCGACCCGGTCGAGCTCGGCCTCCTCGAGCCAGTCGAGCAGCGTCTCGAAATCCGCCTCCGTCTCTCCGGGGAAGCCGACGATGAAAGTCGAGCGCAGCGTCAGCTCCGGCACCTCGCGGCGCCAGGCGTGGATCCGGTCGAGCGTCTTCTCGGCAGCGGCCGGCCGGCGCATCGCGCGCAACACGGTGGGCGCGGCATGCTGGAACGGGATGTCGAGATAGGGGAGCACCAGCCCCTCGGCCATCAGCGGCATCAGCCGGTCGACATGGGGGTAGGGATAGACATAGTGGAGCCGCACCCACGCGCCGAGGCTGCCGAGCCCGCGGGCGAGATCCACCAGATGCGCCGGCACCGCCGCGCCTCGCCAGTCGCTCTCGGCATGGCCGAGATCGGTGCCATAGGCCGAGGTGTCCTGGCTGATCACCAGAAGCTCGCGGACGCCCGCCGCCACCAGCCGTTCGGCCTCGCGCAGCACCGCGCCCGCGGGTCGCGAGGCGAGCTTCCCGCGCATCTGCGGGATGATGCAGAAGCGGCAGCCGTGATTGCAGCCCTCGGAGATCTTCAGATAGGCGTAGTGGCGCGGGGTCAGCCGCACGCCCGCCGCGGGGATCAGGTCGATCTTGGGGTCCGGCGCCGGCGGCACGGCCTCGTGCACCGCTCCGATCACCGCCTCGTACTGATGCGGCCCCGTGACCGCCAGCACCGAGGGATGCGCCGCACGCACCAGATCTGCCTCGGCGCCGAGGCACCCGGTCACGATCACCCGCCCGTTCTCCGCCAGCGCCTCGCCGATCGCCTCGAGGCTCTCGGCGCGGGCCGTGTCGAGAAACCCGCAGGTGTTGACGATCACCGCCTCGGCGCCCGCGTAGTCCGGCGAGATCGCATAGCCCTCGGCCCGAAGCCGCGTGAGGATGCGCTCGCTGTCCACCAGCGCCTTCGGGCAGCCGAG
>CAYORO010000308.1:0-4493 GCA_964406355.1 uncultured Limibaculum sp.
CGCCTCGATCTGGTCATGGCTGAGCACATGGCCGCCGAGCGGGGCCTCGCCCGGCAACATGGGCAGGCGGCAGTGGCGGCGAAACGCCCCCATGCGGATCAGCGCGTTGTGCCCCCAGTAGGGTCCGCAATCGCCCTGCCACCAGCTCGCGCCCATGGTGTAGCTGCGCATCCCGTGGCGCATGCCGAACTGGAAGATCCGGGCGAATGCGCTTGTCGCCGGGCTGCCGACGACGAGGCTCTGGAGGATGCCGATCCGGGGATGCGCCTCCATCATGCGCACCATCTTGAGGATCGCCGCACCCGACATCAGGCTGTCGCTGTCGAGCGGCAGGAAGAGATCGTAGTCCGGCGAGCAGCGGGTGACGAACTCGCGCAGATTGCCCGCCTTGAAGCCCGTGTTCTGCGTGCGCCTGCGGTAGTGCGCGCGCCCGCCGCCGAGCCGTCCTCGAAGCTTGGAAAAAAGGCGATCCTCTTCGGCGGCAATCGCGGGGTCAGAAGTGTCCGAGAGCACGTGGATGTCGAAGCGCGCTGCCTCGCCGGTGGCCTCGAGGCTCTCGCGCATCGCCAGCAGGCGCCGGAACGAGCGGTCCGGCGGCTCGTTGCGCAGGAACATCACCAGCGCGACGCGGCTCGTGATCGCCCGATCGGTCTCGCCGGCCGCGAGATGAGGCGCCACCAGCGCGAGGCCGTCGCGCCGCGCATGCAGGAGCCAGACGCCGATCAGCGCGTTCCAGACGCCCATCACGGTCCAGGGCGCGCCGACGAGGAAACAGGTCAGGATCACGATATCGGTGACGGCCAAGCCCCCGGGGGCGAACACCCCCCAGAGCAGCGCGAAGAGCGCGGCGAGGCTCGCCAGCGTGAGTGCCGCGATCGCGGCCCGGCGCCAGGCAAGCGCGCGCTTGCTCTGGAGCCCGGCCGGCGTGGTCCGCGGATCCTCGCGGCGGCGCTTCGGAAACGGGATCGTCCTGCCGGCGATGGGCAGGTCCCGGGTCTCGTGGTGGCTGACAAGGCTCACAGGGCACCTCGGATGCTGGACCGCGCCGGAGCGGGATGCCATGGGGGACGGGCGAGGACGCGCCCCAGGGCGGGCGCGCAGGGGGCGATATGTCGACGGGAGACATCACGGCGGGCGGCATGGCGGCGGGGGACAGCGCCGAGGCGCTCGTCTACACCGGGCCGCGCCGGGCGGAGATCCGCCGCGTGGCGCTGCCGCCGCTCGCACCCGGCTGGGTCGAGATCCGCACCACCCACGGCGCGCTCTCCCGCGGCACCGAGCGGCTGGTGTTCGAGGGCCGGGTGCCCGAGAGCGAATGGAGCCGGATGCGCGCGCCGTTCCAGGAGGGCGACTTCCCCTTCCCGGTCCGATACGGCTATGCGGCGGTCGGCGAGGTGGTGGCGGCGGAGGGGGACGCGGCCCGCGCGTTGATCGGGCGCCGCGTGTTCGCGCTCCACCCGCACCAGACGCGCCTGCGCCTGCCCGTCGAGGCCGTCTGCCCGCTGCCCGACGGCGTCCCGCCCGAGCGCGCGGTGCTCGCCGCCAATGCGGAGACGGCCCTCAACGCGATCTGGGACGCAGACCTCGCTCCCGGCTCGCGGGTGGCCGTGATCGGGGCGGGCCTCGTCGGCGCGCTGGTGGCTGGGCAGTTGTCGTCGCATTCCGATCTCAAGATCACGTTGGTCGACGTTCTAGCGCCGCGACGCAGCATTGCTCGTGAATTTAATTTTACCTTCCGTCACCCGACGGAACTGGCGAGCGATCACGTTGCCGCCTTCCACTGCTCGGCGACCGCGGGAGGGCTGAAGGCGGCGCTTGATTGCCTCGTCTTCGAGGGACGGGTGATCGAGCTCTCCTGGTACGGTGATGCCGAGGTGCCGGTCCCGCTCGGCGGCGCCTTCCACGCGCGGCGCTTGCGGATCGTGTCGAGCCAGGTCGGCCATGTCGCGCGGTCCCGGCGCGCCAGCACGAGCCACGCGGAGCGCCTCGCGGCCGCGCTCGCGACGCTCCGCGATCCCCGCTTCGACATCCTGATAACCGAGGAAGTCGCGTTCGGCGCGTTGCCCGCGGCGCTGCCCCGCTTGCTCGCGCCGGACGCGCCGGGTATCGCCACGCGGATCGCTTATGACTAAGGAGTGACGCATGTATGCCGTCGAGGTCCGCGACCACATCATGATCGCCCATTCGCTGCCGTCCGAGGTGTTCGGCCCGGCGCAGGCGCTGCATGGGGCGACCTTCACGGTCGATGTCGCGTTCTTCCGCGAGGAGCTGACAGCCGACGCGATCGTCGTCGATATCGGCCGCGCGCTCGACGCGCTGAAGGCCGTGCTGGCGCCGCTCAACTACGCCAATCTCGACACGCTGCCCGAGTTCGCCGGCAAGTTGACCACCACCGAATTCCTCTGCCGCCACATCTTCGACGCCATGGCCACGGCGGCGCGCTCGGGGGCGCTTGGCGCGGGCGCGGAGGGGCTCTCCCGGCTCCGCGTCACGCTCCACGAGAGCCATGTGGCGCGCGCCTGGCACGAGGCGGCCCTGTGAGGGACGGCGACGACGCCAAGGGACCAACGGCGGGCACCCCGGCGGGCCCGACGATCTCGGCCCTCTTCGCCGTGCCGGGGGATCTCGCAACGCCGACAGGCGGCTACGCCTATGCGCGGCGGCTGCTCCAGCGGGCCGAGACCGGCGGGGTGCGGCTTCGCCACTGGCCGCTGCCCGGGGGCTTCCCGCTCGCCTCGGCCGCGATGATCGACGAGGCCGCGAGCCGGCTCGCGCTCGGACCGGCCGGCTGGCCGATCCTGGTCGACGGGCTGGCCCTCGGCGCCCTGCCGCCACGGGCGATTGCCGGTGCGTCGGGGCCTGTGGTCGCGCTCTGCCATCACCCGCTCGGGCTCGAGACCGGGCTCGCGCCGCGCGAGGCCGAGCGGCTTGTCGCCTGCGAACGGGCAGCACTTGCGGCCGTATCGGGCGTCGTGGCGACCTCCGCGACCACGGCCGAGATCCTGGCCGACCAGTTCGGCGTCCCGCGCGCGCGCATCCGCGTCGCCCGCCCCGGCACCGATCGCCCGACACTGCACGCGATCCCGCAGCCGGCCGGCGGCAGGGTCGAGATCCTGTCCGTCGGCTCGCTAACACCGCGCAAGGGCCATGACGTGCTGCTCCGCGCGCTCGGCCGGCTCTGGGCGCTCGACTGGCGGCTGACCATTGTTGGCGCGGCGGCCGACCCTGCGCGGGAGGCAGAACTCCGGGCGCTCGCGGCGGAGCTCAGCCTCGCCGATCGCGTGACCTTCGCCGGTGCCGAGACCGCCGAGGCCCTCGCGCGACGCTACGCAGCGGCCGATCTCTTCGTGCTCGCGTCCCGTTACGAGGGCTACGGCATGGCCTTCACCGAGGCGATGGCGGCGGGCCTGCCCGTGGTCGGCACTAAGGCCGGCGCGGTGCCCGAGGCGACCCTCGGCGCCGCGCTGCTCGTCCCGCCCGACGACCCCGGAGCCCTTGCCGAGGCGCTCCATCCGCTGGTGACCGCGCGAGCCGCCCGCAGCGATCTCGCCGCGCGCTGCCGCGAGGCGGCGGCCCGGCTGCCCCGCTGGGACGAGACCGCGCGAATCGTGGCCGAGGCGCTCGCCGCCGTCGCCGACGCCCCGCTCGACCGCGCCCGGTGAGCTTCTCGGCCGACTGGCTCGCACTCCGCGCCGCAGCGGACCGGCGCGCGCGCAACCCGTCCGTGGCCGCGGCGCTGGCGCGAACGGTCGCGGGTCGGGGAGCGATCCGGATCCTTGATCTCGGCGCCGGGACCGGCGCGACCATGCATGCGTTGGCGCCGCTGCTGCCCGGCCCCCAGCTTTGGGTGCTGGCCGATGCCGATCCGAGCCTTCTCGCCCGGGCCGTGCCCCCCGAGGGCGCACGGATCCAGACCTTGGCTGCCGATTTCGCGGCCGGGATCGATCTATTGCTTGCAGCGGCGCCCGATCTCGTCACCGCCTCGGCTTTCTTCGACCTCGCGGGCCGCGACTGGATCGACCGGCTGGTCATGGCGCTTGCAGCCCGCCGCCTGCCGCTCCTCGCCGCACTCAGCTATACGGGAACCGAGATCTGGGAGCCGGCCCATCCGCTCGACGCCTCGGTCCGCGCCGCCTTCCACGCCGACCAGCGCCGCGACAAGGGCCTCGGTCCCGCGCTCGGGCCCGGCGCCCACCGCCACCTCGTGCGCCGCCTGCGCGCCACCGGCTATGCCGTGATCGAGGGCCCGAGCGACTGGGTGCTCGAACAGCCCCGTGACGGCGCTCTCATCGCCGACCTCGCCCGGGGCACGGCCGCTGCCGTGGCGCCGCGCCTCGGCACCGAGGCCGAAACCTGGCGTGGAGCCCGCGAAGGCGCGACCCGTGTCCGGGTCTCCCATGGGGATCTCCTCGCGCTCCCCCCACCCTTTTGAGTGCTGCGGCGCGTCCCGCGGGCGATGGGGCGCGTCACGCTCTCCGCCCGTATCCCCGGTC
>CAYORO010000309.1:0-4480 GCA_964406355.1 uncultured Limibaculum sp.
GGTCTTCTGCCCGCCGAGGAGGTCGGCGAGATAGAGCGCGCCGTTCATCTCGACCTCGACCGGGCCCTCGACCGCGCCGTGGACGACCGTCACATGGCTCCCGAGCCCCTCGAGCGCCCGCACGCGGGAGGCGGCGTTGACGACGACGGCCTCGATCTCAAGTCCCTCGAGCGCAAGCAGGGCGGCCAGGATGGCGTCCAGCAGCCGATCGGCCCAGGCGGCGTTGGGCTGGATCACCGCGGCGGCGCCGTAGAGGTCGATCACGAGGCCCGGCAACCCGTCGCCCTCGGCATGGACGAGGCGGCAATACCGCTGGGGCGCGCCGGTCTCCGGGTCGCAGCGGAGCAGGCGCGCACGGCGGAGCTTGGCGGCAAACCAGTCCGGGCCGATCTCCGCCTCGGGGTCAGGATCGAGGAACCGCGCGGCGATCTGGCTCTCGGCGTTGAAGGCGAAGAGCCCGAGCGGGCGGTCCTCGCCGTCGCGGTTGGGCTCGACGAGGCGGACGAGGCTCCCGGGCACGAGCGCACGGGTGCGCCGGTCCATCGCGATCTCGTCCGCATAGACCCACGGGGCGCCCTCGCGGAGCCGCCGCCCCTTGCCCGGACGCAGCTTGACCACGGGCCGCGACGCGGCAGCTGGTGTGTCGGTCATGGGCAGAGGCATCGTCACGCGCGTGCTCGCAACCCCGGGTCAAAAAAAGAAGAAGGGCCGCGTCGGCCGCGGCCCTTCCCGTGAGCATCGGTCGTCCGGTCCGGACGGCCTGCGGCCCCGCCGGCTCAGCAATGGAAAAGAGGCTGCTCCTTTGCCATCCTGGCCAGCGCATCCAGATCCGAACGCCCAAAGATCTCACTCGACATCGGATCACCTCCTTTCCGTTGTTGACAGCTATCTGAAGGATACCAGCGGCGGGCCGGCGACGAAAGCCCCGAGATCGCGCCCGGGATGTGACCGATATCACGGCAGGAAGAATGTTGCGGTGCGACCCACGATGCCGGGTTGGGGAACCTGGAGTGCTGACGAGGCTCGCAGACCTGATCGGCCTGATCGCGGCCGGCCTGGCGCTTCTGACCATCTCGACGAGCTCGATGATCTGGCCCCGCCCGCAGGCGATCGCCTCCAACCTCGCCTTCCCGGCCTATAGGCTGATGCTGGGGCTGCTGGCGATCTGCGCGCGGCGCTCCTGCCGATCGACCATGTCCGCCTCGTTGCGGCGTGGCGGCTGCGACGCCGGTGGCGTCACTCGCTCCAGAAATAATCGGTGGTCTTCGACTTGAACCGGCTGTTGAGTGCGCCGGCCTCGCCGCTGATCCGGTCGACGCGGCGCATCAGGTCCTCATGGAGCGCGGGGAGCCGGTTCGAGCCCGACATCGCCGCCTCCTGGCAGGCCTCGATCGTGCTGTCGGCGGCCTTGAGCTCGGTGGTGAGCGCGAGCATGCGCTCGGCCTCCTCCTCGGTGATCCGGTGGAAGTCCGAGGGGTTGTAGGTGATCAGCCCGCGGGAGGCGAATTTCGCGTCCTCGAGCACCTGGCGCGCGGTGATCTCATCCATCCCGAGGAGGTCGGCCAATGTCCCGCGGTGTCTCAGGAAATGCTGCTCGGCGTTCTTCAGGTCGGTGAACACCCGCCGATAATAGAGCACCCGCTGCTCCCGCTCGCGGGCGTGGTACTGCACCCGGGCGAAATAGCCATAGCCCGCGGCGCCAAGGCCCAGGAGCACGATGGTTGAGAATGCGAACCCGGCGTCCATAGCGTCCCTCGTGCGGTTGAGGCCGCGCGCGGCCTCGTGCGTTGCAAGATGGCACCCCCGCCAACCGCGGTCCAGAGGCGGGTGCGCGGCGCGTCAGCGGCCGAGGCGGCGGCGCAGAAACAGATGGAGCGCGAGGAACACCCCGGCGGCGAGGACTAGGCCGATCACGCTCTCGATCCAGTGGAGCGACGGCCCTGCGAGCCACCGCCAGACGAGAAAGACGAGAAGCCCCGCGCTCCCTGGCACCAGATAGAGGATAGCCGCCTCGACCTTCATTGCGTGTCCCCGTTCGTCATGCTTGGGCCGGTGAGGCTATCCGGGCTTCCGGGCGAAAACCATGAAGCTGCTGCTCAGCCGCGCGAGGGGGCCGATGAGCCGGATTGCGCGGTCGGACTGCCAGACGACCTGGGCGAGCGGCCGCGGGATCGACGGCCAGAGCCAGGCGAGCGGCCCCGTGAAGAAATCGTGGTAGAAGACGCGCTCCATGGTGAAACCGGCGCCCTCATAGCGCATCGCCAGGTCGCCGGGCACGAGCTCGCGCTCGTCGGGCGAGTGGTACTTCTCATGGGTGCGGCGCACGAGCGGGGTGAGGAGGGCGACCAGACGCCGCGCATTGGGGTCGGTCGAGATCATCACCCCGCCCGGGACGAGGAGCGAGAGGGAATGCGCGATCACCTGGTCGAGCTCCTCGTCGCGGATGTGGTGGAGGAAGCCGAGCGCCCAGATCGCATCGAATGCGCCCCCCTCGGGCGGCGCCATCCGGGTCACGTCCTCACAGCGGAACTGGGTGTTGGCGAGGCCGGCCGCCTCGGCGCGGCGGGTGGCCTGGGCGATGCCGACCTCGGAGATGTCGACGCCCCAGATCTGGCCGAGCCGCGGCGCCGCCATGCGCTCCAGATGGCCGTCGCCACAGCCGAGGCTCAGCACCCGCGGGGCGGGCAGATGGGCGGTGGCGCCGAGCAGGCGCTCGATAGCGGCGGCGTGCTTGAGCTGGGTGAGCGCACAGTCGCGCACCCGCTCGAAATCGCTGTCATAGAGCTCGCTGAAGAACTCCTGCTCCGACATCCTCGCCCCCTAGTCCGCACCGCCGAGATCGATCGCGTGGGCCTCGAAGAACGCCGCAAGCGACCCAACGTCGGCCTCTCCGCGGATCACCGCCATGCCCGCCTCGAAGGCCGCCACCTCCGGCGCATCCAAGTACCATCCGTTGAGGTCGAGAAACACCACCGCGCCGAGCCAGGCGAGCCGCTTGTCGCCGTCCACCAGCGCATGGTGCGTCGTGATACCCTCGCACATCAGCGCCGCGAGGTGGAAGGGGGAGGCGGCGGGCTCGTGCTCGGCGGCGAGACGCGCGCGATCGAACCCAGCCGTCAGGGCATTCGGCGCGGCGATCTCGAGATCCGCGCCGGCCTTCGACATCTGCGCTTTCAGGACTGCAAGGATCGCCTGTGGCTCGGGCCACTCGAGGTCCGTCACTGCCCGAAGAGCTTGAGGGTGTGGGCATAGCGCTCGGCCATGCGCTCGGCGGACCGTCGGGTGCGCTCATAGCGCGAGTCGGTCTTGGCGACGGTCATCCGCCCGTCCTCCACGGTCACCGAGATTTCGCTGCCGATCTCCGCACCAAGCGCGCGCAATTCGTCACGGGACACGGGGACGAACGCGCCGTTCCCATACTGCTTGATCTGCTTCACCGCCTTCATTTCAGCGCGCCCCGGCCGCATTGAACTCTCGGCCGTATATACGCTCGTACATACGGACACACAAGCGGAGTTCTCGAAACGCACCGCGCGTCCAATCGGCCGGGACCGGCGGCGGCGAGGACGAGGCCGATCACACTCTCGATCCGGTGGAGCGATGCCCCCGCGCGTCATCGCCACAGCAGGACCACCGCGAAGGCGACCGCGCCCGGACGGAGATAGACGATCAGCCGGCGCGACGTCAGGCCCGTCGGCGTGCCATCACCGCGACGGCCGCGAGGCCGCCGGTCAGCAGAAGCGGGAGGCCCGCAGGCAGGGGGACCACGGCGGCGATCACGCCGCTGTTGGTGTCCGAGATCGGCGTGACCGCGGTGGTGATCAGGCCAGGCGCCTCCACGAAGGGGATGATCGAGCTCTGCCTGAACCCGAAGGCTGCGCCGCCGAGCGCCTCGAACCGGATCTCGCCACCGACCTCGAAGTCGACCGTCAGCGCCGACGGCGAGGCCGTCACTTCCACTCTCGAAAAGCTGAGACTGGTGGCCATGACCGGGTCGACCGTCAGCGTGATCGCCGTGCCGCCGGCCCGCGGGGTCGCGACCGCCATCCCCCGCGTGATATTCGCCTCGGTCAGCGGACCCAGCATGCCATCGGTCTCGATCGTGCCGGAGAGATCGAAGGTGCCGAGCCCCAGAAAGGTGATGTCGGTCGAGGCAAGCTCATAGGTGATCGCGCGCGCCTCGCCCATCCAGGCCGCCAGCGCGGCCACCGCGGCCAGTCTGGTGATTGTCGTCATCTCTCGGCCCCTCGCATTGCGTCGGCTGAGCAATAGCACGCTTCGGCTCAGCGGGTGAACTTCTTGTACTTGATGCGCTTCGGCTCGACGGCGTCGGGGCCGAGGCGGCGGATCTTGTCCTCCTCATAGGCCTCGAAATTGCCCTCGAACCACTCGACATGGGCGTCGCCCTCGAAGGCGAGGATGTGGGTGCAGATCCGGTCGAGGAAGAACCGGTCGTGGCTGATCACCACCGCGCAGCCGG